>NZ_CP094984.1:2519273-2834182 GCF_022869865.1 Arthrobacter zhangbolii
GCATCGGATCGTCAGCGAGCGCCACCAGGGCTACCCCGGCGGAGCCCAGCCGGTCTGCGATGCCGGCAGTTATCTCCTCGGCGTCGCCGGCCACGATGGCGGCGCGGACCATTCCGGTTTGCGCCACAGCGAGCATTTCGGTCAGCTCTGTGCACCGTCGGACTACCGTCACCGGACCCTGCAGCCGTTCCAGCCCGTCCAGAACGCCGGCGGCGGCGGTTCCGACGGTGGCAACGGGGATGTTCACGAGCCGGGGGCGGGGTTGTGTACCACGGTGATTTTTGCCTCGTTGGAGAGGGCCGCCAGCAGCATCGGCAGGTCGGCATCCTCGACCAGGATCAGGAGTTCGGTGTTCCGGTTCGCTCCGAGGGCCGACTCGGTAACGGACAGCTCCGATATTTCTGCGGCCTCGATTAATTGCCGGGGTTCATCGAACCCGTTCCTGCCGTTAGGTGCGGCAGCCCAGATATCCACACGCGAGCCTGCCTCCGTCCTGGCGGGCAGCGGATCCTCCACCCGCAGTCCGACAGGTTTGCGGTCCAGCGAGTCAGGCGTTGTCAGCGCAGACCGGGCCACCAGCTCCCCCTCCCTCAGGACGGCGCCCGCCACCGCGTTTTCGGGCACCCCCTCAGCTGCAGGCAGATACAGGTCTCCGGCGTTACCCAGCCTGACGGGTACCGGACGGAGGTCCTCGGCACGGATGGGAGCGCCGGGAGCAATATCGCGGTGGACAGCGTAGACGTCGGTGGTCTCATCTGCCTGCTGGACAAGGGTCACTACCGCCGTAACGGATCCCAGGACCAGGAGGATGCCCAGCAGCAGCCGTGGATCCCGCCAGGACGGCCTGCGCAGCCTGGCAGCGGACGGCTTCTCTTCTCGTGTACGCAGACTCATGTCTCCCCCGATTCCCCCATGCTTCTTTTCACGCTTCCCGCCAGACACTTCCCGCCTCACGATTCCCTGCCGGCTGAGGCCAGTGTGGAGTACGCACACGCGGAAGGAAACGGTGGTTTCCGGGCCGGCTTGAATCTGTGGATAACCCGGGGAACGGTTTTGCCGGTGCCAGACTGGTGCTGCTGGTATATAACGGGTGCAACCGCAGTGGTGCGGTTCGAAAGGTGAGTGCCGTGGGCGATAAGAGATTCCTGACGCTGGCCGACGTCGCCGAGGTACTGAACATTTCCTCTTCACAGACCTACGCCCTGGTACGCAGCGGGGAGCTTCCCGCCATCCAGATCGGCGGGCGCGGCCAGTGGCGGGTTGAGACACAGCAGCTCGAAGACTATATTTCCCGTGCCTACCGCAAATCCGCCGCCGCGGTCCGCCAGGGCATTCCGTCGGAAGACGCGGTGGACCGCTGACCCTTCCTCGCCCCACCCCGGGGCGGGCCTCCGAGGACGGATGCTCTGCTCAGCCCCAGCCGTGCTGCTGAGTCAGGACCGCTGCCACTGCGGACGTCGGGAGGAGATGAACCGCGGACACATTTCCCGGACGCCGCTCCTCTCCGGCTGCGACCACGGCCAGTTCAACGAAATCGGCCCCCACCCGGTCAATCGTTCCGTGCAGGACTTCGCCTGAGGCCTTTCCCGCCAGTCTGAGCGCGACAATGCTCCTGTCCCGGGATATCTCCCGCAAGGCCGACGCTATGCCGAGATTCAGGGCGCGGGCGGCAGGTTCGGCAAACCGGTCCAGCCCCCTGACGGATACCACATGGGCAAGTGCGGCAAGTGCCGAGCCGCGTTCACGCTCAAGCACCACCCAGCCGGCCCCTACGTGCCGCAGCACACCGCGCAGGGTTCCGGCCCGGCCAAGGTCCACGACGAGCTCCCTGCCGGACTGGCTCCGGAGCCGGTCCTGCAGGCTGATCCCGCCAAGCTCCACGCGAACGCGTTCGGAAATCTCGCCCGCCGCATGACGTTCGTCCGCGGCAGCCATCTGTGCCTCCATGTCCCTGAACAGGGCATCCCATCGCATCGCCCAAGGCTAGCTTTGTCACCCCGCAGAGACCACCACTCTGGACACCTATCGCGGTGAAGTGTAGACACGAGCCTCACACGGACCATTCAGGGTCAAAGGCCAACGACATTGATCAACTGTCTAAGACGATTCCAAACAGCACCAAACTGCATCAAATGGGCACTTGGCACCACCTAGGACCACCCAGGACTGCCCGGGACCACCACGATGAGGAGACGCCATGCGTAAACCGGTTATCCACCCGGCCCTGGCAGCCGACGCACTGACCGCTGTCGCAGTAGCAGCGCTCGGCCTTTTGCTTCTCCGGGGCGGTGCGGAAATCCTCCAGGCCCTTCCCGCAAGCGGCGCCCGGTCCGGGCCGTCGGTGTCCCCCGAGTCATTCGAGCTGCTGGCAGGACTGTGCGCCGCCGGCACCGGGTTGGTATTGACCGTTTGGTGGGTGGGCGGCCTTATCTGCGCGGCAGCGGGCGGCATCCTGGTGCGCTGCGGCATGGCCTCAGCCGGACACCGGACGATGCTGCTGGCTCCCGGGCCCGCCCGAAGACTGGCTGCTGCGGTGCTGGGACTTTCCCTGGCCGCCGGGAGCGTCCCCGCAATCGCAGCAGCTTCCGCGCCCACCCCCGCAGTATCGGCACCGGTTGCCTCCGGTACGGCGGCAACCGGTCACCACCGGCCTCCGGAACTGCTGTCGGCCACCGCTCCCTTCGCAGACAAGGCACCGGATGACGATGCCGTCTCACCGCTGTGGCGGCCGGCGCCCCCGCAGCCTCCGGCCGGAAACGTCCTGACTCCGGTGCCGCGGACGGAACAGGCCGAGGTGGTGGTGGCTGCCGGGGACACGCTGTGGTCCCTGGCCGCGGAGCAGCTGGGTCCGCTGGCTACGGATGCCGAAATAGCGGCACATTGGCCCCGATGGCACGCGCTGAACCTCGCCGTCGTCGGCCCTGACCCCCACCTCATCCTGCCGGGCCAGATACTGTCAGCGCCCGCTCCCGAACCTCTTCCCACGCCCCAAGAAAGGACAGCACCATGACCAGTGTGATATTCCTGCCGGCTCCCGATTCCCCCGCAGAGCTGGCGCAGCTGGCACAACTGGCGCCGGACGGCGGCCCCATCGCCGTGTACCGCGCTCCTGCCCGGGAGGAAATCCCGGCACCGGTTCCCGCCGTGCCGCGGCAGGCCCCGGCAAACGGCGTGGAAGCACCGGCACAGCCTGCATCCGCTGCCGCCGCCGCTGCCTGGTCATCCGACCCTGCCGACGATGCACGGGTTCGGGCCATCTGCCAGTCCGTGGCACTTGCAGCTCTGGAGGTGCTGGGGGGTGTCCGCCCGCTGCAGCAGATGAGCCGCTGGCTGGACCAGGAGAATTATGACCGGCTGCAGCTGCGGGCCAACCTGGTGCGGGGCAGGCGACAGGCAGCAGCAGCCGCTGCGGGGTCCGGTTCCGGCCCGGATCCGCAGCTGCTGCACCGGGGCGTGCGGATCCGATCCTGCCGGCTGTGTCCCGTGGCCGAGGGCATTTATGAAGGCGCAGTGGTTGCCCTGGAACACGAAAGAGCCCGCGCCGTCGCGCTGAGAATTCAGCTGCGGCGCGGGCTCTGGCGGGTTACCGCGTTGGAGATCGGCTAGGTGCCGGGTCCTTACTTGCGGCGCTTTGCCTTCTTGGCACCGGCTTTTCCGGCCTGGGCTGCCCGGCGGGTACCTGCCGCGTCCGCCTGCTTACCCTTCGAAGCAGTCCGCTCAATGCGGGTTTCCACCCCGCCCTGGCTGTCCGGGGCACTGAACTGCAGGCTCGCCGGCTGCTGCGGCGCTTCCAGTCCGGCCGCCTTAATCACGGGGGTGCCGATAACTCCGCGGGCATCCTTGACGCCCGAAAGCGCGTTGGCTGCCGGGGCGGCAGGTTCACTGACCTGGACGTCGGCATTGAACAGGTAGCCGATGCTTTCCTCGCGGATGGATTCCATCATGGTCTGGAACATTACGAAGCCCTCGCGCTGGTACTCCACCAGGGGATCGCGCTGGGCCATGGCCCGCAGCCCGATGCCTTCCTTCAGGTAGTCCATTTCGTACAGGTGTTCCTGCCACTTGCGCCCGATAACCGAAAGCACCACGCGGCGCTCCAGCTCACGCATGGTCGCGGATCCGAGAGCCTCCTCGCGGGCCTGGTAGGCCAGCTTGGCGTCCGAAAGGATCTCGTTGTGCAGGAACTCCCGGGTAAGACGGGACTTTCCGCCGGCTTCGTCAACAACCTCGTCGATCGTCAGGCCGATGGGGTACAGCGTCTTCAGGTTGGTCCAGAGCTGTTCCAGATCCCAGTCGTCCCCGTGGCCTTCGGCAGTCGCCTCGTTCACCACGGCGCTAACGACGTCTTCCAGGAAGAAGCTGATCTTCTCCTGCAGGTCATCACCCTCCAGGATGCGGCGGCGGTCGCCGTAGATCGCTTCACGCTGGCGGTTCAGGACGTCGTCATACTTCAGGACGTTCTTGCGCTGTTCCGCATTGCGGCCTTCGACCTGGCCCTGGGCGTTCTGGATGGCCTTGGAGACCAGCTTCGATTCCAGCGCCACGTCATCGGGCATGGAGGAGCTGTTCATGATCCGTTCAGCCGCACCCGAGTTGAAGAGGCGCATCAGGTCATCGGTGAGCGAGAGGTAGAAGCGTGACTCGCCCGGATCGCCCTGGCGGCCGGAGCGGCCGCGGAGCTGGTTGTCTATCCGGCGCGATTCGTGGCGTTCGGTGCCCAGAACGTAAAGCCCGCCGAGTTCCACTACTTCCTGCTGCTCGGCGGCGACGGCGTGGCGCGCCTTCTCCAGTGCGTCCGGCCAGGCGGCTTCGTAGTCTTCAGGGTTGTCGTTCGGATCAAGGCCGCGGCGTTCCAGCTCGGCAATGGCGTTGAACTCGGCGTTGCCGCCGAGCATGATGTCGGTGCCGCGGCCGGCCATGTTGGTGGCCACCGTGACAGCGCCCTTGCGGCCGGCCTGGGCAATGATGGCCGCTTCACGGGCGTGGTTCTTAGCGTTGAGCACCTCGTGCCGGATACCGGCCTTGGCCAGCTGCTTGGAGAGGTACTCGCTCTTTTCCACGCTCGTGGTGCCCACCAGGACGGGCTGGCCGGAGGCATGACGCTCGGCGATGTCCTTCACCACGGCGTCGAACTTGGCCACTTCGTTCTTGTAGATCAGGTCCGACTGGTCAATCCGGGACATGGGCTTATTAGTCGGGATCGGCACCACGCCGAGCTTGTAGGTGCTCATGAACTCGGCTGCCTCGGTTTCGGCCGTGCCGGTCATGCCGGAAAGCTTCTCGTAGAGGCGGAAGTAGTTCTGCAGGGTCACCGTGGCGAGCGTCTGGTTTTCGGCCTTGATGGCCACGCCTTCCTTCGCCTCGATCGCCTGGTGCATGCCTTCGTTGTACCGGCGGCCGGCAAGGATACGTCCGGTGTGCTCATCAACGATCATGACTTCGCCGTTAAGGACCACGTAGTCCTTGTCCCGCTTGAAGAGTTCCTTGGCCTTGATGGCGTTGTTCAGGAAACCGATCAACGGGGTGTTGGCTGCCTCGTAGAGGTTGGAAATGCCGAGGTAGTCCTCGACCTTCTCAATGCCCGGCTCCAGAATGCCGACGGTGCGCTTCTTTTCATCCACCTCGTAGTCGGTCTCCCGCGTCAGCCGCGTCACGACCTTGGAGAACTCGGTGTACCAGCGGTTGACGTCACCGCTCGCGGCACCGGAAATGATCAGCGGGGTACGCGCCTCGTCAATGAGGATGGAGTCCACTTCATCAACAATGGCGAAGTGGTGTCCGCGCTGCACCAGTTCGGCGGCACTCCAGGCCATGTTGTCGCGCAGGTAGTCGAAGCCGAACTCGTTGTTCGTTCCGTACGTGATGTCCGCGGCGTACTGCTGGCGCCGCGTCGCGGGGTCCTGGTTGGAGAGGATGCAGCCGCTGGTCATGCCCAGGAAACGGAAAACACGGCCCATGAGGTCTGACTGGTACTCCGCCAGATAGTCATTTACCGTCACGATATGCACGCCCCGGCCGGTCAGGGCGTTGAGGTAGGCCGGTGCGGTGGCAACGAGCGTTTTTCCCTCACCGGTCTTCATCTCGGCGATGTTCCCCAGGTGCAGGGCAGCGCCGCCCATCAGCTGGACATCGAAGTGGCGCATGCCCAGGGTGCGGCCGGCGGCTTCGCGGACAGCGGCGAACGCTTCGGGCAGGAGGTCGTCCAAAGACTCGCCGTCGTTGTAGCGCTCCTTGAGGCGGTCCGTCTCACCCCTGAGTTCGGCATCGCTCATGCCCTTGAACTCGTCCTCGAGCACGTTAATCGCGTCGGCGTAGTTACGCAGTGTCTTCAGCGTCTTCTTGTCGCCGGTACGAAGAACTCGTTCGAGTAGTGATGCCACTGATTTGCTCCCAATCTAGTGTTGCCGAAATCTGGCGTCCCCAGTCTACGTGAGAGACGTATGGTGCTGGTCCGTGGTTCCCCATTGACCTTTATTCCCTGCATACTTCCAGCTTCAGCGCGGGAGCCAGATCCCCCACGGGCCGGACGGCAATCCCGTCGAGCCCAAGCCACTGTGCCATGAGGACAAGCTCCGCGGCCAGTTGGCGCGCCGTGGCTGACGGAGCCCCGGGTTCGGCGAAGGCTCCCTGCACCAGCAGCATACCCGCGGCACGGTCCGCTTTGAGGTCCACCCGGGCCACCAGTTCCTCCCCCAACAGGAAGGGCAGTACGTAATAGCCGTGCTGCCGGGCCGCCGGCGGTGTATAGATCCCGATCCGGTAGTGGAATCCGAACAGTTCCTGCAGCCTCCGGCGCTCGAAGATCAGCGAGTCGAAAGGACTCAGCAGTGCCCGGCCGCCAGCTGTTTTGGGGATGGCCGCCTCGACGTGCAGGTAGGCCGGCTGTCTCCAGTCCGCAACCGACACCTTCTCAAGTAGCCCCTTCCGGACCAGTTCCTCTGCCGCCCCTGCGGCAGCACGCTGGGGCAGGCGGAAATAATCGGCGAGCCCCCGGGCGGTTGCGATGCCGTGCGCCCTGGCCGCGGCCTCTGTCAGCCGGAGAACGGCCTGCTCCGGATCGGAGGGTTCCAGGGCTGCCGCGCCAGCCGGATGCACGTCCGCCGTCAGGGCATACAGACGCTCAAACTGCACAGTGCGGCCCGCGGAGCTGACGCGGCCGGAGGCGAACAGATCCTCCAGCACCCGTTTGACCGCGTTCCAGTTCCACCCCCAGTGCCCGGCGTCCCGGACCTGCCGGTGACCCAATGCCTCTGCTGTCTGCCGGGCCGTCAGCGGCTGCAGCGACGTGGCGAGAAGTTCAAGGACCCGCTCCCGGAGGTCCTCCGCCACATCGGGAGGAAGGGAACCGGCAGTCATCCAGGTGCGCCGCTGAACAGCCCGCAGATCGGCAAAAAGGTCCGGACGCACGAAGCTGGCCTCATGCGCCCAGTATTCGACCATCCGCCGGGGCCGCCGCGTGGCCATGCGGTCCACGATGGCCCGGTCATAGGGGCCGAGCCGGGAAAACAGCGGAAGGTAGTGGCTGCGTGCCAGGACATTCACTGAATCGATCTGCAGAAGTGCCAGCCGCTCAAAGATACGGCCCGCCTGCCTTGCGTTAACAAGGCCGGCGGGCCGTTCACGGGCCAGTCCCTGTGCCGACAGTGCCGCCCGGCGGGCCTGGCGGAGCGACAGTCTGGTTCTCATGCCCTCATCCTAGGCCCGCCCGGAAGATGGCGGGCGGGCCCGTGGGCGACGGGATCAGGCTGTGGCGCGCTCCCCGGTTTCGGTGACGCGGTATCCGCGCGTTTCCTCCCGCGGATCCTCCATGCCCTCGGCGCACTTTGAATCCAGGGTGATCACGCCGTAGGTCCAGCCGCGGCGGCGGTAGACCACCGACGGCGCCCCGGTCGCGGAATCCACGAACAGATAGAAGTCGTGGCCGACCAGCTCCATGTTGTCGACGGCGTCGTCAAGGCTCATGGGGGCACCCGGGAAAACCTTGCGCCGAATCAAAACGGGGCAGTCGCCGGCAGCGTCTTCATTCTCGGCTGTGTCGGCCTCGGTTGCTTCCGCTTCCGCCGCGGCGGCAACCTGTTCGTGGAGCGGTTCGGAGGTACTTACGGGACCAAGATCAGCGGTGGCTACCCGGACGGGAATCGGGGCGTGGCGTCCGTGGTGGACCTTGCGCCGGTCGCTGGCCCGGCGCAGCCGTTCGAGCAACTTGCCGTAGGCGAGGTCGAAGGCTGCGAACTTGTCGCCGGACGTTGCCTCGGCGCGGACAACCGGGCCGCGTCCGGTGACGGTGATTTCCACAGTCAGGGCACTGTCTGCATCACGAACGTTGCCCTGCTTCGTCACTCGGGCTTCCACCCGCTGGACCTTGTCGCCGAGCGCTTCCACCTTGCCGATCTTCTCTTCGGCGTACTCGCGGAACCTGTCCGATACTGCAACATTGCGCCCGCTGATCATGAATTCCATGGTGCCCTCCAATAGATTCGGTGACACAACAACGGCCGCTGCCAGTTTCCTTCACGGCCGTTGCCGCAGGATAACTCCGCTTCTTGAAGCTATCCATACCAACACGTTAGATCACCGCCGACCTTTATTCACGTCCCGTGATTCCGTTTCCGTTACCGGCTGCCGCGCTCCCCGGCACCGCAGCGGAGGAGGGAGAAGTGTTACGTGCCGGGGCAGGTGTGACGGCGATGACAACGGCCCCGCGAACAACGGCTCCCGCGGAACGAAGCGCCCGTACCGTTTCCGCGAGGGTTGCCCCGGTGGTCAGGACATCATCCACCACCACGCAGGTGCAGCCCTCCAGACTCCCGGCGGGTCCGGCGGTCATGGAGCCGTGTACGTTGCGGCGGCGGCCGGAGCGGCCCAGCCCCTTCTGCGGACCGGCCACCCGCCCGCGGCTGAAGTCAAGGCCCCGGAAACGGGCAGCCGAAATGCCCGGCGGGCCGGGCGCGTGCCTGACGAGGGACGCCAGCCTGGACCCTGCAGGCAGCAGCCGCCGCCGTTCAATCAGTCTCATCAGCAGCATCAGCGGCTGGTAACCGCGTTTGCGCAGTGACCGCGGCGTACCCGGCACGGGCACCAGCACCACATCCGGAGCGCCCGGCTCGGGGCAGGCACTCCGCACTGCGGCATGCAGCGCGCCCGCCAGTACCGGTGCAAGGAAAACCGCAAGGTCCGTGTGCCCCCGGTTCTTGAAGGCGAGCAGCGTCCGGGCGAGTCCTCCGGCATAGGTTCCCGCGGCAAGCACCGGAAGAGGGACAAAACCGGTGTCTTCCCTGCTGCGGTCCTGCGGCGGGAGGTATCCGGGCTCCGGTTCCGCAGCCGGCAGCGCGGCCGCACCTTCCTCCGCAGGGTAGGGATGCAGCGTGGCCCGGCGGATTCCCGCCGCACAGCCGCTGCACAGGCTCCGGTCCGGCGTTTCACAGACAACGCAGGAAACAGGCGCCACGGCGGCGGCCAGCCCGGTGACAGCCTCGGCCGCTGTCCGGCCTGCAGGCGAGAACAGCAGCCTGTCCAGCCGTGCGGGTAGTTTTGCCACCTGTGCGGTTAGTTTCACCATCCACCCAGACTTGCCCGTCCCGGAGGAAACACCGACGCTTCCCGGGGCCTTCGGCGGGCCGGCCGGCCTGCGCGCTGCGCCGGCCGGAGGCTGTGGAGGAAAAGCCGTATTCGCCGGCCGGTCCTACCCGGGGAAGGCGGGGTCCCGCACTCCTTCGGTCCTCAGCGGCCAGCTGCTGCCGACCTTGTTGAAGATGCCGGCATCGGTCTGGATGAAGATGTCCTCAACCCCGTTTCCGGCACTGAGGCCTTCGATCCCCTCCTTGGACGCCAGCAGTTCGGGCTCCCGTCCCGCACCCAGGATGACCGGTGTGCCCTCCTCCGCACCTGCCCGAACGGCAACCACGGTATCTTCCGAAGCCCACTTCACCCTGTTCACGGCGCCGGCATCCCCGGGGACCTGCAGCGTCAGGGGTGCGGTCAGGGACATCGGGACGCCCTCCGGGGAACGGACAATTCCGGCAATCATCACGGCGCTGTCGCCATTCTGCCCGGCGGCGAAAAGAGCCCGGCTGCCGTCCCGGGAAATCCGTACCTCCGTAACCGAGAGGCCTTCGAGCCACGCAGCTGAAAGCACTGCTGCGGAGTCCTGGTTTCCTCCCGGTGGAATGGCCAGCACTTCGGATCCGGTTCCGGACGGCCGTGAGGTCCATACCCACTGCCGGTTGTCGACGCTTGGCGCCGTGAACCGGCTGCCGTCAGCGGCGGTCCGGACATCCTGTCCCCGCCCGGTGACCAGAAGAGTGTCCTGCCCGCCGTCCAGGAACGCTATGGTTTCGCCGTCCGAGGACATGGCCGGGTTGCGCGGGGAGTACTCCGCCACCGACGGCACATCCTCAATGTCGGCGGGGCCGTCACTGTAGAAGGCAAGCTCTCCCTGATAGACCACAATCTGCGTTGCACCCGCGGACGGGTCACTGATTGCCGACTGCACCTCGCCGTTCCCCTTGCCCAGGTCCACCGGGCGCTGCTGGGCTGTCAGATTCACAGAGGTGACGTTGTTCAGTCCGCGCAGGTTTACTTCCAGCTGCTTCACCATCTGCTGCCGGTTCAGATCCGACGATTCGGACAGGGGTTCCGATAAGTCCACCGACGCCTCGCCTGAGGCTACGGGGACGGCGTCCCGGGCCAGGGCGGTACCTGCCGGGAACGCACTGACGACGGCGCCTTCCAGATACGGTGCCGGCCCCACGAGGAGGGCACTGACGATGTTGGCTGCTATGCCGGGACGCTGGATGAACCACCGGGTGTCCGGCACCCAGTACTGGTAATCACTTGAATAGAAATACAGGTTGTGCGCCTTGAACACGAGCGGGAAGGTGGCCGAAGAAAGCATGATGCCGTCGGGGATGCCGCTCACCCGCCACTGTCCGTCCACTTCCTCGAGCCGGACCGGAATGGTCTCGGTGCTGCCCTCCGGGACATCGGTGCGGACGCCCTGCGAGCTGACGCTTCCCTGCACTTCAAGCTGGATCTGGAAAAGGTTGGGTTCGGGCATGGCAACAATGCGCGAAGAGCGGTAGACGGTAACCTTCTGGCCCGGTGACCAGGCCTCGGCCAGTTCCGGACTCAGAAACTGGCGCGCAACACTGTAATCGTCCGTAGCGCCTTTTCCCGCCTCCATAAAACCGCGGATGATGTCCTGCGGGGACGCGTCCTGCGCCGGGCCCTCGGGTGAGAACACGGCTTCCGTCTGCGCTTCGCTGCCGCTCTCGGCCGACGCCGTACCAACGGGGCCCACCGTCGGTATTGATGAACACCCGCCCAGGAACAGGGCGGAGCCGACCAGGACCGCCAGCAGCCGTGCCGCCTTTGCATGCACGGGCCGCCTGTCCTGCCCGGGCGTGCTCTTGCTACAAGACATCCGATTCCTCCTCGGCGGTCACGGCCGCCGCGCTGAGTGCGCGGGGGCCCCCGGCGTCGTGCGGTGAGAGCGGCACGGGAGACGAGTCGAACGTCCCTCCGTGGCGGAGCGGCAGGGTCAGCCGGAAACATGACCCGTTGCCCGGATCACCCCAGGCCTCCAGCCGGCCCCCGTGCAGCCGGGTGTCTTCGGCAGCAATGGACAGTCCAAGGCCGCTGCCGCCCGTAGTGCGCGCCCGGGCCGGATCCGCCCGCCAGAAACGGTCAAAGACCCGGCCGGCGGCTTCCTCAGTCATGCCGATACCGTGGTCGCGGACGGCGATGCCCACCGCATCGGCGTTCACCGCCACGGCAATCTCGATCGGCTCTCCTTCGCCGTGCTCCAGCGCGTTGACCAGCAGGTTGCGCAGGATCCGTTCGATGCGGCGCGGATCGGCGTCCACCACGCAGCTGGATTCCTTGGATACCACCAGCACCTCGGAGCCGCTGTTGTTCGCCAGCGGTTCCGTGGCGTCCATGACATCGCGGACAATGTGGAAGACATCGGTGGGCTCCAGGTCCAGCGCCGCTGCACCGGCGTCGAACCGCGAGATCTCCAGCAGGTCCGCGAGCAGCGCCTGGAACCGTTCCACTTGGTGGTAGAGGAGTTCCGTGGAACGCCGGTACATGGGGTCGAAGCTCTCGCGCGCCTCATAGAGCACCTCAGCGGCCATCCGCACCGTGGTGAGCGGGGTGCGCAGTTCGTGCGAGACGTCGGAGACGAATACCTGCTGCATGCGTGAAAGCGTCGCGAGCTGGGTGATCTGGTCCTGCAGGGTCCCGGCCATGTGGTTGAACGATGCCGCAAGGCGCGCCACTTCGTCCTCGCCTTTGACCTCCATACGCTCCTGCAGTTCGCCGGCGGCAAGCTTTTCCGAGACGGCCGCTGCGTCGCTGACAGCGCCCAGGCCCGCCTTGGTGACCACCCAGGCAATGGTTCCGCTGATGGCCAGCAGGAGGAAACCCGCGATCCAGAGGATCCGGTGGATGTCATCCAGAGTTTCCTGCATGGAGGAGAGGTCATAGATCAGGTAGAGGGCGTACTCGGCGCTGTCCGGGGGCAGCGTGACCTTCGTAGCGAAGGCGATGCCGGGTTCCCCGTGGGCAAGTTCCAGCGGCGCCCAGTACACGTAATCCGTCTCAGCGTCCCCTACGGCGCTGGCCGCAACCGCATCGCTGAGCGCCACCGGGATGCCGCTGGCAGTGATGTTTCCGGTGTTCACCGACGAGGGGACATAGAGGGGGTCGGAGGTGGGCAGGGGCGTCAGCAGGTATGTCCGCTGGGCGTCGGCGCCCTTGCCCTCAAGCAGGGGAAGGGTGTCCATGACCAGCCGGTCGGTGCTCTCCCTGTCCGTGGCCGTGGTCTCGCGGAAGTTGTCCTTCACATTGGAAAGGCCGGCGGTGGCTTCGGTCCGGAACTGGGCCAGCCGCTCCTCGTAGAGGGACCCGGCTATCTGATGGGAGAGAAACGCGCCGATGCCGGCACCGGCGAGCGCCACGAGCAGCAGCGTGGACATGATCGTCTTGAACTGCAGGGACCGCCGCCATAGGCGGGCGATCCGGTGAAAGGTGGCCCGGCGGAAGGAATGCCGCAGGCGTCGAAGATGCTCCAGGGCCCTGGCAATTCTTTCGGACTTCCCGGCCGCCCCGGCCAGGAAACCCGGCAACTTAGCTCTGTCCCGCTTTATATCCGACACCGCGCACCGTCAGTACTATCTCGGGTGCTTCGGGGTCGCGTTCAATCTTGGAGCGGAGCCTCTGCACATGCACGTTGACCAGCCGCGTGTCGGCGGCGTGGCGGTAGCCCCACACCTGTTCCAGCAGCATTTCACGGGTGAATACCTGCCACGGCTTGCGGGCCAGCGCCACGAGCAGGTCGAATTCCAGCGGGGTCAGCGAAATGTTGTCCCCGCCCCGGGACACGGAGTGTCCCGCCACGTCGATGGACACTTCACCAATCCGCAGGGTCTCGGGTGACTTCTGGTCCCCCGGGCGCAGCCGGGCACGGACACGGGCCACCAGTTCCGCCGGCTTGAACGGCTTGGGTACATAGTCGTCGGCACCGGATTCGAGTCCGCGAACGACGTCGGCCGTGTCGGCCTTGGCGGTGAGCATCACAATGGGGGTGTCGGATTCGTTGCGGATCTGGCGGCACACTTCAATGCCGTCAATCCCCGGCAGCATGAGGTCAAGCAGCACCAGGTCCGGCTTGCTGTTGCGGAAAACATCCAGCGCCAAGGAGCCGTCTGCGCAGAACACCGGATCGAATCCGTCGTTGCGCAGCACTATGCCAATCATTTCGGCAAGGGCTTCGTCGTCGTCTACGACCAGTATGCGTGCCTTCATAACTCCCTGTTCACTGCTTGCGTCCGTCCGCGCGCAACCGCGCGCCGGGGTCAGCAGTCATAGCGGCTGCCGCTCCCCCAGGCGTGCAAAGCCGCCTAAGTCAATCCCTATCATCCTAAGCGACACAAATCCGGCCGCGGCTCGCCCCGGATGCCGAATGACCGCGCTGTCACTATAGTCGAGGTAACAAAGTCAACTGCCTGCAGGGGGATACGGGTAAAGATGAGCGAGCAAGAACACAAGGGTCAGCAAGACGGACCACAGGGGCCCGTGCCGGGCCCGCCGCCGCCCCGCCTTCAGGACCAGCCCCCCGCCGCTCCGTGGAATCCTGCTCCTCCGCCGCCCGGCGCATGGCAGTCCCCGCAGGGAGGGGCGCAGCAGCCGCCGGCGAACCCGTGGGCACAGCCGCAGCAGGGCTCCGCCTGGGACAGCCCGAATCCCTATGCCGCTGCCGGCCCCGGCTTTCCGCAGCAGCACGGCTATACCCCGCCGCCCAAGCCGGGCATCATTCCGCTGCGCCCGCTCGGACTAGGGGAAATGATGGACGGTGCGTTCCAGGCCTGCCGCCGGAACGTGCTTGCCGCTTTCGGTAACTCACTGCTCATCCAGGGCATTATCACGGCCCTGACCGTCGGACTGGGCTTTGGCATGATCTCCACCCTCGAGGACGCAGCGCTGAGCGGCGCCTCGGATGATGAGCTGGCCGGCCCGGTATTGGGGGCGCTCACCGGGTTCGTCGGGCTGGGCATTATATCCCTGGTCGGAGTAATGGTGGTGCAGGGCCTGCTGGTGGTCCCGGTGGCACGGGCCACCCTGAACCTGCGGACCGGGTTCAGCCAGATGTGGCGGATTGCACGGCGGAGCATCCTCCGGTTGGCCGGACTGGCGCTGGTGCTGCTGGCAGCGTCAGCGGTTGCGGTTACCGTCCTAGTCCTGCTGTTCAGCCTGATCATCTATCTGCTCGGAGATGCCGGGATTGCCGTGGTGGTGATAGCCGTGCTGGCCCTGGCGGCAGTCACCGCCTGGGTATCGGTCAAGCTTGCACTGGCCCCGGCAGCACTGGTACTCGAGGGCACCGGCATCTTCCGGTCCATCGCACGGTCCTGGCAGCTAACCGGCCGGAACTGGTGGCGTACCTTCGGAATCCTCATTCTCACCAGCATGATCGTCGGCATCCTGACGCAGATCCTGACCATCCCCTTCAGCTTCATCATCGGCTTCGCCGGCGCATCAACTGAGGACCCGGCCGCCCTCGTGGCCAGCAGTGTGCTGCTGATCGCCGTCACCCTGCTCGTTTCGGCCGTCGGGTATGCCTTCCAGGGCGCAGTCACGGCCCTGCTGTATGTGGACCTGCGCATCCGGCGCGAGGGATTCGATCTGGCCCTGATGAAGGACCAGGAGGGTCCGCATACCCAGGACCCCGATTTCCTTCCTGGCCGCCACGCCGTGCCTATGTCGCGTAAGGCACCCGTCGGGCCTCCCATGGGTATGCCCTAGGCATGCTGTTCCCCGTACGGCTCCCGGCCGGTTTTCCTCTCGAACGGTTGCCTGTCCGGTTGCCGGGAGACGTTCCCGTTGAGCCGGACGCGGACCAGGCCCGTGACTGGGCGCGCGAGGAGCTGGCCGGACGGATCTATGAAGAGGCGAAGCCCGGCCTGGCGGAGCGTGTACTCCAGTCCGTGCTCGACTGGCTCGGCGACGTGCTGAACGGGTTGGGCGGGCTCGGCACCGGCCCCGGGGTCCTGATTCTCGCGGCGACCGCCGTCGTCCTGATCGCGGTCCTGGTGCTGGTGGTCCGTCCGCGGCTTAATGCAAAGGCAAAAAAGAAGAAAACGTCCGAAGTGTTCGGCTCGGATCTGGTGGAAACTGCGAACGACCACCGGGCACGCGCCGACGAAGCAGCGTCGGAACAGCGCTGGGATACAGCCGTTGCGGAGCGCTTCCGCGCCATGGTCCGTTCCGCGGAGGAGCGCGTCATTTTCGAGGTGCGTCCGGCGCGGACAGCGGCTGAAGCCGCCACCAGCCTCAGCGGTGCTTTCCCGGGTTCCGGGACCGACATCGCATGGCTTGGTCATCGCTTCGATGAGATTCTCTACGGGGACAAGGCAGCCCGCGCCTCGGACTACCAGCGCGCCGTTGAACTGGATTCCACCCTGATGCACACCCGGCCGGCCATGGCGGATTCCGCTTCCCTGCCCGGAATGGCGGTACCCCGATGAGCACATCCCCCGTGCAGGATGCTTCCCCCGGGCCGGACGGCACCGGCAGCGCCCCGGCTCAGCCGGTGCCGGATCAGCCGGTGCCGGATCAGCGCGAAGCTGCAGGGCACCGCACTCCCCTGCGCAGGGCTGCTGGCTGGTTCCGGCAGCACCGTGTCGTCATTCTCCTCATCCTTCTGCTCTGCGGCATGGTGGCGCTTTCCCTGTGGGGCCGTACGGACGCGGACGGAGTTGCGCTCTCACCGGATAATCCGGCACCCGACGGCGGGATGGCCGCTGCGCAGATCCTCTCCGGCCAGGGCGTGGAGGTACTGCAGCCGCAGGACATTGACGAAGCACAGACTGCGCTGGAGGAACATCCCGGCGCCACACTGCTCTACCTTGACCCCAACGGGTTCCTGGACAACAGCCAGATGGAGGAGCTCGCGGACGCCGCAGGCCGGACAGTGCTGGTTGCCCCCACGTTCGCGCAGCTCGCAGCCATCGCCCCGGACATCCGCCAGGCCGGGCTCCTGCCCGCCGATCCCGGGCAGCACCTCCTTGAGTCCGGGTGCCGGAACGAGGATGCACTCGCTGCAGGCAGCGTCGCCACCGGTGGCCGGACCTACCGCGGTCCGGTGACCTGTTTTCCGTTCACGGAAGGGGGTGAATCCGACGCCGGTGAAGCTGCCGGCTCCTACGCCGCCACCCGTGACGGCTCCACGGTTGTGCTGGGCAGCCCGGACCTTATCGCCAACAAAGCGCTGGCATCAGAGGGCAACGCCGCGCTTACGCTGCGGACCCTGGGCCCTGACGAAACGCTGGTGTGGTACCGGGCCGTTCCGGCCGATATCCCCGTCACGGACCAGCCTGCGGACCCCTTCGCCTATCTGCCGGCATGGGTCGGCCCGCTGATGCTCTGGCTTGTGCTCGTAACGGCGCTTGCCGGTTTCTGGCGCGGCCGGCGGCTCGGTCCGCTGGCGGAGGAGCCCCTGCCGGTAGTCGTCCGGTCTGCCGAAACGGCTGAAGGGCGGGCCCGCCTCTACCAGGACAGCCAGGCAGTGGACCATGCCGCCGCCACACTGCGGGCCGCGGCCATGACGCGGCTGGCTGCCCACCTGCGGCTGGGACCGGGAGCCGGCACCGAGGCCGTAACCCGCGCCACAGCCGAAGCGACCGGCCGCAGCTACGCGGAAACCGACATACTTCTCAACCAGCAAAGGCCCGGCACCGGATCCGAATTGGTCCGCTGGGCACAGGACCTGCACGACCTAGAGGAAGAAGCCACTTCATCATGAGCCAGCAGTTCGATACCTACCCCGTGCCGCCCGGAGCGGCTGACGGTACGGCACCGGCACCTCCGCTTCCGCCCGGAGAGGACCCGGTCCGCGCCGCGCTGACACAGGTGCGGCAGGAAGTTGCCAAGGCGGTGGTGGGACAGGACGCCGCTGTCACCGGGCTGATCATCGCGCTGCTCGCCAAGGGACACGTGCTGTTGGAAGGCGTCCCCGGCGTGGCGAAAACACTGTTGGTCCGTACCCTCTCCGCCGCCCTTGACCTGGACACCAAACGGGTCCAGTTCACCCCGGACCTGATGCCCGGCGACGTCACCGGTTCGCTGATTTATGACGGCCGTTCCTCGGAATTCTCCTTCCGGGAAGGCCCCGTCTTCACCAATATCCTGCTCGCCGACGAGATCAACCGGACGCCGCCCAAAACCCAGGCATCCCTGCTCGAAGCCATGGAGGAACGCCAGGTCACGGTTGACGGCGCCACCCGCAGGCTGCCCGAGCCCTTTATTGTCGCTGCCACGCAGAACCCGGTGGAGTACGAGGGAACCTATCCCCTTCCGGAAGCCCAGCTGGACCGGTTCCTGCTGAAAATGACGCTGGATCTGCCCGGCAGGGACGACGAGATTGAAGTGATCCGCCGGCACAGCAGCGGCTTCGATCCCCGCGACCTTGCCGCTGCCGGTGTCCGGGCAGTGGCCTCGGCACGCGACCTGGAGCTGGCCCGCAAGGCTGTATCCGAAGTATCCGTTGCCCCGGAGGTGCTGGCCTACATTGTGGACATTGTCCGGGCTACCCGTTCGGCGCCGTCGTTCCAGCTCGGGGTCTCACCCCGCGGCGCCACGGCGCTGCTGAATACCTCCCGCGCGTGGGCCTGGCTATCGGGCCGGAGCTTCGTGACGCCCGATGATGTAAAGGCGCTGACGCTTCCCGCCCTGCGGCACCGTGTGTCCCTGCGCCCCGAAGCGCAGATGGACGGGGTCAATGCTGACCACGTGCTGGGAAGCATCCTCTCCACCGTCCCGGTCCCCCGGTAGCCGGGGCCGCGCGCATGGCTGTCTCCGGCCGGTTCGTCCTTCTGGCGGCTCTGGGAACCGTTGCGGTGGTGCTGTACCCCGGCGCCGCTTCCTTCCTGCTGTGGCTGGCATTCCTGACTGCGGCGGCGGCAGCCGACCTGCTGCTGGCAGTGTCCCCCAAGAAGCTGCAGGTCCAGCGGCAGCTACCGGACAGTGTGCGCCTGACCGAGTCCGCCCTCAGCGCGCTGGTGGTGCGTAACGGCAGCGGCAGGGCGCTGCATGCGGTAATCCGCGACTGCTGGCAGCCCTCCGCCGGGGCCCGCAACCCCGAACAGCGCCTCACCGTCCCCGCAGGTGAGGCACGCAGGATGGCCGTCGATTTGGAACCCTCCCGCCGCGGTGTCCTGCGCAGCGGGTACATCGGCGTGCGCAGTTTCGGTCCCCTGGGCCTGGCCGCCCGGCAACGGACCCTCAGCCTGCCCGGTGAGATCAGGGTGCTCCCGCCGTTTTACGCCAAACGGCATCTGCCGTCCAAGCTGCGCCGCCTGCGTGAACTGGATGGAAACGCCTCCGTGCAGCTTCGCGGCGCAGGTACCGAGTTTGATTCGCTGCGTGAATACGTCCGGGGCGATGACGTACGTTCCATTGACTGGCGAGCCACCGCCCGCCGCCGCGACACCGTGGTGCGGACCTGGCGTCCGGAACGGGACCGGAGGGTAGTCCTCCTTCTGGACACGTCCCGGACCTCCGCCGCCCGGATAGATGATGAGCCGCGGCTGGACACGGGGATCGAGGCCACACTGCTGCTGGGTGTGCTCGCCGCCGGCGGAGGAGACCGGGTGGATTTCCTCGCCTTTGACCGCAGGGTCCGCGCCCGCGTGGATTCCGGCGGCAAAGGCAACCTGCTCAGCAGACTGGTCAACGCCGCCGTCCCCCTGGAACCGGAGCTTATCGAAGCGGACTTCTCGCTTCTTCCCGGGGCCGTGCACGCCGTGACGGCGCGCCGGTCCCTGGTGGTCCTGATCACCTCCCTGGATTCCGGCGCAGTGGAGGAAGGCCTGGTCCCCGTCCTCCCCCGACTTTTGGAGAAACACGTGGTTGTTGTGGCCTCGGTCCGCGACCCCGGCCTGAATGATCTGCGCACCGCCGGTGGCAGCACCCCGGCGGTGTTCCGCGCCGCAGCAGCCGAGCGTGCCCTCCTGGACCGGGCAGCGGTGACCGAGCAGCTGCGCGCCATGGGAGCCGAGGTGGTGGACGAACCGCCGCACGAACTGGCGCCCAAACTGGCCGACATGTATATCCGGCTCAAGGCAGCAGGAAGGCTCTAGCCATGGCATCCGCGTCCATTTACCGGCAGGTCCTGGGCGCAGACTATGCCCGGTTGCAGCCTGAGCTGCAGGACTACTTCGATCCCGGCGAGGGGGCCGGCCAATACGGAGCAGGCAGCGGCATCTTCGCCCGGGCCGGATGTCCGCGTCCGTGGCTGCGGCCCCTGCTGCGGCTGGTTCCGGTCTCCAACGCCTTCTTCCCTGACTACGGAACCGAGGTTCCGTTCACCATCCGCAACTACCCGCACCGCGATCCCTGGGGACGTCAGGCACTCACGGCGGTGCGCTCCTTCGGATTCCCCGCGGGACCACGGATTTTCGAAGACACAACGGTGCTCACTGCACCCGGCGTCCTGACGGACTATCTGGGCAGGCAGCGGAATCTGGCCACGAACCTGGTTCTGCAGGTCACGGATGAGGGGCATCTGCGGATGAATTCCCCGGCCAGCCGGCTTTTCCTGGGCCCGCTGCGGCTGCCGCTGCCCGGCTTTGCCGCGGCCGAAGCGCACGTTGAGCAGTGGTGGGATGAGGCTGCCGGATCCTTCCGGATCCGCACACAGGTGATCCAACGCCAGCTGGGTACCGTTTTCGAATACGACGGCATGTTTCACTACGCCCTCCGCCCGTTCGACGGCGTCCTGCCCGGCGACGTCGAACCGGACAGGTGGGAGCACCGGGTCTAGGGAGCACCGGGTCTAGCCCTCGCCGACCACCTGATCCAGTGCGGCAGCTGTTCCGGTCAGCCGGGTGAGGACCCTGCGGGCTGTTTCCGGCGACACATCGGCAAGGCCGGAGGCGGGGGTCAGGCGGAGCGCGGGCAGGCTCGCGGCGGGAAGTCCAAGCTTGTTCCACGGGCGCAGGACACTCTCCACCAGCCGGGTGACCTGGGGCAGTTCACCGCCCTCACGCGGAACCGGCAGGATACCCAGCCACACCCGGTCTCCATCTTCCACTGCCTCGGCGATGCCCTCCCAGTCGCGGGCGGTCAGGGAGTCGGCCGCCAGCGCGACGCCCTGCGCCCCGGCCTGCCGGGCCAGTTCGAACGGTGATTTGGTGCCCTTGCGCAGCGGACCGAACGCGTCCGCCCGGGGCAGGGCGAACACCGTGTCCGCTCCGGCGGCTGTTATTGCTGAGCACATCTGTTCCCAGGCGGCGGAGACCTCCGATGACGGCACGGAGCGCAGCGTGCGGTATCCGGAGGCGGTGGGAATGCCGCCGCCCAGCACCGCGGCTATTTCCGGTTCATCCACCTGGATGGTGATCTGTGCTCCGGGAACCGATGATGCAGCGCGGGAAATATAGGATCCCACCCCGGCGACGAGTGACTGGAGCAGGTCCCGGCGGGCTCCGGCGTCGGAAAGCGCCCGCTCGCCGTTGTGCAGGTACAGGTTGGCGGCGAGCGAGAGCGGTCCGCGCAGGGAAATCTTCAGGTCCCCGCCCGGGTGTTCCCCGGCGACGTCGGCCAGGGCGTTGATGTCCTGGTTGAGCAGCGACACTGCCCTCCTGTGGTCCTTGCCTGGGCGTTCGACCAGCCGCCAGCCGTGCGGCTGGGTGTCCACGAAAATGTCCACCAGCAGGGAGGCGCTGCGTCCCACGGGATCCGCTCCGGGACCGCGCTGCGGGAGTTCAGCCAGGAAGGGAAGGTGCGGGGCACCCAGTTCGCCGCGGATCACCCGGCTGGATTCCACCGGGTCGTTTCCGGGCCAGCTGCCCAGGGCCGTCGCGGCCACCGTGCCGCTCACCGCCTCCGGGCGGGCAGCAGGCCCGGCCGGGTCAGGATGCTGCGGCATCTGTTCCGCCGTTGCGGGTCTGGGAGATGGCCTGATGGTGCCGGATGACCTCACGGATGATGAAGTTCAGGAACTTCTCGGCAAAGGCGGGGTCCAGGTGCGCGTCCTCGGCCAGCCGGCGCAGGCGCGCTATCTGCGCCACCTCACGGCCGGGATCAGCCGGAGGAAGGTTGTGCTCAGCCTTCAGGTGGCCCACCCGCTGCGTGGCCTTGAACCGCTCCGCAAGCAGATAGACCAGGGTGGCGTCGATGTTATCGATGCTGCTGCGCATGGCAAGCAGTTCCGCCATCACGTCATCGGCAACCTTCCCGGAGAGGGAACTTGCGCGCGGATCGAACTCATCGTCCGAAGAATTGCTCATAGGTCCTGTCTGGCTCATTCGTCCAGTTTAGGGTGTAGCGGCGCCCCGGCCGGAGCAGGTTACGCTGCCCTCTCCGGACCGGCCGCACCGGAACCCGTCAGGAGACGGCTGCCGGGTTCCATTCCAGGGAGCGTGCGGAGTCGATCGTGGCCTGGCCCAGCACGCGCGTGCCCTGGTACAGCACCATCGACTGGCCGGGGGCCACCCCGCGCATCGGTTCGGTGAGCCGGACCACCAGCTCCTCGCGGGCGGTTCCGGTTTCACTGTCCGTGGTGTCTTCCATCCAGCCGGTGGCCGCGACGGGATCCCCGTGCGCACGGACCTGGACCATGCAGTCGAAGGTGGACCGGTTGCCGATTTCGGCGATGGGCCGGCCGGCCCAGGAAATCTTGATGCCGCGCATCTGGTCGATGTTCAGCAGCTGCTCCGGTCCGACAATGACCTTGTTTTCCTTGGGCCGGATTTCCAGCACAAAGCGCGGCTTGCCGTCGGAGGCCGGGGTGCCCAGCTTCAGGCCGCGGCGCTGGCCCACGGTGTAGGCATTGGCGCCGGGGTGGGTGCCGAGCTTTGCGCCCGTCTCGTCCACAATGTCGCCCTCGCTCATTTCAATGCGCTCTTCAAGCCAGCCGCGGGTGTCGCCGTCGGGAATGAAGCAGATGTCATGGCTGTCCGGCTTGTTGGCCACCGACAGGCCACGGCGCTCCGCTTCAGCCCGAACCTCGGCCTTGGACGGAGTTTCAGCCAGCGGGAACATGCAGTGGCGCAGTTGCTCTTCGGTCAGCACGCCGAGCACGTAGGACTGGTCCTTCGCCCAGTCGGCGGCACGGTGCAGTTCCGGGTTGCCGTCCGCATTGGTCAGGACCTTGGCGTAGTGACCGGTGCAGACCGCGTCAAAGCCCAGGGCCAGCGCCTTTTCCAGCAGTGCGGCGAACTTGATCCGTTCGTTGCAACGCATGCACGGGTTCGGTGTGCGGCCGGCTGCGTATTCCGCGACGAAGTCATCCACCACGTCTTCCTTGAACCGCTCCGAGAAGTCCCACACGTAGTACGGAATACCCAGGATGTCGCAGGCACGCCACGCGTCACGGGAGTCCTCGATGGTGCAGCAGCCGCGGCTGCCGGTGCGCAGGGTCCCGGGCATCCGGGACAGCGCGAGGTGGACGCCGACGACGTCGTGCCCTGCCTCGACTGCCCGCGCCGCTGCCACGGCGGAGTCCACTCCGCCGCTCATTGCTGCCAAAACCTTCATGAAATAAAACCTGTTCCTGCTGTCTGGATGCTGCTTACGTGTCCGGCCATGCCGGCCTTCTTTGCCCGTTCATACGCTTCGGGCAGTACCTGCAGTAACGTGTCAACGTCTTCAGCCGTGGTTGTATGCCCGAGGCTGAACCGCTGCGCTCCGCGGGCCTCGGTTTCACTCAGTCCCATGGCCAGCAGAACGTGCGACGGCCGGGGCACACCGGCGGTGCAGGCCGAGCCGGTGGAGGATTCAACGCCCGCCAGGTCCAGCAGGAAAAGCAGCGAATCCCCTTCGCATCCCGGAAAGGTGAAGTGGGCGTTGCCGGGCAGGCGGCGGCCCTCGCCGTCGCCGTCGCGCGCCCCGCGCAGGACGGCGGCCGGGATGGCCCGTTCGACGCCGGTGATCAGGTAGTCCCGCAGGGTACGCAGCCGCTCTGCCTCATCGGTCAGGTGCTCCACGGCCTCCCGCGCGGCGGCGGCAAACGCCGCGATGCCTGCCGCGTCCAGCGTGCCGGAACGGATGTCGCGTTCCTGCCCTCCCCCGTGCAGGACCGGAGTGAGTTTCACGGCGCGCCCCACAACCAGTGCGCCCACGCCTACCGGTCCCCCGATCTTGTGGGCACTGATCGCCATCGTGTCCAGGCCGGCAGCCCGGAAATCCACCGGCAGGGCACCGAAGGCCTGCACGGCGTCCGAATGCACCGGAACACCGAATTCGTGGGCGAGCGACGCCAGGGCACGCACGTCCTGGACCGTCCCGACCTCGTTGTTCGCCCACATGGCCGTCAGCAGGGCGGTGGAATCAGCGTTGGCTTCAAGTTCACGGCGGACCGCGTCCAGGGAGATCACCCCGTCGCTGTCCACCGGAATCCACACGGGAACAGCGCCCTCATGCTTTTCCAGCCACTCAACGGTGTCCAGCACGGCATGGTGCTCAACGCCGGAGACCAGGATCCGGGTGCGCCGGGGATCGGCATCCCGGCGGGTCCAGTACAGTCCCTTGACCGCCAGGTTGTCCGCCTCCGTGCCGCCGGAGGTGAAAATGATCTCCGAGGAGTGGCAGCCGGCGGCAGCGGCAAGGATCTCGCGGGATTCCTCCACGACCATCCGGGCGCGGCGGCCCGAACCGTGCAGCGACGAGGGGTTGCCGCTGCGGCTGAGTTCTGTGGTGAGTGCGGCGAGGGCCGAAGCCGAGATCGGCGTGGTCGCCGCGTGATCTAGATACACGGGCACCAGCCAATTCTAACCGTCATGGCGGCTCCTGCCGATTCGGGCGGCTGAGACTTTCCTGATCATCCGGCACTTGCCCTTCCCGCCGCCCTTCCCCCAACCGGGCTCCCCTGCGATGTGCACCGGATGCGCTGCAGGAATCCGGACAGTCGGTAGAATTGCTCCACTTAGCCCCGCCCGAGCATCCCCGCCCGAAAGGAACCGCCGTGAGCCCGTCAGGCCCGACACTCTATGAGGTCCTGGGACTGACTCCAGCGGCATCAGCTGCGGAGATCAAATCGGCATACCGGAAGGCAGCACGGGAAACCCATCCGGACCACGGCGGAGACGGCGAGAAGTTCCACCGCGTGACGAACGCCTACCGCGTCCTGTCCGATCCGGGGCAGAAGGAATCCTATGACCGGACGATCGGCAGCGGAGGCAGTGGCAGCGGCAGTGCCGGCCGCCCCGCGGGCGGTACCCCCGGACCGGCGAACCCCGCAGCACGCCGTGCTGCGGCCGGAAACACCGCCGGGAGGACCCCTGCTGCGGATCTGGACACCCCGCCCGTTTTTGTCCCGGACTTCTCCCCGCGCAACCCGCCCCTGATTCCCTTGACACTGGCCGGCCAGCAGGTCCACGGGTCTCCCCGCCGTCCCGGTTTACTGTCCCGGTTCGGTGCCGCCGCCGGACGGTTTGATGCCGAGAACCGCACTATTCGGCTGCTGGACCGGGAACTGCTCGACGAATACCCGGCAGCACGCCTGGTCAACGGCCTCCACATCCCGGACGCCGGCCCGGGCGGAGGCAACCTCGACGTCGGGCACGTACTGCTGGGCGGCTACCGCATGGCCGTGCTCGGGTCTTTGATGGCATCTCCGGGCAACTACCGGTGGGACGGCAGGCACCTGCAGCACCGCGGGCGGGAAGTTTCCACCCTCCGCCTTGCCGACGCTGTCCGTACACTGCAGTCACGCTTCCCGGACTGCAATGTTGCAGGCTGGCTGGTCCTCCACAGCCCGAACGGTAACCCGTTTGAACCGATCATTGACTATCCGCCCTCCCTCAGCCGCTCCGCGCCCGCCACCCTGCACGTGGCCAACCCCGGCGGGCTGGTCCGTGAGCTGCGCCGCTTCTTCGCCGAGGGGCCCACACCCAGCGTTGTCCAGCTGCCGGTGCTGGCACCGCTCATCGACGCCTCGTCGCGCTGACCGGATGCGGCCCGGCCCGGGTACGCGGGCATAGGATATAGCTGTGTTCCGCATCCTTTTCCATACCCCTGAAATCCCGGGCAACACCGGGAACGCCATCCGCCTTGCCGCCATCACGGGCGCCGAGCTGCACCTGGTGGAGCCATTGGGCTTTAGCCTGGAGGATTCCAAGCTGCGCCGGGCGGGCCTGGATTACCACGACCTCGCCGTGCTCCATGTGCACAAGACGTTGCAGGACGCCTGGGATACGCTGCAGCCGGAACGCGTTTTCGCGTTTACGTCCGACGGCGATACCTCCTATACCGATATCGAGTACCGTGCCGGTGACGTCCTGATGTTCGGCCGCGAGTCTGTCGGGCTGCCGGCGGAGGTCAAGGAGGACCCGCATGTCACCGCCCGCGTACGGCTGCCCATGCTTCCGTCGCTGCGTTCGCTCAACCTTGCCAACTCCGCCTCCATTGCCGTTTACGAAGCCTGGCGCCAGCACGGCTTCGCCGGCGCCCAGCTCTAGCGAAGGATCCACCCATGTCTGAACACCCGCTCGGGGCCACTTACGACGACGGCGCAGCCGACTTCGAACGCCTCGCCCCGTCGCTGTGGAATCCGATGGGCAACGCCCTGGTGGCGGCCGCAGACATAGCCCTGGGTGACCGGGTCCTGGATGCCTGCTGCGGCAGCGGAGCCACCACCATCCCGGCGGCACAGTTCGCCGGGCCGGACGGCGAGGTGCACGGGGTGGATCTCAGCGGGGAACTGCTGGCACTGGCCCAGGCCAAGGCAGACACCCTCTCGCTCAACAGCGTGCAGCTGGCGAAGGCGGATGTTACCGAGTGGGCAGCAGAGGCCCCCTATGACGCAGTGCTGTGCGCCTATGCGGTGTTCCTGCTCCCGGACATGGACGCCGCCGCTGCCGGCCTGGTCTCCTCGCTCCGCAGCGGAGGACGCTTTGCCCTCAGCACCTGGCAGGAAGGCGCTGCAACGCAGTTCAACGAACTGCTGTGGAAGGCATGCCGGCTGGAGCGTCCGGACCTGGCTGAAACCGCCGCCCATCCCGCCGTTGAGAACCTCAGCCGGCTGGACTCGGTGGAAAAGCTCACGGCCTGGCTGCAGGGGCTGGGGCTGCAGGATGTCACTGTGGCGCCCACCCCGGGCCGGGTGCAGCTCAGCGGTTCCCTGGCTTGGTCGCTGGTGCTGGGCAGCACCTACCGGACGCTGCTGCCCGCCGATCCGGCGGCCGTGGAACGGGTACGCCAGGCATTCCTGGCCGAGCTCGGCGATGATTTCGAGCTCAACACCGACACACTGATCGCCACCGGCGTCCGTCCCTAGCCATTAGCTGTCCGCCCGTCCGGGCCGGATGCCGGTAGCCGGTGTCCCGGACGGGGCCGAGCCGGCGGTCAAAAACCGGCGATGGTTTGCTCTGTGTTCACGCCAACAGCGTGGAAAACCTCTGCACTGGAGCCCTCGGGCAGGTGATGCCGTTGGGCGTTCTCCTGCAGGAGCCGGCGGACGGTGGCGTCCATGCCGTCAATATCCGGGTGCTGGCTGGCATGGACCCGGATCGCGGCAAGCTTCGCGTCCACCGTCCCGGTGACGTCCACGGCAATGTTTTCGCGTTCGCGGGGAGCACCGTAGAACCACAGCCACGGCACTTTGTACGCCTCGAGGCCCTGCTCCGCCAGTTCGGGATAGGCAAAGGGGTTTTCCGCGGCCGGATAGACGGCACGGGTCACGATCTCGCCGCAGGCGAGGTGGTCCGGATGGCTGGCCTGCAGCCTGTCCCAGTTCCGTTCCGGATGCATCGACAGAACCACGTCCGGCCGGACCCGGCGGATCAGTTCCACCGCCCGGGCAATGACCGCATGGTTAACCTCCAGGTAGCCGTCCCGCTCGCCCAGGAACACGACGTCCCGGGCACCGACCTGCCGGGCCGCCTCCCGTTGTTCGTCACGGCGCAGCCCGCTCACATTGGAGCGGTCCGACGGATCGAACCCGCCGGCGTCGCCGGAGGTCATGATGCAGTAGGTGATGTCGGCGCCGTCGCGTGCCCAGCGGGCCACAGTGCCGGCAGCACCGAAGTCGATGTCATCCGGATGGGCAGCGAAGGCCAGGACCCGGGCCGGCGTGGAGACGGACGCAGACGCCATCCTAGGACCTGCGCTTCCGGATCTCTTCGGCGGCCTGGGGCAGCACGGAGAACAGGTCCCCGACGACACCGAAATCCGCAATTTCGAACACGGGCGCGTCGGCGTCCTTGTTCACGGCGACAATGACCTTGGCGGTCTGCATGCCGGCCTTCTGCTGGATGGCACCGGAGATACCCACGGAAATGTACAGCTGCGGGGACACCGTCTTGCCGGTCTGGCCCACCTGCGCCGAGTGCTCGATCCAGCCTGCATCGGTGGCGGCGCGGGAGGCACCCACGGCGCCGCCGAGCAGATCCGCCAGTTCCTCCACCGGCCCGAAGTTTCCTTCCACGCCGCGTCCGCCCGCAACAATCACCCGGGCTTCTGAAAGTTCCGGACGCCCGCTGACGCGTTTGCCGGTGCGGCTTGTCACGCGCGCGGCGGGACCGGGTTCGGGCACCGGCAGCTCGACCAGTTCCGGAGCCGGAGCGCCTTCCTGTTCCGGTGCCGGCTCGATGCTGTTGGCCTTGACCGTGATGATGGGCGTGCCGCTCTGCACGCGGCAGGTGGAGGTGTAGGAACCGGCGAGGACGGATTTGGTCACGGCCAGGTCCGGGGCAACCGCCACCGCATCGGTGACAACTCCTGAACTGAGCTTGATGCCGGTACGTCCGGCAATCTCGCGGTCTTCAAAGGAGTTGCCCAGCAGGATGGCCGCCGGCTGTTCAGCCGTTGCTGCGGCCGCCAGGAAACCGGCCTTGGCAGCCACCAGGACGCCGTCCAGTTCTCCGGCGGGTTCGTAAACCTTGCCCGCACCATAGGAGGCGAAAGCGGCAAGAAGCTCCGGGTCCGGGCGGCGGGCCGCGGCGACCACCGGCTCTCCTATGCTGCCGGCCAAGGTCAGCAGTTCACGGGCGGCACGGGGCAGGGGTAGATCGGGGACATCTAGAAAAACCAGAACGGACGCCATGAATGCGCTCCTTTGGGACGTGGACGGTGGCGCGTGACCGGCGCCGGTTAGAAATGATCGGGTGCGCTAGATGAGTTTCTGCGCCGCGAGGTAGTCCACCAGCTGAACGCCGGCAGTACCGTCGTCAGTGATGACGGTCCCCTGGGCGCGCGGCGGCCGCGGCGCCGATGCCGCAACCGACGTCCAGGCACCCTCCAGACCTACCTGCGAGGGCTCGAGGCCGATATCTGCGAGGGAGAGGACCGTGATGGTCTTTTTCTTCGCTGCCATGATGCCCTTGAAATTCGGGTACCGGGGTTCGTTGGCCTGATCCGTCACGGAGACCAGTGCGGGCAGGGGTGCCTCGACTGTTTCCGTAAAGGAGTCGCCGTCGCGGCGTGCCTTCACCATGGCGGTGCCGTCCGTGTCAGTGACCTCAAGTTCCGAGGCGAAGGTGACCTGGGCCAGCTGCAGGCGCTCGGCCAGCTGCGCAGGGACAAGAGCGGTTTCGCCGTCTGTGGAGGACATGCCGGTGATCACCAGGTCCACCGGGCCCAGGGTCCGGGCTACGGATTCAATGGCGGCGGCCAGCGCCAGGGACGTTCCGGCGGCATCGGAGCCGGCGAGGGCGGCATCGCACAGGTGGACCCCGGTGTAGGCGCCGATCTGGAGGGATTTCTTGACCGCATTGACGGCGGCTTCGGGCCCCATGGCGAGGGCAGTCACCCGGTTTCCGGCTGCCTCGCCGCCGCGGGCCTCGGCCAGGGTCAGCGCGGCTTCCAAGGCGTATTCATCCAGTTCCGAGAGAATGCTCTCCGAGCGGTCGAGGGTATGGCCGGGGCCGGTGAGGTGCCGGTCGAACTGCGCGTCGGGGACGTGCTTTACCAAGACAACAATATTCAGCGGACGGTTGGCTGAGTCCTGCATTCCGGCCTTTCCGGTTGGAAGATCAGTTCCCGACGGCCCGGAGGTTCTCCTGCCGACGTTCCCGCCCGTTGGGCGGTGCGTTTAAAGCTAATCACACCCCGGAAGGCCATTGTGCCCGTTACAGGCGGAAGGGCCGCCCCGGATACGTCCGGGGCAGCCCTTCGTCCTGTTTTCTGGTCCACCCGGTCCGGGTTACTGGCTGGCGGAATCCCCGAGGGTCACCTCGGTGCTGGAGGCTTTGCCTCCGCGGGTGTAGTCCACGGTGGCCTTACCACCGGCAGGCTGCATCCGGATGGCTGCGGTCAGGGACTGGGCATCGGTGATCGGGATACCGTTCACCGAGGTCACCACGTCACCGGCACGAAGTCCTGCCTTCTCCCCCGGTGACCCCTGAACCACTTCGGCTACTTCTGCACCCACCGTGAAGGAAGAGGACGAGTTCGACGCCGTGGCCGGCTTCACGGAAACCCCGAGGTATCCGTGCGTCGCGGAGCCGTTGTCGATAATCTCCTCCGCTACCCGTTCCGCGTAGCTGATGGGAATGGCAAATCCAACGCCGATGTTCCCGCTGTCTTCACCCGCGGTACCTGAGGCGGCCGAGGCGATGGCCACGTTGACGCCGATCACGTCCCCGTCAGTGTTCACGAGGGCACCGCCGGAGTTGCCATGGTTGATGGCAGCATCCGTCTGCACCACGTTCAGGTAGATCGAGCTCTCCGCTGAGGACTGGTTCTCCGAGGAACCGTCCGGCGGTGCGAACCGGAAGCCGAAGCCGTCATCCTCGGGTTCCTCCGAGCTGTCCGTTTCCCCCTCCGGAGCGGCGGAGGACTGAACGCTGATGGTCCGGTTAAGCGTGGACACAATACCGTCAGTGACCGTGCCGGACAGCCCCAGCGGGGCACCGATGGCGATCACGGTGTCGCCGACGTTCAGGTTTCCCGAGTCGCCGAGTGACGCCGGCGTCAGGTTGGCTCCGTCCACCTTGATGACCGCAAGGTCGGAGACGGGGTCAGTGCCCACGATGGTGGCCGGCAGCACCCGCCCGTCGGACGTCTGGACCTCAATGCCGGGGTCACCGGTCAGACCGCCCAGGGTCACCACGTGGGTGTTGGTGAGGATGTGCCCGTCATCGTCCAGGACAATTCCGGAGCCCGTGCCGCTGCTGCCCGAGGCGGCAACCTCAATGGTCACGACGCTCGGGGAGGCCTTTACCGCTGCCGCAGTGACCGCATTGACGCTGTCTTCATTGTTAACCACAACGGTCTGTGACTGGCCGGCCTGGCCCGCAGTTCCGTTCCCGTCATCCATCAGTGCATTGGCACCCACTGCCACACCGCCGCCGACGAGCCCGGCAAGGAGCATTCCCCCGACCAGGGTTCCGGCGCCGAACTTTTTTGCTGTGGACCGTCCCGACGGCGAAGCAGCCGGGGGCTGCTGGAACGAGCTGCCGGTGGACTCGCCGAAGGTCTGCGGCCCGTAAGGGGTGGCGCCGTGCGCTGACGGGGCCTGCGGGGATGAGCCGTGCGCTTCCGCGCCCTGAGTGGCATCCGTGCCGGCGTTCTCACCGGCACCATGTGCTGCCGGGTCGTTCAGCGGGTCGTTCAGCGGCTCGGTCAGCGGTCCTGTCTGCGGCCCGGTCTGCGGATCGCTCTGGGCGGAGCCGGCGGAGGACGGCGGTGCCGGCGGGCGGGGCGGCAACGGGCGTGCAGCGCCGTCGTTTCCCCCGTGGTGCTCAGTCATGTGGGCTGTCCTTTCGAAGTTCGATGTACCCATGGTGTAGCCACAACGTTCTGTACCTACTATGACAGCGCTTGCTGGGACATATGAGGATGGATGCTGAACATCGGCTGTGAAAACCCCGAATGTCCGGTAGACAGCAGGTTCGACCTCCGGACGGTAAACGGGCAGGTCAGACAGGGGTGCGGCCACCGTCCGGAGACAGGGGCGGGGCCCTGACGTGGTGGACGCCGCATAGGGCGGCCCCTAGAATCGGTACCAACGATTGCTGGGACCTGAACCCGGGGCGAGATGCAACCAAAGGATTATTTATGCGGTCACGGTACAGGTTGGCAGCCATTCTAGGCCTGGGTGCTCTGGCGGTCGTGCCTCCGGCGGCGGCTTTCGCCGGCACGGTACCGGCACATACCGTTCCTCCCCTGGCGATTCACGGATCATTGCCCGCTGCCCCCGCTGTTCCGGCGGAATCCCCCGTGACCATCCCGCCGGGAGAATACGTTGTGGATCCCGCCGATGTGCTGGGGAGCAACGCCGCAGAGGTGAAGCAGGCAATTGCCGATGTACAGGACAGCACCGGGTACACCCTGTACGTGGTTTACGTGGACTCCTTTACCAGCCCGACAGATCCCGTCGCCTGGTCCCGGGATGTAGTGGAGAGCAAGGGCATGGGAGCCAGGGAGGCCCTGCTCAGCATTGCCACAACGGACCGGAAGATCCAGGTTTCCACCGGCGACCAGAGCGTCCTGAACCAGGAGCGGCGGAATGCCATCCTGGCGGCGGCCACCGATCCCCTGTTGGGTTCACAGAACATTACGTCCTCCCAATGGGCGGATTCGGCAGTGGCCGCGACAGAATCGCTGGAGGACATTGCCGGCGGAGGAGACGGGGACGTTGCGGCCGCCGGTTCCGGCTCGGGCATTGCCCCGTTGGTGGTAGGCGGCCTGGTGGTGGCCGGCGGTGTGGGCACTGCCCTGCTGATGCGTAACCGCCGGAAGAAGAACGCCGGGACCCTGGAACCGGGCCGGCGCCAGGGACCCGCCGCACCGGTGGACCCGCTGGACACCATGAGCGTTCCCGACCTGCGGAAACGGGCAGGAAGCCTGTTGGTTGCCGCAGACGATGCCATCAAGTCCAGCGAGCAGGAACTGGGCTTTGCCATGGCCGCCTACGGCGAGGATGCCGTCGCGACCTTCTCGGAGGATCTGGCCTCTGCCCGGAACCATATGGGCGAGTCCTTTAAGCTGCAGCAGCAGCTGGATGACCACATCCCCGACACCGAAGCACAGCAGCGGAGCTGGCTGAAGGAAATCATTCGCCGGTGCGAAGCGGTCAACGAGTCCCTGCAGGCGCATAAAGAGGACTTCGATGCCCTGCGGGAACTGGAGAAGAACGCGCCGGCCGCGCTGGCTTCCGCCCGCGAGTCAGCCGGACAGGCATCCGCGCGGCTCAGTGCTGCCGCCGCGACTCTGGACGCGCTGCGCTCGCGCTACGCGGCGACGGCGGTACAGCAGGTCAGTGACAACATCGACCAGGCCAATGAACGCCTCGCCTTCGTCACCAATACCGCCGCAGAGGCCGAGGAAAAACTCGCTGAACAGGACACCTCCGGTGCGGTGGTGCTGGTCCGCGCTGCCGAAGAGTCCGTCCATCAGGCCAATGTGCTGCTGGACGCGATCGACAAGCGGTCCCGGGAGCTGGATGCAGCACGTACTGAGCTGCAGCGGGCCGTGGCCGATGCCCGGCAGGATCTCGCCCAGGCAGATGCATTCTCCGCGTCCGGGGCCTCCCCCGGCCTCGCCGGCCCCGTGGCCGGCGTGCGGGCAGCCCTGGAGGAGGTGGAGCAGGCAATGCAGTCCGGCCCGTATGATCCGGTGGAGCTGCTCCGCCGGCTGGAAACCGCGAACACCCAGCTCGACACGGCGCTGGAAGGCATCCGCGACCGGCAGGAGCAGGAGCGCCGGGCAAGGGACTCCCTCCAGCACGCCATCATGGCCGCCCAGGCCCAGATCTCCGGCACCTCTGACTACATCAGGGCGCGCCGCGGCGGAGTGGGCAGTGAGGCACGCACCCGCCTGGCTGAGGCCGAGCGCAACCTGCAGCAGGCTGTCGCCATGCAGTCCTCCGATCCGGTCAGTGCCCTGGCCTATGCCCAGCAGGCCAACGCCCTGGCAGCACAGGCCGCTGACATGGCCCAGCAGGATGTCGACGGTTTCGGTGGCGGCGGATTCGGCGGAGGCTTCGGCGGCGGACGCGGGAACGGGATGGGCGGTGCCATCCTGGGCGGCATCCTGATTGATTCCATCCTCCGCGGCGGCTCCCACGGCGGAGGCTGGGGCGGCGGCGGTTTCGGCGGCTTCGGCGGAGGCGGCGGTTTCGGCGGAGGCGGCGGCGGTTTCGGATCCTCGGGAGGCAACTTCTGATCCACCCGGGCGGATGCGCGGGAAGGGCACCAAGATGTACCGTACGGGTCTCATGGCCGGTGCGGGGCAGTACTTACACACAGCAGATTGAAAGGCAGACATCGTGGTTAAGCAGTCGATTTTCGGACGTATCACCCAGTTGGCGAAGGCCAATATCAATGCCATCCTCGATCAGGCCGAGGACCCGCAGAAGATGCTCGACCAGATGGTGCGGGATTACAGCAACAACATTGCCGAGGCTGAAAGCGCCGTCGCACAGACCATCGGCAACCTGCGCATGCTCCAGGACGACTACAACGAGGACATCCAGAACGCGCAGAACTGGGGCAACAAGGCTCTGGCCGCCTCCCGCAAGGCCGACGAGTTCCGCGCCGCGGGCAACGCCGTCGACGCTGAGAAGTTCGACAACCTGGCCAAGGTAGCCATCCAGCGCCAGATCGCCTCCGAAAACGAGGCCAAGGGCGCCCAGCCGACCATTGCCTCCCAGGAAGAGATCGTTGAGCGCCTGAAGACCGGCCTGAACCAGATGAAGGGCAAGCTGGATCAGCTCACCAGCAAGCGGGACGAGCTGGTTGCCCGGTCCCGCAATGCCGCTGCCCAGACCCAGATGCATGATGCCATGAAGAGCATCGACGTGATGGATTCAACGTCCGAGGTGGGCCGTTTCGAGGAGAAAATACGCCGTGAGGAAGCCCGTGTGCGCGGCGCCAACGAGCTGGCGTCCTCCAGCCTGGACGCCCAGTTCGAAAGCCTCGAGGACCTCGGCGAGCAGACCGAGGTCGAAGCGCGCCTCGCTGCGTTGAAGTCCGCCTCCGGCGGCAAGCAGTCCGCTATCGAGGACTAACTCCGACCGTTCCCTCCGCCGCCGTCCGAAGGGCGGGCACCCCGCTGGGGGTGCCCGCCCTTCGGCTGTCTGCGGATGGCTGACTGGCGGCTGTGATTGCGGTTGCGGTTGCGTAGTGCCCGGCGGCGCAGGCGTAGCGGCAGGAGCAGCCACAGCAGCCCCACTGCTGCACCCATCGCCAGCGCCGCCACGGCTCCGGCCATGCCGGAAAGCACAATGTCGAAAATCAGCCCGATGGTGCCGATCAGGATGAGGCCGACCAGTACCAGGGTGGCGCGCAGCAGGACGTCCGAACTCCGGACCAGATCCCGTTTAATCCCCTGCCGGAAGAAGGTCCGGTGCATGACCACCGTAGAGATCAGTACCGCGGTGACCAGTACCGACAGCACGACCAGACACAGGTAGATGGCCACTTGGACCCGGGTTAGTTCGGCAAAACGTTGCTGGAACGGCAGGGTTAGCAGGAAGCCGGTCAAAATCTGGATACCGGTCTGCAGGACCCGCAGTTCCTGCAGCAGGTCCGTCCAGTTGCGGTCCAGTTTCTGCAGCAGGGTTTCACCGCGGTCCGGATCGCGTGCTGCGGGGGTATGGCCCATGGGGGAAGTGTAGTTCGCCCACCGGCAACGGGCCGTGCCGTACGGAAACTGTTCGGGCGCCTCCATGCGTCCGGATCCCCGTAACCGTTCCCGGGACCCGGCGGGGCCTGGGGCCTGGGGCCTGGCAAGCAAGGGCAAACAAAAGTCCCCCGAGGTTCCTTGCGGATCCTCGGGGGACTTTCCTTGGTTGCGGGGGCAAGATTTGAACTTGCGACCTCTGGGTTATGAGCCCAGCGAGCTACCGAACTGCTCCACCCCGCGGCGTGATACTCAACTCTACCCGCCGCGGGGGCCCGGCGCAAACCGGGATCATTTCACGCGCCTAGTCGCCGCCCTCACCGTCAGCCGAATCGGTGGCAGCGTCGCTGGGTTCAGCCGTGGCACCGTCGCCGGCGGTGTCGCCTGCCGCGCTGTCCAGCTGTTCCTGCGCAGCGGTGGCCCGTGCAATGGCGTCCTTGAGCTGGTTCTGCGTTTCCCCGTAGGCGGCGAAGTCACCGCGTCCAAGGGCAGCCTGCCCGTCCCGGATCGCCTTGCCTGCATCCGCGAGGGCTGTAGCCAGCTCGGACGCGGCCGTTGCGTCTCCGCCGGCACCCGGGGTTTCCGGGGTAGCGCCGACGTTCCCGGTGTCGCCGGTTTCCGCACCGGAGTCGCCGCCGAAGATCTGGTTCAGTGCTTCGTCGAGCGTCGGAGCGAATCCGACCTTCTCGCCGAAGTTGACCAGCACCCGCTGCAGGGTCGGGTAGGAGGAGGCGCCCGAAGACTGGACGTACACCGGCTGGACATACAGGATGCCGTCGCCGACCGGCAGGGTGAGCAGGTTGCCGTTGATGACTTCAGATGCACCCTGGCGCAGCAGGTTCAGCGCGTTGGACACCGTGGGGTCGGAGTTGAAGGTGTTCTGTGCCTGGCCGGGGCCCGGCACAGCAGTGTCCGTGGGCAGGGCCAGGAGCCGCAACTTGCCGTAACCATCACCCTTCACGCCATCCTCGCCGGTGCCGGCATCCGCGTCTGCGGAGAGGAAGCCGTACAGCACGTTGCGGGCCTCGCCGTTCTCCGTCACGAACGGGATGAACGGTGTGGTCAGCGAGAACGTGGCCTCGTCCTGTCCCGGCATCTGCAGGGAGAGGTAGTACGGCGGCTGCTTGACGTTGCCGTTGCCGCCGGTGGGATCACTGGGAACGCTCCACGCGTCGTCGTTCTTGTAGAACGAGTCCGGGTCAGTCACGTGATACTTGCCCAGCAGTTCGCGCTGGACCTTGAACTGGTCCTCCGGGTAGCGGACATGTGCCATCAGATCGGCAGACATCTCACTGTAGGGCTTCAGGGTGGACGGGAATACCGCCTGCCAGGACTTCAGCAGCGGATCCTCGTCATCCCAGGCATACAGCGTGACGGAACCGTCGTACGCGTCAACGGTGGCCTTGACCGCGTTGCGGATGTAGTTGACCTGTTCCTGCGGCAGGGCTGCCGCTCCCGGAGTCAGCGAGTCGGTGGTGGCGTCCTGCAGCTCCTGCTGGGTGGAGTACGGGAAGTACTTGCTGGTGGTGTAACCGTCCACGATCCACTTCACGCGGCCGTCGACAATGGCCGGGTACGCGTTGCCGTCAACGGTCAGGTACGGTGCTACCTTTTCCACACGCTCGGTGGGGTCCCGGTCATACAGGATCTGGGATTCCTCATTGATGGCATCCGCAAGCAGCAGCTCGGTGGACTGGAACTTAATCGCGTACACCAGCTGGTTGAAGAGGTTGCCCACGCTGGGGCCGCCGTTGCCGCTGAAGGTGGTCTGCGACTCCTCCTCCGAGTTGCCGGTCTGCGGACGGTCGATTTCCACTGGCGGGGTGCCTTCCGGCGCGCCGACCACAGAGTACTGCGGTGAGTTCTCGCCGAAGTAGATGCGCGGCTCGTAGGATCCGCCTTCGGTGAGCACACCGGTGGAGGGGATCCCCGATTCCATGAAGCTGGGCTTGCCGTCCGCCTCAACCGTGGAGCCGCGTGCGGCCACCACGCCATAGCCGTGGGTGTAGAGGATGTGCTCGTTCACCCAGCCCGAGGGCACGCCGCCGACGTTCAGCTCACGGACCGCGATCACAGTGTCCTGGACTTCGCCGTCAATCTCGTAGCGGTCCACGTTCAGCGTCTGCGGGAACTGGTAGTACTGGCGGAACTGCTGCAGCTGGCTGAACGCGTCGGAGACCACGTTGGGGTCCAGCAGACGGATGTTGGTGGTGGTGCCCGCATCCTGGGCCAGGGCGCCGGCATTGGCGTTCACCGTGGCGTCATACGGGATGACCTCGGTGTCCGACAGTCCGTAGGCCTCACGCGTCATATCGATGTTGCGCTGGATGTATTCGCGTTCCAGGCTCAGCTCCGACGGCTGCACCTGGTAGCGCTGGACAATCCAGGGGTAAACGCCGCCGGCCACGATGGCCGTGATGATCAGCATGGCGGTACCGATGATGGGCAGGCGCCAGCGCCCGATGACGGCGGAAAGGATAAAGAGGACAGCGACAATGACCGATGCCACGGCCAGGATGGCCTTGGTGGGGATCACGGCCTCGACATCGGTGTACAGGGCACCGGTCCAGGTTCCGGAGGTGCTCAGCAGCGTGTCATAGCGGTCAAGCCAGAAGTTGATGCCCTGCAGGATGAGGAAGGCTGCGGCCACGACGGCCAGATGAATACGCGCGGGCCGGCTAACGAACACGCCCTTCTCCTCGAGGCGGATACCGCCGTAGAGGTAATGCGTCAGCAGTCCGGCAATGCCGGCAATCACTACGACGCTGATGAGGAAGCCGACAAGGAAACCAATGAACGGCAGCGTGTTCAGGTAGAAGCTGTAGTCCATGTTGAACTCGGGATCGGTCTTGCCGAAGTCCCGCCGGTTGAAGAACAGCAGTGTCTGCTGCCACATGGACATGGCCGCGGTGCCCGCGAAACCGCCCACAACAATCGGGATGCCGATCATCAGCAGTTTACGGATGGGCTCCAGCTGGGCCTGGTACCGGTTGAGGTTGTCCTGGAGCGCACTGTCCGGGGCGTAGATGGGCCGCGAGACGTAGGCGACCCGGATACTGGCGAAAACACCAGCGGCCATCACCAGGAAGGCTGCCAGGAACATGCAGATCCGGGTCAGGTTCTCCTTGAAGAAGACTTCCAGATAACCCAGCTGGTTATACCAGAGGATATCTGCATAGACCTGCGAGAAATACACAAAGCCAATGACGAGCACGGCAACCACAATCAGCGTGGCAATCAGCGGGCTGCGCCGCCGTCGCCTTCCGCTGGACGTGGCCGTGCCGGGTCGGGAAAATGGGCCGTTTGGTCCGGAAGTCACAGTTACCTCATCGTTCGGTGCGTCGGCTCGCGGCATTGCCGGCCGCACCGGAGGGACTTGCTGCCGGGGGCGGTGCCCCGTCGCATACATGTCCCCGCCGGATGGCCCGGAAGCCGTCCGTAGACCATTCTGCCTTGGAATGCTCTCCCGCTGCTACTTCTCCAGGGAGCCGGAGAGAACCTTGTCCCGATCGTAACGAGGCACGGCCGCACCTGCCAGTGCCTGCGGCCGCTGCCCGGCTATGAGGTGCACTGCGGCAGATCCGCTGCACTGCCGCCGGCAGCCAGTTTCTGCACCGCGTCCAGCGCCTCTTCGAGGGTGGAAACACGGACAACGCCCAGGCCCTCGGGCACGTGGCCTACAACCTCGGCGCAGTTCGCGGCCGGTGCCAGGAAGAATTCGGCTCCGGCGTCCGAGGCGCCGATGAGTTTCTGCCGGATGCCGCCGATCGGTCCCACATTCCCGGCGGCGTCGATGGTTCCGGTGCCGGCAAAGTGCTTTCCTTCGGTGAGCTGCTCCGGGGTGAGGCGGTCGATGATCCCCAGCGCGAACATCATTCCCGCCGACGGTCCGCCCACCCGTTCCATGCCCTGGCCGATTTCGACGTCAAAGGGGAAATCGAAGGTGGTCGCCAGCTCAATGCCCAGCTGGTAGGTACCTGCGTCTTTTGGCGCGGGCGTCACGGTCTCCACCTCCTCCGCGCCGTCACGGCGAACGGTGACCTCCGTGGGCGAGCCGCCGACGTCGTTCAGCGCGTTGCGCAGGGTGTCGATGCCGTCTATCCGGGTGTCCCCCACCGCCAGCACGGTGTCCCCGGGCTGCAGCAGGCCTTCCGCCGCCGCGCCTTCCACCACGGCAGCGACGGTGAGTTCCTGCGTGTACGGAATCTCGAGCTCCGTCAGGGCAGCGGCGACCGCGGCTTCCTGGGATGAGGTCATGGCGGCGGCGTTTTGCTCGTCCACCTCGTCGCTGGTGGTTCCCGGGGCGTAGAGGAACTCGGTGGGGTACACAACGTCGTCAGGGTTCAGCCAGCCGCCCACGGCCTGGAAAATGCTGATGTTGGTGCTGGGACCGCCGGACACGTACACCGTGGTCAGGTCCAGTTCGCCGTCGGCCGGGTAGCTGGTGCGCCCCTCGATTTCGATGATGTCCTTGTCCCCGGCGCTGCCCAGCGTATTGAACGTGGGGCCCGGGGATTCCACTACGTATTGTGCCGGCAGCAGTACGGCCGCTGCGCCCAGCAGGAGTGCCAGCGCACCGGAGACAAGCATTGCCCGTGCGCGCGGCGTACGCCGGCCCGGAGCAGGCTGTCCCTGCCCCAGCCCCTGGTACGGGTAGACGGAGTAGCTGCCGTCCGGCTGCGGGGCGGGAACCGGCATGCCGGGGCGCCCGTCGCCGGGTCCGGCGTTCCCTGCGGCACCGCTTTTGCCATAGGGGGCACTGCTGTCGTCATGAGAGGGGCGCAACTGACCAACCTTTTCCTGCGCTCGTACGGCATGTTCCCGGCGCCGTGGTCCGGCGGCCAACCCTGCAAGCCTACGCCGCGCAGGTGCGTGCAGGCGCGCAGGTGCGCAGCCCCGGCTTTGCCTACAGCGAACGATCAGCGTCGTACAGGACACACATTAGGCACTGCCGGTAACGTAAAGGGAACATGTCCGGCAGCGCCGGGCACCGTAAGGCACTATCTTCTTCCACAGGACCGGTGGTATCCCATGAGCTCCAACCCATCCGACCGAGGGGACAACCCGCAGGATCCCCTGTCCGAGATGCTTGCACGCCTGTTCGGCGGCGGCGGCGCCGGCGGCATGGATCCCGCTGAACTTGCCAAAGCCGCAGGCCTGCCCTCCGATCCCAATGCCATGGCCATGATCTTCCAGCAGGTCCAGGCCATGTTCAGTGCTTCCTCAGACGGTCCGGTGAACTGGCAGCTGGCCAAGGACAATGCCAGGCGGGTGGCCGCCACCGGGAGCGACCCCTCCACCGGCCCCACGGCTGCCCGTGAGGTCGACGAGGCCCTGCACCTGGCCGGCCTCTGGCTTGATCCGGTTACCGACTTTGCCGCCACGTCCACCCTCGGCCGGGCATGGTCCCGCGCGGAGTGGGTTGAAGCCACCATGGATTCCTGGCGCCGGCTCACGGAGCCCGTGGCCGTAAGCATCTCCGAAGCACTCTCCAACGCCATCACCACCCAGATGCCGGAGGAAATGAAGTCCATGATGGGCGGAGCCTCCTCGATGCTCGCCAACATGGGCGGTGCAATGTTCGGCATGCAGCTCGGCCAGGCGGTAGGCGCCCTGTCCAAGGAAGTGGTCAGCTCCACCGACATCGGGCTGCCGCTGGCGTCCGGAACCATGGCCCTGCTGCCGGCCAATGTTGCCGCCTTCGGCGAAGGACTGGACGTTCCCGAAGCGGAAATCCGGCTCTACCTCGCGGTCCGTGAAGCCGCCCATGCCCGCCTGTTTGCGCACGCCCCCTGGCTGACTGCCCACCTTTTCGGTGCCATTGAGAGCTATGCGCGCGGCATCCACATTGATATTTCCAAGATCGAGGAAGCTGCCCGCGACATCGATCCCGCCAATCCGGAATCCATCCAGTCGGCGCTGTCCGGGGGCGTATTCCAGCCGCAGCGGACCCAGGCGCAGGAAGCTGCACTGGAACGTCTGGAAACCGCCCTGGCCCTGGTGGAGGGGTGGGTGGACGAGGTCACTGCAGCGGCCACCGCCAATCTTCCTTCCGCGGGCGCGCTGCGTGAGATGATCCGCCGGCGCCGTGCCAGCGGCGGACCTGCCGAGCACACCTTCGCCTCGCTGGTGGGCCTGGAACTGCGGCCGCGCCGCCTGCGGGATGCCGCAGCCCTCTGGGCGCACCTGACCGAAGAACGCGGAATCGAAGGCCGCGACGCCGTGTGGGAGCATCCGGACCTGCTGCCGACGTCCGAGGACCTGGACGATCCCAAGGGCTTCGGCAAGCGGCGCCAGCTCATCGAAGCAGCTGACTCCGACGTCGATGCCGCGCTGAAGCGCCTGCTTGACGGCGGCTTTGATACTCCGGAGGAGACGGACAAGCCCACCGACGCGTCTTCCGGTGAAAGCACTGACGGGACCGCCGGTGAAGGAACCGTTCCTGAGGGCGGATCCCGGAATGACGACGACGGCGGGGCCGGCGACGGAACCGACGGGACCGACGAACCCGGGAAGCCGGGTTCCAACTAACCTGTTCCGGCCGTCAACCGGGCGGAATGATGGAGGACTGGTGCAGCGCCCGCAGGGGCATTGCGCTAGTCCTCCCCCATTTCCCCCTTAAGTCCGCGTGAACTGGCAAAGGCGGCTCCCGAGAGGAACGCCTTCGCCGTTTCCGTCTGCGGATAGTTTTCCAGCAGCCGCCAGAAGGCCGGGCCGTGTGACGGGACCAGGAGGTGGGCCAGTTCGTGGAGCAGCACGTAGTCCACCACCCATTGCGGCATCCCCTTCAGCTTGTCTGACAGCCGGATGGTGCCCCGGCCGGGCGTGGCCGATCCCCAGCGGGAGTTCTGGTTACTGACCCACCGCACGGATGCAGGCCGTGCGTGCCCGGAGAGATAGCGGCTGGATAGTTCGGCTGCCCGGCGCATCAGGTCGTTTTCGCTGGCGGCCTCATCGGGTTCCGTGGAAACACGCTGTTCGAGCCGTGCGACCATACGCTGCACCCACTCGGCTTCCTGCGCGGCGGAGAAGTGTGCCGGGATGGACACCAATGCCACACCGTCCCGGAAAACCGCATTCACGGTGCGCTTGCGGCGGGCGGATCGGCGTACCTGGATGGGGATTCCGCTAGTGGTGGTTGCCGGTATCGAGGCGTCGGCGGTCCGGGACGGGGAAGGCATGTTTCAAGCCTAACCTCCCGCCCTGACGGCCCTGCAGCCTGTGGATAACCGCCGGCCCCGCGGGCCCGCGTGCCAGCATGGTCTGCAGTTGGGCCGGCTGGGGGCGGCGTCGTGCACACCGCAGGGAGCAGACCATGCGCATCAATCCGGGAATCCATGTACTCAACATTTCGCCGCGGGCCAGGCAGCTGGGGATAGGCTCCGGTTCCTTGCTCCTGCGCAATCTCCAGGATGCCGATGTTGCCTTCCTGGGAGCGCTTCGCGGCGGGGTGCCCGACGGTACGGAAGCCGCTGCTGCGTCCGCGCTGCGGGTGCCCCGGGAGCGGGCAGCAGCACTGATAGAGGCGCTCCGCCCCCTTCTGGTCCCGCATGAGGTCTCTGCCCCGCCGGTTCCTTCGCTGCGTTCCGAACGCCTGGCTCCCGATGGCCGGCGCCTTTCCGCTGCCTATGGCATCAATGGCGAGGAACCCGTCCGACGCCGGTCGCAGGCAACGGTTTTTATTGACGGTCTCGGCCGCGCCGGGGCACTGCTGGCCCGTACGCTCGCCACCGCAGGGGTAGGCCGGCTGCTCCTGCGCGATCCTGCCGTGGTGGCCCCTGCCGATGTGGGCACCGCCTATGCGGTGACGGATATCGGGATGAACCGGGCTGCAGCGGTTAAGCGGCATCTGTTCCGGATTGATCCCACCCAGCAGGTGCTGACGGTCACCGATGGCGGGGAGCGCACGGAGCCCCGGGCAGTGGATCTCGCGGTGACGGTGAGGGCTGTGGGGGCCGTTCCCCGAGGCAGCGAACCGGGGACGTCGCCCGGCGTGCCCAGCCTCCTCCTGTCCGTCAACGAAACCGGCTGGGATGTCGGCCCGCTGCTGGTGCCGGGAGCAACGCCGTGCCTGGAATGCCTGGACCGGCGGCGCGCGGACTCGGACCCGGGCTGGTACGCGGCGGTCGAGGCCCTCGCCGGCCAGGACAGGCAACGCTCAGGCGCGGGTCCTGTCCGGAGTCCCGCCGGGAACGCGGAGTGTGCCATCCCCGAAGGTGAGGAAGCGGCAGGCGCGGCCCTCGCGGCGGGAGCGGCATCCCTGGCGGCCCTGGTCTTCCTCGACGGCATCAACCAGCCCGCCCTGCTCTCCGCAGTCCTGTCACTGCGTACCTCGGACGGCTTTTCGCGGCTGCAGGAACTGGACTACCACCCGGCCTGCGGGTGCCGGCTGCAGCACCGCGAAACCCGTGCCGGGCGGCCGGGGCATGCAGCCTAGGAGTCGGTGCCCTGGGAGAGTACCTGCAGCACCGCCTCGCCGTAGCGCTCCAGCTTCGACGGACCGACGCCGGGCAGCGTTGCCAGCCGGTTCAATGACGGCGGGCGGTCTTCGGCAATGGCCACCAGGGTCGCATCGGTGAACACAACAAAAGCGGGGATCCCGGCCTCCTGCGCCGCTTCCCGGCGCCACTCCCGCAAAGCCTCAAAGGTCGCTTCTTCATAGGTCACCGGGCAGTCACCGCAGCGGCCCACCTTGCGTTCGGCGCCGGTGGTGAGCAGAGCCCCGCAGCTGCGGCATTTTGCCGGCCCGGTGACCTTGCGCCTGGGCTGCTTCGCCGGGCCCGCCGTCCGGACAGTGTCACGCTCGGTGCGCGGACGCAGCCCGTCGAGGAACCTGGACGGTTTCCGGTTGGCACGGCCGCCCGGCGTCCGCGCCGTGGACCAGGACAGTGCCAGATGCTCACGGGCACGTGTGATGCCCACGTACAGGAGCCTGCGTTCCTCATCAACGGCCTCAGCGGTGTCGGCAAAGGAGATCGGCATCAGTCCTTCGCTGAGCCCCACCAGGTACACCGCGTCCCATTCCAGACCCTTGGCGGAGTGCAGGGAGGCAAGCGTGACGCCCTGGACCCGGGGGGCGTGCTGCGCTGCCGCCCGTTCCTCCAGCTCGGCCACGAAATCCTGCATGGTGAAGATGCTGTCCGGGTCACGGGTACGGGTTACCTGCAGTTCCTCGGCCAGCGCCACCAGGGCAGCCAGTGACTCCCAGCGTTCCCGGGTGGCTCCGCCGCCCGCCGGTGCCTCCGGTGTGTAGCCGAGCGAGGCCAGGATGTCCCGCACCAGCTGCGGCACCGGTTCGTTGCCCACGGACCGGGATGCCGCCCGCAGCTGCAGGACCGCGTCGCGGACCTCGCGCCGGGCGAAGAACCTTTCACCGCCGCGCAGCTGGTAGCCGATCCCCGCGGAGGCCAGGGCCTGCTCATAGGCCTGCGACTGTCCGTTGGTGCGGAAAAGGACCGCGATTTCGCTGGCCTGGACTCCCTGGGCTATCAGGGCCTTGATGGAGGAGGCGACATGCGCGGCCTCTGCCTCGTCGTCGGCGCACTCGGTGAAGGTGGGTTCCGGCCCGGCCGGACGCTGTGCCACGAGCTCCAGCGGTGTGGGCCAGGACGGAGCGTTCCGGTTGCGCTCCCCCTCGGCCGTACGCGCTGCAAGGATCCGGTTTGCCAGCCCCACCACCTGGGGAGTGGAACGGTAGTCACGGACCAGTTTGACGACGTCGGCGTTCGGGAAGCGCTTGGTGAACTCAAGCAGGTGCCGGGGCGTGGCACCGGTGAAGGAGTAAATGGTCTGGCTTGAATCGCCCACCACGCACAACTCGTCGCGGGCACCGAGCCACAGGTCAAGGAGCCGCTGCTGCAGCGGGGAAACGTCCTGGTATTCGTCCACCACGAAGTGCCGGTACTGGTCCCGCACCATGGCAGCGACCCGCTCGTCCTCCTGGAGGATGCCCACCATAATCAGCAGGACGTCCTCGAAATCGATGATGTTCCGGTCCACTTTCACGTCCTCATAGGACTGGAAAATGCGTGAAATGGCCGTGAGGTCAAACCCAGCCGGGGGCTCACGGTCAGCAGCTGCACGGACATAACTGTCCGGTGTGAGCATGGAGACCTTGGCCCACTCGATTTCCGCGGCCACGTCGCGGATGGCGGCCCGGTCCGTGGACAGCCGAAGCCTGCGGGCTGCTTCGGCGATGATTTGTGCCTTGTGGTCCAGCAGCCCCGGCAGGGCTCCGCCAACAGTGTGCGGCCAGAAGTACTGCAGCTGCTTGAGCGCTGCGGCGTGGAAGGTTTTGGCCTGGACGCCGTGGGCGCCGAGGTCACGCAGCCGGGTACGCATTTCCGCCGCCGCCCGCGCCGTGAAGGTCACGGCCAGGACCTGCTGCGGTTTATAGACGCCTGTGGCCACCCCGTAGGCCATCCGGTGGGTGATGGCACGGGTTTTGCCGGTACCGGCACCGGCCAGGACGCAGAGCGGGCCGGTCAGGGTGGTGGCCACTGCCCGCTGCTCGTCGTCGAGGCCGGACAGGATGCGTGCTTCGGGTGATTCGCTGCTCATGCGCGGGCGTTGGCCTCCGGTTCGGTGATGGGCCCGCCGTACCAGCGCTCGATCAGGTTCCGGGCGATGGAGATGGGGCCGGCAATGGTAATTTCGCCGCTGGACACGGCGTCGGCAAGGTCGGTGCGGCTGAACCAGCGGACATCGGACATCTCCACGCCGTCGGCCTGCGCCACGGAATCCCCGGCCCGGGCAGTAAACCCGAGCATCAGTGAACACGGGAACGGCCACGGCTGGGAACCGAGGTACTGCGGGGAGTGGACAACCACACCCGACTCCTCCTCCACCTCACGGATCACCGCCGCCTCCAGCGACTCGCCCGGTTCCACGAAACCGGCGAGCGTGGAATAGCGGTTGCCGGGCCAGGCTGCCGCGGAACCGAGCAGGATCCGGTCCTGGGCGTCGATAACGGAGACGATGATGGCCGGGTCGGTGCGCGGGAAATGCGAGCTGCCGTCCTCGGGACAGCGGCGGACCCAGCCGCCCTGCTCCGGAACGGTTCCGGCGCCGCAGCGCGGACAGTGGGTGTGCCCCGCGTGCCAGTTCGCGATGGCCGCGGCCTCCACGAACAGGCCCGCATCCAGGGCACCGAGTTCCGTGGCCGCATGACGAAGGCTTACCCAGGCTGCGCCGTCTACCGCGAGCGCAGGATCGGGCTCGGCCAGTGTTACCAGCACGACGTCGGTCCCCAGCGGCACCTGCGCTGCCTCCAGCGTGCGGCCAAGATAGACGGGCACCTCGCCGAAACCGGTTTCAGGCGGCTCCTGCAGAACCAGTACGGAGTCCCGGACGAGCGTCCTGCCCTGGGCGAAGTACATAACCCGGGTTCCGGCCGCACCGCGGATTTTCTCGAAAAGGTCAGGGGCGACGCGTCGCGCGGAGCCGCGGTCCACGGCTGTCCGGGCCAGCGGTAACAAGCCCAGGGGGGAAACTTCTGCTGCCGGTGCCGGGATACTCATACCACCACCGTACTGACTACTCCCCCCGAAACTGTAGTTGGGCCGCAGGGCACTACCCGGCCTGAGGTTTTCCTCACGGTTTGGGCGACTCGCCGCCGCACAATGGTTATTCGGGACACATCTGCCCATACGGTTGAAGATGTGAAACGGACCCCCATGGAATTGGCTGCAATGGCCAGCGCTGCCGTCCCAGGGCTGACCCCCACCGGCGTTGCCGGTTCCCCCGACGACGCCGCGGATTTCGACGCCGCGCTGCTGGTTGACGATGCCGGGCGCCGGTGGCGCGTCCGGTCCCCCAAGCACCTCGAAGCCAGCATGCGGCTGGAAACCGAGCTGCTGGTGCTGCGCACCTTCGTGCCTGCGGTCCGGGCTGAATTGCCGTTTGCGCTTCCCTATGTTGCCGGAACTGTCCGTCAGGGCGAGCTGTGCACGTTCGTTTATTCCCATCTGCCCGGAGCCACGCGCAGTATCGATCAGCTGATGACTGCCGGAAAGTCCGTGGCGGCGGAGATCGGACGGGCCATGGCCGCCGTCCACGCCCTCCCCCGCGACCTGGTTACCAAGGCGGACCTTCCCAGCTACAGTGCCAATGAATTCCGCCAGCGCCGGCTGAACGAGTTGGACCAGGCCGCCACCACCGGAAAGATCCCCTCCGTGCTGCTGCGGCGCTGGGAACATGCCCTCGAGGATGTCTCGCTCTGGCGGTTCAAGCCAACAGTGGTTCACGGTGACCTGCATGAAGACAACATCCTGCTCACCGGCGAGCGGGTCAGTGCCGTTACCGGCTGGACGGATCTTCGCGTCGGCGACCCGGCTGACGACTTCGCCTGGCTGATTGCCGCCAATGATCCAGGCTTCACCCGGAACGTGCATGAGGCCTATCTCGAAGCCGGCAAGGATCCGGAGGATCCGCACCTGATCCGCCGTGCCGCCCTGTCCGCCGAGTTTGCCCTGGCCCAGTGGCTGGTGCGCGGCGTTGCCGCGGAGAATGACGCCATGGTGGACGAAGCCGTGGAGATGCTCCGCACCCTGGAAGAGGACGTGCGTGCCCAGGAAGCCGCCGACAAACGCTCGGGGCAGGCCCGGGCAGCAGAGGCACGCGCTTCGGTCGCCCGGCCGGAGGGAACGGTAACCCCTGCATCGGAGTCTTCACCGGCGGCCGCCTCCACGGCGGAACGCCCTGCCTCCACCACCGGGACCACCGGCGTCGAAACCTCCGTTGCTTCGAAGGGGAAGGCCAAGGTAACGGTCGCCCCGATAGCGCCGGACTCCGCTCCCGCGATCACCCGCCCGGATGCTCCCGGCGAGGACACCTCCGCCGGGAAAACCGCCGGATCGGATGAACCCCTGGCCGAGGTCATTGCGCTGCCGGCCCGCGCTGATGGCACGGAACCCGAAACGACAGCACCGGATACTACGGCACCTGACGCCGCGGAAGCGGACACGGACCCGGCGGAACAGGACAAGGCCGGATCCTCACCCGCCGGGGACACCGGCGACGAAGAAAAGATCGCCGCCGACGCAGACACCGCACGCAAACCGAAGAACAGGCTCGGGGATACGGCGGAGCCGGGCAGCCCGGAAGACGGCGACGGCACGGCGGGTAAGCCCGGCCCTGCCGGCCCTGCCACCACGTCCCTGCCCCTGGCTCCGGTCCCGGACAAGTAGTCCGCCGGATCCTCCACTAAAAGGTGCCCCGCCCCGGCGGGGCACCTTTTTTGCTGCCCTAAGACTTTTGCTGCTGAGACTTTTGCTGCCCTGAGACTCTTGCTGCCCAGAGACTTCTGCTGTGCGGTGACGCCTGCCGAAAACCCGTGGGGCAGGAGTCTTGCCTCAACCAGACAATGGTCCTATGGTTAGTTACACAAGTAATGAACCAAATAACCACCCGGGCGGGATTCGTGTTCGATCCCGGGTACCCAGCGCAGGAGCCGCTTTGATTGATGACAGCAGGCCGATCTTCCAGCAGATCGCAGAACGCGTCGAAGGCGACATCCTTGACGAAATCCTCAGAGAGGAAAGCCAAGTGCCGTCCACCAACGAGTTCGCCGCCTTCTACCGGATCAACCCGGCAACCGCAGCCAAGGGGATCAACCTCCTGGTCGATGAAGGCATCCTCTACAAGCGCCGCGGCATCGGCATGTTTGTTGCCCCCGGCGCCCGGGAAGCCGTTCTGAAGAAGCGCCGCGAGCAGTTCTATCAGCAGTATGTCCGTCCGCTGACTCTCGAAGCCCGGAGGCTCGGGATCGATGACGAGCAGCTCTCCGGCTTAATCCACCGCAGCACCGCCGACACCGAAGGGAGCATGGCGCCATGACCGCCGGCACCGAGAACGTGATAGAAACCCGGAACCTGACACGCCGCTACCGGGACCAGCTAGCGCTCGACAATGTGAACCTGAGCATTTCCGGCGGCCGGATTTACGGGCTGCTCGGCCGCAACGGGGCCGGTAAAACCACGCTGATGTCGATCCTGACCGCCCAGGGGTTTGAGTCCGCGGGTGAGGTGCGGGTCTTTGGGGAACACCCCTTCGAAAATGAGCGGGTGCTGCGCAGGCTGTGCTTTGTCCGCGAGTCGCAGAAGTATCCGGATGACTTCACGGCCGCGAATGCCTTCGCGTCGGCCCGGCTGTTCTACCCCAATTGGGACGCCGGATACGCCGCCTCCCTCGCGGAAGACTTTCACCTCCCGTTGAAGCGCCGGATCAAGAAACTTTCCCGCGGCCAGCTCTCCGCCGTCGGCGTGATCCTCGGACTGGCTTCGCGCGCAGACATCACGTTTTTCGACGAACCCTATCTGGGCCTCGACGCCGTTGCCCGCCAGATCTTCTATGACCGGCTGGTTCAGGACTTTGCCGAACACCCGCGCACCATCCTGCTTTCCTCACATCTGATCGATGAGGTGGCCAATCTGCTGGAACACATCATCGTGATCGACGACGGCCGGATAGTCCTGGACGATGACGCCGAGAACATCCGGGGCAGTGCCATCACCGTGACCGGAACGGCGGAAGTCGTGGAGGCCTTCGCTTCCGGCCGGACGGTGTTGCACCGCGAATCCCTGGGATCGCTCGTGTCGCTGACCCTGGAGCACCGAATGGACGACGGCGAGCGCCGGGAAGCCGCCGAACTCGGACTGCAGCTGACACCCGTGTCCCTGCAGCAACTCGTTGTCAGGAAATCCCTGCAACCCGATGGCCTGGAGAAACCCGGCACCGGCGCACCTAGCCTGGAGGCGTTCAAATGAACCAGTCACTAGCCGTTGCAAGGATGCAGCTGACCAACAAGTGGATCTACCTGTGGACCCCGCTCATCATCCTCGTGGCCTCAACATTGATTTCCCTGGCCATCTTCGCCATGGTCCCTGATGACGCCACCACCGTCATTTCAGGCTCCGGGCAGGCCGTGATGTGGTATTTCTTTGCACTCGGCATCCAAGCCATGACACTGCTCTTCCCTTTCTCCCAGGCCATGAGTGCCAGCCGGCGTTCCTTCTACATGGGGACCGTGGGGCTGTTCGCCGGTGTGGCCCTGGTACTGGCAGTTGTGTACTGGATCCTGGGGCTGATCGAGCAGGCCACCGACGGGTGGGGCATGGGCGGAGCCATCTTCGCCATCCCGTGGATTGCGGACGGCGCCTGGTACACCCAGATCCTGTTCTACTTCGCAGTCACCATCCTGTTGTTCCTGGCGGGCTTCTGGAGTTCGACAATCTACAAGCGGTGGCGGACCGTCGGCCTGACCACGGCTCTGGTCGGAGTCGGGGCAGTGCTGCTGGGAGTCATCGCCCTGATCACCTGGCAGGACGCCTGGCCGTCAGTGGGTGCCTGGATCATGGAACTGACACCGCTCTCCCTCGCCGGCTGGGTGCTTGCTGCCGGAGCGCTTCTTGCGCTGACGTCCTACGCCACCCTCCGGCGGGCAGTCCCGTAGGCGAAAGCCCCAGCCACCCTGTCCGCCGGGTCAGAATCCGGCGGACGGGGTCTTCGCTGCCTCACCGATGATGCGCTCCAGCTCGGCTTCCCCGGCCAGGTTGAACGGCCGGATAAGTTTGTCCGCCGCCACGTAATAGAACGCGGCGCGGACCTTCTCCAACGCCACACCCTTCAGCCGGGACCAGGCAAGCCGGTACACGGCCAGCTGCACGGCGCGGACGTCCAGCTTCGAGGACGACGGCGGGGCACCGGTTTTCCAGTCGATCAGGTCCCAGGTGCCGTCGGCGTCCTGGAAAACCGCGTCGATACGCCCTCGGACAACCACGGCGTTCACCTTGGTTTCCACCGGAACCTCAATATAGGCGGGCGTCCGCTGCGCCCATTCGGATGCCTCGAAGGTCGCCATCATGTCCTCGAGCTGGTACGCCTCATCCACGTATGCGTCGGCAGCCCCGGGGTACTCGTCGATATCCAGCATGCCGCTGCTACCGAAGAACTCCTCCACCCAGGCGTGGAAAGCGGTGCCCTTGCGGGCGGCCATACCGGGCTGGCGGGGAACCGGACGCCGAAGCTGACGGGTCACCTCAGCCGGATCATCCTTCAGGTCCACCAGCATGGACGCCGAGATGTGGGCGGGGAGTTCCACCTGCACCACTTCATTCGGCGGCCGGTGCCGAGCCAGCAGCAGCTCCGTTTCCCGCCCCCAGCGGCCGTCCGGCACCGGGACATCCGCGCCGTCCGGGGACAAGGCACGGTCAGCGGCCTGCCGCTCCGCAGCAGCCAGGACGGACCGGGCCGCCGCTTCCATCCGCGGGCGGCGCGCTCCCAGCGGATCCAGCGGCCAGCGCGCCCGTTCCGCTTCAGCGTTCGCCGGGTTCTCGGTCCCTTCTTCCTCGGGACTGACCCATTGCAGGAGCCGGTAACCGGCTGCGCCCTCCTGCTCCAGGTCATAGAGGTCCCTTAGGTACCGGGATGGTGCCAGCGGTTTGGAGCGTCCGCCGCCCCAGGCGGAGGAAGTGCAGATCAGCACCGATTTGGCGCGCGTGAAGGCCACGTAGGCAAGCCGGCGTTCCTCCCGCTCTGCGTGCCCCTTCGCATCTTCGCTGAAGAGCTTTTCGCTCTCCAGCCAGGTCTTCTGGTCAATTTGGTCCCATTCCCACTGCGGCAGGTCCAGGCTGTCCCCCCGAAGGGTCCAGGGCACGGCCGCGTCGCCGCTGCTCCAGCGTGAATCCTTATCGCTGGGGAAGGATGCTTCATTCAGGCCGGGGACAACCACAATGTCCCATTCCAAGCCCTTGGAGGCGTGGACGGTGAGCAGCTGCACCGCTTCGCGGCTGGGTTCCAGCGGCGTGACGGGCAGGCCGTTTTCCTCACTGTCGGCGGCTTCCAGCCAGGCCAGGAACGCGGCCAGGTCCACCCGTTCCGCAGCAGAACTGAACGTGGCTGCAGCGTCAATGAAGGCGTCCAGGTTGCGGCGGGATTCGTGCAGCGTGACACCGGGCTTGGCCGCCACTTCAATGTCCAGCAGGATCCGCCGCTCCACTTCCCCGATCAGTGTGGTCAGGTCCTCGCCCACAAACCCGCGCAGGTCCCGCAGTTCATCACGCAGCACTGTCAGCCTGCGCAGGCCCTCTTCGGAAAGGGACCGGCCCGCATTGGAAACCCAGCCGGGCCGCGGCAGGGAATCCACAGCTTCCACAAGGCTCCCTGCCTCCACGAGATCGGCCTCCACCACGAGGTCCGGCGCTTCGTCCGGACCGTGAATCTCCGCAGCATCGGCCACCCGCACTGCCCGTTCCCGGACCCGGACCAGGTGCCGGGACCAATCAGCCAGCGCCATCAGATCTGCCGGGCCCAGACGCCAGCGCGCCCCGGCCAGGATACGCAGCATCGAGTCCGAACGCCCCGGATCGCCCAGCACCCGCAGGACAGCCAGGAGGTCCACGACTTCCGGTGTTGACAGCAGTCCGCCGAGTCCAACGATCTGCACGGGAATGCCGCGCAGTTCCAGTTCCTTCCGAATGGGTTCGAACTGCTTCCGTCCGCGGCACAGCACAGCCACGGTCGGCCGGACCCCCTGGTTCCGCTCATCGCGTTCGAAGAACCGCTCCCGGTGGTAGGCCACCTGCTCTGCCACGGCTTCAGCTTCTCCGAGAATCCGTTCCGGGTTGCCCTTGCCCGGTTCCACCGATACGTCGCACAGGTAGCGCCCCAAATAGACTTCGCCGACCGGCGCGTTCGGCTTGGCTTCGAGTGCGGGCACGTTCGGGAGCCGCTGGTGTTTCAGCCAGGGGGCAGCATCGTTGAGCTGCCCGGCAACCGTGTTGGCGGCGGCCAGCACGGATGTGGAGTTACGCCAGGCCACTGACAGGTTCGCGAGCGGCGCCAGGTCCCTGCGGTGTTCGCCTATCAGCGGGAACTTCTCGCGGAACGTCCCCAGCTGGCCGGCGGAGGCGCCACGGAAACCGTAGATGGACTGGTGCGGGTCGCCTACGGCCGTCACGGCCCGGCCGTCACCGAACAGGCTGGAGAAGAGCACCATCTGCGCGTGGGAAGTGTCCTGGAATTCGTCCAGCAGGACCACCTTGTATTTGGCACGTTCCATTTCCACTGCTTCGGGAATGGTGGCGGCAATCCTGGCAGCAAGCTCCACCAGATCACCGAAGTCCAGCTGCCGGCGCTCGGCTTTGGCCCGCCGGTACGCTTCCACCACTTCCGTTACCGTGATGCGCGTACGCAGCCGGTTGAGCAGCTTCCGGGCAGCCTGCGTGGGCTCCTTGGGTTTGCCGAAGTGATACGGCAGCGCAGAAACCGCATCTACGTGCGTCTGAAGCTCGGCCCGCACCTCGGCTGGTGTGCGCAGATGCTCGGAGCACTCCCCCGCCATTTGCAGGACGGCATTGACCAGGGTGGATTTCGCGGCAGTGAAATGGTCGTATTCGCCGGAGTAGGCTTCCACCACTTCGTTGGCCAGCTGCCAGGCCTGGGCACCGCCGAGCATCACCGAATCACGTTCCACCCCGATCCGCAGACCGTAGTCGTTGACGATTCCGTTGGCGTAGGAGTGGTAGGTCGAAACGCTGGGGTCCAGGCGCTCGTCACCGCCGGGACCTGGTTCCCCGTTGTCTCCGGCCTGCCCCTCGGCCCCGTCCAGCTGCCGGTACAGCAGGTTCAGGCGTCCCCTGATCCTGCTGGCGAGTTCGCCCGCCGCTTTCCGGGTGAAGGTCACGCCCAGAATCTGTTCCGGCCGGACCAGCCCGTTGGCCACGAGCCAGACCACCCTGTCGGCCATGGTTTTGGTTTTCCCGGACCCGGCGCCGGCGATCACCAGCAGGGGCTCCAGCGGACCTTCGATAATGCCGATCTGGTCCGGTGTGGGGTACTGCACCGAGGAATGGGGATCGGTGTGCAGCAGTTCGGCAAGCTCGCGGGCGCTGTACTTCGGCGCCTGTGCAGCCTCCGGCGCTCCGCTGGAGCCCTCGTCAGTGACGGCACTCATTCAGTGACCTGCTTTCCTTCAGCACACAATGGACAGATTTCCGGCAGCCGGCAGCCGTTGCCGCCGAACCCGCTGCGGCCGGGATCGTGAACCGTTTCGAAGAACGCTGCCGACATCAGCCGGGCGGCCTCCCGGACCATGTCACGTGCCGAGGTATCCTCCGGATCCAGCGGTGGCTGCTCCTGGACGGAAACGCCCTTGTTGGTGGTACCCAGCTGCACCAGCGCCGCACCGCCGGGGGCCTGTGATGCCTCCGGGAAGGCACCCTCACGGATAGCCTCCTGATAGGCCGCCAGCTGCGGATGGCCCGCAAGGTCATCCTTTTTCGGCGCAGACTTGCCCGTTTTCAGGTCCACAATGAACAGCCGTCCGTCAGCGTCTTTCTCCAACCGGTCAATCTGGCCGCGGAGCAGGGCCGTACGTTCGGCACCGTTGATCTCCACCGGCAGCTCCACCTCGAAGTCCTGTTCCACGCCGGCCAGGGACCGTCCGCTGCGGCGCATGCTGATCACGTATTCGGCGAGCTTGCGGACCATTGTCTCGGCCCGGTGGAAGTCCATCTGGCCTTCCCAATTCTCCTTCATGCCCAGCGACGGCCAGCGCTTCTGCAGCTCGGCTACGTATTCGCTGCCTGCGGCGTCGGGCATGTCCTGGGCAATGGCGTGCACCAGCGTCCCCAGTGAGCGGGCAAAATCCGTCGCCTGCTCACCACCCGCTGCGGAAACGAACCAGCTCAGCGGCGACTTCAGGACGGCATCGACCTTGGAAGGGGACACGGGGATCGGGGCATCCGGCGGGAGGATCGGCTCGTCCGTGGACTGCGACGCCAGGCCCCACCACGAATCAGGGTGCGCGCCCGGAACGGGAACCTGGTGATTGAGCATGGTGCCCAGCCGGTACACCGCTTCATCCGCCGCACCCCGGTCGGCGTCGGGCTGCTGGGCGTACCTGCGCAGTTCCGCCACCAGCGAGCGCAGCGTGCTGGGCCGCAGTACCTCGGTGCGTGCGCGTTTCTCGGCGCCCGGTTCCAGCGGCGCCACCAGGTCCAGGAACTGCGAAGGCTGTTCGTCCTCGGAGGACACCGCGGTACAGATCAGTACCTCTGTTGCCCGCGAGATGGCAGTGGAAAAACTGCGCAGCTCATCAAAGCGGATGGACTGCATCAGGGTCAGCGGGTCGCGGTGGGCCCGGAAGCTGTCTCCGTGCTCCACCGCCGCCACCAGTTCCCCGCTTCCCAGCAGTTCCCCGCGCAACCGCAGGTTGGGCCAAACATCCTGCTGGATCCCGGCCACTATGACCATTGGCCACTCACGTCCTGCCGCGCTGGCGGGAGTAAGCAGTTCCACCGCTTCCCGGCGCTGGGCCCGGGCAGCCAGCGTATCCATCGGCAGCTCCGAGCTCGTGAGGTAATCCAGGAACTGTGCAGGAGTGGAGCCCGGCAGCTGGTCGACGTAGCGTTCAGCAGTCTGGAACAGGGCCATGATGGCGTCCAGGTCCCGGTCCGCACGGGACGCGGCGGGACCGCCCGCCAGCGCCGTCTCGGCCCATTTTTTGGACCAGCCCGATGCTGACCAGAGCGCCCAGAGAACTGTTTCCGCGGTGGCCCCGGGTTCTGCTGCTGCCTTCCGTCCGGCGATGAGCATTCCGGCGATGCGCCGGGCCGCGGTTCGGGCATCCCATTGCAGGCCGGCAAGCGCCAGCCCTGACGACGATTCCGGGTCCAGCAGCGATTCCACCAGGAGCACGTCGCTGGTGCGCCCGCCGCCGCCGCTGAGTTCCTCGCGCCGCAGCGCCTGCCGCAGCCGGCGCAGTTCCAGGGTGCTGGCACCGCCGATGCGGGAGGTCAGCAGTGAAACAGCAAGTACCGGCGTCAGCAGGTCCGGATCGAGGACGACGGCGAAGGCGTCCAGCAGCGGACGGACGGCGGCTTCGTCGCGGACCGCCTTTTCGGCAACCGGAACCTTGACCTCAATTCCCTGGCCCGAGAGATAACGCTGCAGTGCGGCCAGCTGCGCACCGGTCCGGACGATCACTGCCATGTCCTCCAGCGAGCGCCCCTGCAGCAGCTGGGCTTCGAGGATCCGCTGGGCAACATAGCGTTGCTCATGCATGGGCGAATCCACGACGTGGGCTTCGGCGGCGGGGACCAGGGCGGGAGCGGGTGCTTCGTCCCCGGAATCGGGCAGATCCGGAGTTCGGGCCGGATCCGCAGCTTCGGGCAGGTCCGCGGCGCCGGCAGCCGCAGGGCCTGCGGCTGCCTTGTGGAACGGGAACCGGGCATCGGCAACCGCAGTGCGGTAGGACGGCAGTGACCCCACCACGGATATGCGTGCGGCGGTCCGGGTCCAGGCCCCGGCCAGTTCACCGGTCAGCCGGTGCGAAGTAGTGAGGACGTGCGTTTGAATACCGCCGGGGAAACGGTTGCCCAGCTTGCCCACCAGGTCCGGGCGGGCACCGCGGAAGCCCTGGACCACAGTGTCCGGGCACGCCGTGGCCACGGAATCCCCCGTGCCGGCCAGAAGTGCGAAGAGGCTGTGGATGGCGGGGTTGGCTTCCTGCAGGTCATCCACCAGCACCAGTTGCTGGCGGTCCTGCTCGGCGGCCAGGAACTCCGGATCGGAGCGCAGGATGTTTAGCGCGGAGGTAATGATGCCCGCCGGGTCGAAGGACTCCGGCATCCGCAGGTCCAGGACATCGCGGTACTCGGCATAGAGGTCTCCCGCCGCCACCCAGTCGGGGCGGCCGTACCGTTGTCCGAGTTCCCGCAGCTCCTGGGCGGAAATGCCGTATTCGATGACCCGGTCGAAAAGCTGACGGATTTCCTGCCGGAACCCGCGGGTGCCCAAAGCAAGGTCCAGGCTCTCGGGCCACGGCAGCTGCGGAACGCCATGCTGCCCGTGTCCGGCCAGCAGTTCCTTGATGATCACGTCCTGTTCGGCACCGGAGAGAAGTTTCGGCGCACGGGTGAGGTACGGGAGCCTACCTTCGGTCTTGGCGCGGCGGATCAGGTCGAAGGCGTAGGACGCCCAGGTCCGCGCCGGAGCGGTGCTTAGTGTTCCCTGCAGCCGCGCGGACAGTGCATCGCGCAGCCCCGCCGCGGCAAGCCGGGTCGGAGCGAGCATCAACAGGTTCGCGGGATCCAGCCCGTCCCGTTCGATGCGGGCGACGGCGGCTTCCACCAGGACGGTGGATTTACCCGTTCCAGGTGCCCCGAGCACCAGCACCGGACCGCTTCCGGCGGGAAGGTCCACCACGGCCTGCTGGTCAGCACTGAGCTGCGGGGCACCGGCTGCAGCAGCAGCCGGTGAAACGAGTTGGAGTTTAACGCTCATGGCTCCACTTCATCATGACCCACTGACATTCCTGTTATCCGCCGAACCCGCGTGTGGTGCGGCGCCGGGTACGGGATCCGCAGCCTGGCGAAGCCGGTTCCGGAGCTCATCAAGGAACCTCCACTGCTCCTCCGTCGGCTGCCAGCGCGCCGTACCGATCAGCACCCGGTAACCGTTGCCGCCGTCGTCGGCCGTTCCCCGAACAGGGGTGCCCTCCCGCCGGTAGTGTTCCCATGCCTGCCCGCCGTGGCACCGGGGCGGCTGACCGGAGGCACGCAGTACCCGCCACCAGCAGACCTCCGATCCGCGGGCGGACATCACCGCACCGACCTGGCGGGGGCCGCCTGTTCCGAGCAGTTCGGCTATGTCGCCGTAGGACAGCACCTGGCCGGACGGAATGAGATCCGCTACTGACAGCACCGCATCCGCATACTCCGCCTGCATATCCAGTAGGGTACCGAGGCCGCGGCACACCCCGCCAATTCCGGGATTGTCGGTGCCCGCCGGTACGTTTGATGCATGAACAGCTGGCATGAACTCCCCCGGGCCGCCTTCGATTTGGAGACCACGGGCCGGGACCCGCAGACCGCGCGGATAGTCACCGCGTCCATCATTCTGGTCAACGGCAGGGGTGACACGCTGCAGCACCATGAGTGGCTGGCCAATCCGGAAATACCCATTCCCGCGGAAGCGGCCGCCATTCACGGGATCACCACCGAGCGTGCCCGTGCAGAGGGCGGATCGCCGGCATCCGTGACCGCGGAAGTCGCCGAAGTGCTGGGCGGCTTCTTCGCCGCCGGGATCCCGGTGATGGCGTTCAACGCCTGCTATGACTTCACGGTCCTGGCACGGGAATGTGAGCGCTTCGGCCTCACCGCCCCGACCCCGTTCCCGGTGATTGATCCGTACATCCTGGACAAGCAGGTGGATCGGTTCCGCCGCGGCAAGCGCACCCTCACGGCCATGGCGGAACACTACGGTGTCGGTTTTGAGAATGCCCACACGTCGGCTGCGGACGTTGCCGCCACGCTGTCCGTGGCAGCGGTCATGGCAGCGAAGTACCCGGAACTGCAGTGCGAAGCCGCACAACTGCACCAGTACCAGATCGGATGGGCCGCCGGCCAGGCTGCCAGCTTCCAGGAATACCTGCGGCGCCGGGATCCGGAGGCCGTGATCGACGGCGCCTGGCCCCTGCGCCAGGCACCGGACCTTGATCCGCTGGCGGTGCCGGCCCCGGCCTGACCTGTCTTTGGCCCGTCGTCACAGGCCGTCACCTTGGCAGGACGCCTGTTGGTGTCATGAGATACTGGTAGTTGTGTCAGGCGCTGATGGCGCCCGGGCGTACCCGCGCACCATGCGCGCGCATCCCGCCCCGCGCCACGAGATTGGCGGGCACCCTCCGCACGGCCGGCCCTTGGCCACGGCACCCCTGAGTGCCCTCTCCAGGCACGCCCCTGTCCGGCCGCTTACGCACATGACGAGGACCAATGATCACAGTTACCGACCTCCGCAAGGTCTACCGGCAGGGTGAGCGCGATGTCACCGCCCTGGACGGCGTCAGCCTCAGCGTGCCGAAAGGCTCCATCCACGGCATCATCGGGCATTCAGGTGCCGGTAAATCCACGCTGGTGCGCTGCCTGACCCTGCTGGACCGGCCGACGTCGGGCTCCGTGACCATCGACGGACGCGAACTGACGGCCGTAAAGGACTCTGAGATCCGCGCGGCCCGACGCCGCATCGGCATGGTGTTCCAGCACGCGAACCTCATGGATTCCCGGACTGCGGCAGCCAATATCGCCCATCCCCTGGAACTGGTGGGAACCAAAAAGAGCGTCATCGACGCCAAGGTGCGGGAACTGCTGGGCCTGGTGGGACTGGAAGGTTTTGCCGGCGCCTATCCCGCCCAGCTCTCCGGCGGCCAGAAGCAGCGCGTCGGCATTGCCCGGGCACTGGCCTCGGATCCTGATGTCCTGCTCTGTGATGAGCCCACGTCCGCCCTGGACCCGGCAACCACCGATGACATCCTGGATCTGATTTCGGACCTGACCCGCCGACTGGACCTGACGGTGCTGATCATTACCCATGAAATGAACGTGGTGAAGCGCATCTGCGATTCCGTCTCCCTGCTGGAGGCGGGCCGCGTCGTGGAGCACGGACCGCTGCGCGAGGTTGCCTCGGATCTGCGCGGCCGGCTCGCCAAGCAGCTCATTCCCCTGCCGGCCACTCCCCCGTCCCCGGGCGGACCGGTGCTGGAACTGCTGTTTACCGGCCAGACCACGTCGGACCCGGTGCTCTCGGCGCTGACCCGCCGCTTCGACACGGACGTCAACGTCCTGGCAGGCAGCGTTGAGCTGCTGGCCGGTACCCGCTTTGGGCGGCTGCGCATCCAGCTGGACACGCACACCGACATGACCGCCGTCCATGAATACCTCGCCCTGCAGGGCGTCACCGTGGAGGTGGCCGCATGAACTTCCTGAACGAGCTTTTCGACAATCCCGGTATTACCAAGGCACTGCCCGAAGCAGTGGTTGAAACCCTGCAGATGGTTGGCATCTCCGGCTTCTTTACGCTGCTGATCGGCCTGCCGCTGGGCGTGTTCCTGCACACCAGCGCACCGGGCGGGCTGCGGCCGCTGCGCATCACGAACCGGATTGTCAGCGACATCATCGTGAACATCACCCGGTCGGTGCCGTTCGCGATCCTGGCCGTCACCCTCATCCCGCTGGCCCGGCTGGTTACCGGAACCTCCATCGGCCCGGTGGCCGCGTCCGTGTCGCTGAGCATCGCCACCATTCCGTTCTTCGCCCGCCTGGTGGAAAACGCCCTGCGTGATGTCTCCGGCGGCAAGATCGATGCCGCCCTGGTAATGGGCTCCACCAAGATGCAGGTGGTCTCCAAGGTCCTGCTGCGCGAGGCCATGCCCGGCCTGGTGGCTGCCCTGACCACCACCATGGTGACCCTGGTCGGATACTCGGCCATGGCCGGCATCATCGGCGGCGGCGGCCTGGGCCGGCTGGCCTACAACTACGGCGTCCAGCGTTTCGACACGCAGGTAATGCTCGTGACCATTGTCGTCATTGTGGCGCTGGTACAGATCATCCAGCTGGTGGGCGACTTGTTCTCCCGCCGGGTGGACCACCGTTCAGCCTCGGGCAGCAGCAGGCGCCGCCGTCCGGCCGCCGCTGTCCCGGGTACCGACGCCGAAGCAGCCGTGCGCCCTGCCGGCGGAGCGGACCGCGAACGGGACGGTGCCGCAGTCTGATTCCCTCAGTTTTCCGCACAGTCCGGGCAGCGTCCGGACTGATTCCCGGATCTGCAGCCAGTAGCCGCTAGCTGCACCCCACCCGCGGGCGGAGTTCCGTCACGGGTTTCGCGAAAGGAACGCACTCGATGCGTAAAGCACTAACCCTCGTTGCCACCGGTGTGGCCACGGCTCTGGCGTTGACGGCTTGTGGTGGATCCGATTCCGCCCCCAGCGCCGTGGAGAGCCTTGACCCCGCCAATCCGGTAACCCTGACCGTGGGCGCCAGCCCGACGCCGCACGCCCGGATCCTGGAATTTGTCCGTGACAACCTCGCCGAAGAGGCCGGGCTGGAACTGGAGATCCAGGAATTCGACGATTACATCACGCCGAACATCTCCCTGAATGACGGCGACAGCGACGTCAATTACTACCAGCACCTGCCGTACCTGGAATCCCAGATGGAAAGCCAGGGCTACGACTTCGAGCACGGTGCCGGCATCCATGTGGAGCCGTACGCCGCCTTCTCGGAGAAGCACAAGGACGTCTCCAGCATTGAAGACGGTGCCCGCGTCATGGTCACCAACGATCCCTCCAATCAGGCCCGTGCCCTGAAGATGCTCGAAGATGCAGGCCTCGTCGAAGACATTGCCGAGGATTCCTCCGTGCTCACCCTCACCGACGAGCAGAACCCGAAGAACCTGGACTTCCAGGAAAACCAGCCCGAACTGCTGGTCAACGATCTCAGTGATCCCACGGTGGACCTGGCTATCATCAACGGCAACTACATCCTCGAGGCGGGGCTGAGCACCGATGACGCCCTGCTGGTGGAGTCCGTGGAGGAGAACCCCTACGCGAACTTCCTGGTCTGGAAGACCGGCAGCAAGGATGCCCGGATCGACAAGCTCGAAGAGCTGCTGCACTCCCCCGAGGTCAAGGCCTTCATTGAAGAAACCTGGCCGAACGGCGACGTGACCGCTGCGTTCTAGCCCACAGGCACAATAAAAAACCCCGCACCTGCCAGGTGCGGGGTTTTTTATTGTCAGGATCCCGGGATCAGGGCTGCGCCTGAGCGGCCGCCTTGGCGGCTGCCGGCAGCGCCGCGTAGATGCGGTCCATCGCGGCGTCGTCGTGGGCACCGGAAAGGAACCATGCCTCGAAGACCGACGGCGGCAGGTACACCCCGGAGTCCAGCATGGAGTGGAAGAACGGCCGGTACCGGAACGCTTCCTGCGCCTGGGCCTGCTCGTAGTTGTGCACGCCGGTGGCGGAGGTGCCGAAGGCGACACTGAACAGGCTGCCTGCGCGCTGGATGCTGTGGTCCACGCCGGCCTTGTCCAGTTCGGCGGATACCGCGGCGGAGAGCTCCGCGCTGCGGGCGTCCACCGTGGCGTAAACCTCGGCGGTGGCTGCCTTCAGCGTGGCGACGCCGGCGGCCATGGCGATCGGGTTACCGGAGAGGGTTCCGGCCTGGTAGACCGGTCCCAGCGGGGCCAGATAATCCATTACGTCGGCGCGGCCGCCCAGGGCCGCCACGGGCATGCCGCCGCCGATGACCTTGCCGAAGGTGAACAGGTCCGGCGTCCAGCGCTCCGCCGCGTCGGCTGCGCCGCCGGTGAGGCCCCAGTAGCCGGCCGGCCCGGTGCGGAAGCCGGTGAGGACCTCGTCCAGGATCAGCAGGGCACCGTGCGAGGCGGTGATGCGGGACAGTGCGGCGTTGAAGCCCTCGTCCGGGGTCACCACGCCCATGTTGGCGGGGGCAGCCTCGGTAATGACCGCGGCGATGTCGGAGCCGTGCTCGGCAAAGGCCTTTTCCACGGCGGCAACATCGTTGTACGGCAACACCAGGGTCTCGGCAGCGGTGGCTGCCGTGACGCCGGCGGAGCCGGGCAGGGCCAGCGTGGCCAGGCCGGAGCCGGCGGAGGCCAGCAGGCCGTCCAGGTGTCCGTGGTAGCAGCCGGCGAATTTAATGACCAGGTTCCGGCCGGTGTAGCCACGGGCCAGCCGGATGGCGGTCATGGTGGCTTCGGTGCCGGTGGAAACCATGCGCAGGCGCTTCACAGCCGGCACGCGGTCCATGACCAGCTGCGCCAGCTCTGCCTCGGCGGGGGTGGAAGCGCCGAAGGAGAGCCCGTTATCGACGGCCGCGTGCACGGCGGCCAGTACGTCCGGGTGCGAGTGGCCCACCAGCGCCGGACCCCACGAGCAGACGAGGTCCACGTAGTCGCGGCCCTCGGAGTCGGTGATGTACGGCCCCTTGGCGGAGACCATGAACTTCGGCGTGCCGCCCACCGAGCCGAAGGCCCGGACCGGGGAGTTCACGCCGCCGGGCATCAGGGCCCGGGCACGGTCGAAAAGCTCGTCATTGGAGGACGGTGTTACAGGTGAGGACATTACTTGCTTTCCTTCAGCCAGGCTGCCAGCTCGGCGGCCCAGTAGGTGAGAATCATGTTCGCGCCGGCCCGCTTGATGCCCAGCACCGACTCTTCGATGGCCCGGCGGCGGTCAATCCAGCCGTTGGCGGCGGCAGCTTCAATCATCGCGTACTCGCCTGAAATCTGGTAAGCGCCCACCGGCACCGGTGACATCGCGGCCACGTCGGCCAGCACGTCCAGGTAGCTCATGGCCGGCTTGACCATCACCATGTCGGCGCCTTCTTCGAGGTCCAGCTCCACTTCCAGAAGCGCCTCACGGCGGTTGGCAGCTTCCATCTGGTAGGTCCGGCGGTCGCCCTTGAGCTGGGAGTCCACCGCTTCACGGAACGGTCCGTAGAACGCCGAGGCGTACTTGGCGGCGTAGGCGAAGAGGGAAACGTCCTGGTAGCCGGCCTCGTCCAGAGCCTGGCGGATAACGGCTATCTGGCCGTCCATCATGCCGGACGGGCCCAGGACGTGGGCGCCGGCGCGGGCCTGCTCCACAGCCATCCGGCCGTAGATTTCCAACGTGGTGTCGTTATCCACCACGCCGTTGTCATCCAGCACCCCGCAGTGTCCGTGGTCGGTGAATTCATCCAGGCAGACATCGCTCATAATCACCAGCTCGTCGCCCACTTCTTCGCGCACCGCCGCGATGCCGCGGTTGAGGATGCCGTTGGGGTCCGTGCCGGCGCTGCCCACGGCGTCGCGTTCAGCGGGGATGCCAAAGAGCATGATGCCGCCCACCCCGAGTTCCACTGCTTCCGCGGCGGCCTTCTTCAGGGAGTCCATGGTGTGCTGGACAACGCCGGGCATGGAGGTCAGCGGATTGGGTTCGGTAATCCCCTCGCGAACAAAGGCGGGCAGGATCAGCTCGGCCGGATCGAGCCGGTATTCGGCGGTCAGGCGGCGCATGGCGGGTGTGGTGCGCAGCCGGCGGGGACGGTGCTGGGGGAAGCTCATAGAGGTAAGTCTGCCTTCCGGTATTGGTGGAGCTAGTTTTTGGAGCCCGTTGACATAGCAACGGACAGTGCCTGCGCTATTCCCTTGGGAGTCGGGTGTTCCGCCACGGCATGCAGCGGCAGGTGAAGCCCGCGCATCTGCGCGGCTGTGCTGTCTCCGATCGCCACCAGCAGTGTGCCCGCAGGTACCGGGGAACACCGCGTCGCGAAACGCAGGGCAATGCTCGGGGAGGTCAGGACGACGGCACGGGGCCCGGCAGGCGCCAGGGCGCGGAACGCCGAAGCGTCCAGGAGTCCGTCAGCGGGAACCTCAGGGGTGAAGCGCATTCCCGGCGCCGGGAAATCAACGGTGCAGTAAGCGGTGACGGCACGCACCTCCCAGCCCAGGGCGGTCAGCGCGTCATGCAGCGAAGGGTCGGCAATGTCCGCCTGGGGCAGCAGGACCCGCAGGTCTCCCCCTTCGGGGTCTGAGCCGGAGGGGTCCGGCCAGGACGCAGCCAGTCCGCGGGCAGACTGGTCCGAGTCGGGCATAAAATCGACGTCGAAACCTGCCTCCTCCAAGGCATGCCGGGTGCCCGCACCCACCGCCGCGATCCGGGTATCCGCCGGAACCACGGATCCGGGGAGGATCCCCAGGGCAGCACACCGGTGCGTGACGGCCCGGACGGTTGTCACGGAAGTGAACACCACCCAGGCGAACCGGCCTGCCCTGAGCGCATTCAGTGCTCCGTCCAGTGCCGCCGTGTCCGCGGGGAACTGGAAGTCGATCAGCGGCATCAGCGCTACCGCTGCACCGCAGTCCTCCAGTTCCCGGACCATGGCCGAGGCCCGGTCCGGGGTACGCGGAAGCACCACGCTGAGTCCGGTGAGGTCCGGACCGTTATGCCTGGTGGCTGCCATCTCAGCAGGACCCGTGGAGCATCAGCTGGCGGGCAGATCTGTGAGCTGCCCGGCGCCGGCTGCCAGCAGTTCCTCGGCAACCTGCACGCCGAGGGCGCGGGCTGCGTCTTCGCTGAGGTCCGCGACGGCGGCGCTGCGCCGCAGCAGGCGGGTTCCATCATCGCTGCAGACCACTGCTTCGAGGCTGATGGTGCCTTCCTCCACATGCGCCAGTGCGCCTACGGGGGCGGTGCATCCGGCTTCAAGCCTGCCCAGCATGGCGCGTTCAGCGGCCACGGTGAGCCTGCTGTCCCGGTGGTCATATGCCTGCAGTGCCTTCGCCAGCGCACCGTCTTCGGCATCGGCGGTACGGCACTCCACGGCCAGGGCGCCCTGGCCCGGGGCAGGTAGCATCACGGCGGGATCAATGAACTCGGTGACCACACCCAGACGGCCCAGCCGGGCCAGTCCGGCCGCGGCGAGCACCACGGCGTCGAGGTCTCCCGGCGCGCCTGCCACGAGTCCTGCCACGCGTCCCAGCCGGGTATCCACGTTGCCGCGGATGTCCACGATCTCCAGGTCCGGGCGGGCGGCCCGCAGCTGTGCGGCACGGCGCGGCGAGCCGGTGCCGATTTTGGCTCCGGCCGGAAGCTCCGCCAGGGTCAGGCCGTCACGGGCGCAGAGCACGTCGCGTACGTCCACGCGTTCGGGAATGGCGCCTAGCGCCAGGCCCGGGGCCGCAGCCGTCGGAAGGTCCTTGAGCGAATGCACGGCGACATCGCAGTCCCCCCTCAGCAGCGATTCGCGCAGTGCAGCGACAAAAACCCCGGTTCCGCCGATTTGGGACAACGCGGCACGGTTGATGTCCCCCTCGGTACGCACGCGCACCAGTTCGACGTCGAACCCGCCCAGGGCCGAAAGCGCTTCGGACACCGTGGTGGTCTGCGTAACGGCGAGGGCACTGCCGCGGGTCCCGATCAGGACGGGCGAGTGGGCCACTATTCGACACCCACAGTGGAATCAGCGCCGGCGATGGTCGGCTTTTCGCCGCGCAGGTTCGCGCAGCAGCCGGGACGGCAGACGTCGTACCACGGACCGAGCGCGGTCAGCGCGGGACGGTCGGCAATGTTGTTCTCCACCGTGCGCTCCTGGACCAGGTCCACCAGGCCGGAGACAAAGGTGTCGTGGATGCCCGGTGTCGGAGTGCGGTCTGCAGCGAGGCCAAGTTCCTTGCAGGTATCCATGGCTTCGGTGTCCAGGTCCCAGAGGACTTCCATGTGGTCGCTGACAAAGCCGAGCGGGACAATCACCACGCCGTTGACGCCCTTGGCCGGCAGTTCGGCAATGGCATCGTTGATGTCCGGTTCCAGCCAGGGAATGTGCGGGGCGCCGGAGCGGGACTGGTAGACCAGCTGCCAGTCCAGGCCTGCCGCTTCGGGGATCCGGTCCATGATGGCGCGGGCGTTGGCCAGGTGCTGGGCAACGTAGGCGCTGCCTTCTTCGAACTCCCGGTCGCGGGGGCCGGAGGCCTCGGCGTCGGCAGTGGGAATGGAGTGAGTGGAGAAGAGGATTTCAATCTTCCCGTCCGTGATGCCCCGGGCCTCCAGCTGTTCGCGGACCTTGGCGACCGACTCGCGCACGCCTTCGACGAACGGCTCCACAAACCCCGGGTGGTCGAAGTACTGACGTACCTTGTCCACCTGCAGCTTCTTGTCCAGGCCGGTCTTGAGCAGGTTCATGCCCAGGTCCTCCCGGTACTGGCGGCAGCTGGAGTAGGAGGAGTAAACACTGGTGGTGACCATCAGGATCCGGCGGTACCCGGTGTCATAGGCGTCCTGCAGGACATCCTTGATGTAGGGCGCCCAGTTGCGGTTGCCCCACAGTACGGGCAGCTCCACGCCTCGGCGTTCCAGCTCAGCCTCGAGTGCAGCCTTCAGCGCACGGTTCTGGGCGTTGATGGGGCTGATGCCGCCGTTGGCCCGGTAGTGCGTGGCGACTTCCTCCAGCCGCTCATCGGGGATACCGCGGCCGGCGGTGACGTTGCGCAGGAAGGGAATTACGTCTTCCTGGCCTTCCGGGCCGCCGAAGGATGCCAGCAGGATGGCGTCGTAATGCTTCGGTTCCATGCGCCCGTTTTCGTCAACCCCTTCCAGCGGGTTGAACGCAGCGGGCTCGTGGGAAAGGTCGGATGTCATTTAAGTACCTCGGCAACTTCGGCGGCCGGGATACGCCGGCCGGTATAGAACGGAACTTCCTCGCGGACATGGTTGCGGGCTTCAGTGGAGCGCAGGTGGCGCATCATGTCGACCAGATCAACCAGATTGGGGGCCTCCAGGCCAAGGATCCACTCCCAGTCGCCCAGGGCGAAGGAAGCTACGGTATTCGCAAGGACCTGGGGGAATTCGCGGCCCAGCATACCGTGGTCGCGCAGCATCTTGCCGCGCTCCTCGGCGGGCAGCAGGTACCACTCGTAGGAGCGGACAAAGGGATAGACGCAAATCCAGGCCTCGGGCTCGATACCGCGGGCAAAGGAAGGCCAGTGGTTCTTCGAGAACTCCGCATCGCGGTGCACGCCCATGGCGGACCAGGCAATTTCGGTGTTCGCAAACAGTTCCGTGCGCCGGATCCGGCGCAGGGCTGCCTGCAGCGCTTCGGCCTTGCTGCCGTGCAGCCAGACCATCACGTCCGCGTCAACGCGCATGGCGGACACGTCGTACAGGCCGCGCAGTGTCACGTTGTCGGCGCCGAGGTCCTTCGCGAGGGTTTCAAAGGCCTCCACTGCACCGTCGGAGACCGGTGTCGCGGGCGCCCCGGACCGCTTGAATACGGTCCAGAGGGTAAAGAACTGCTCTTCGTTTTCAGCCGCCCCGGAGGCGCTCTGATCCATCGTCTCAGTCATGATTAACAGTCTGCCCCTTGCTTGTGGGTAAATCGAAACACAGAACTTCTACAACTTGTAGAAAGTGGTTAATGTCACACCTGCTGCAGCGCCCGCGCCAGAGCCGCCGTCCGGGTCCGGGTATCCGCGGTTACCGCGGCCAGCCCGGTACCGGCCAGCCAGGCGCCGACCGCTTCCAGCCCGGATACTTCTGCCACGGCTGCCCGGACCGCAGCCACCCGGTCACTGTGGCCCACTGCTGCGGACGGCAGTGCACCGACCCAGCGCACCACGTCGGCGCCCACCACATCCTCGGCACTGAGGGAAACCTGCAGCAGTGCGGAGGCATCCGCCACGGCCTGCCGGAGGAGGTCCTCGTCAGCGCGTTCGGCGTGGGCGGGTTCGCTGGCCGCGTCATCAGGTGAAAGTGCCCGCCCGTAGGAAAGGCGCAGCACATGCGTGCCGGGTCCGGTGGAATCCGCGAGCCACTGCCACTTGGCGGTGGCATGGGTCAGTGCCTTGGCATCCACGCCTTCCACCTCCCGGTCAACCAGGACGCCGGTGCCGCGCGGCATGGCATCCAGTTCCGGCCGGTCCACTACCAGGGTGACCAGTGCGACGCCGGGTCCCGGCGAGGGCTTGTACGCGGAGAGCTCGGGCAGGGCCCCGGACATCAGGTCCACGGCTGCCGGGCCGTCCGTGGCTACCACCACGGCATCGGCGCTGAGTTCCCGGGTGTCGCCGTCGCCGTCAGCGACGCGGATCTGCCAGCCGTCGTTATGCCGGCTCAGTTTTTCGGCCCGCGTTCCGGCGAGCAGCAGCACGCCCGAGGCTTCAAGATCGGCTGTCAGCGCCTCGGCCAGGCGGCCCATGCCGCCCTCCAGTCCGGCCACTGCCGAACCGGCCGGGGCGGCGGCGCGGATGGCCCCCACCGCAGCAGCCAGCGAGCCGTGTTTGGCAATGGCCGCACGGAGCCCGGGGGCAACGGAATCCACATCCAGTACATTCGGGTCCGCTGAATAGACGCCGCCAACCACCGGGGTGACCAGCCGGCGAAGCACCGCTTCACCCATCCGGCTGCGGACCACCTCCCCCAGACTGACGGATTCCCGGCGCTGCAGGGCACCCACCGGAAGAACCTTGTCCAGGGCTGCACGGGCAGCCCCCACCCGGCCCAGGGCACGGACTATGTCCGGATCGCGCGGATCCGCCGGGATGCCCAGGATCCCGCTGGCAGGCATCCGCTGTGCGCCGGCGGGCAGGTCAGCGGCGGCCAGCTGCAGCCAGGAACCGGCAGGGTTCGGCTGTACGACGGCACCGGAGAGGCCCAGCTCGCTGATCAGCTCGGGCACGGCAGTGGATTTGGTGGCGAAGGATTCAGCTCCGCTGTCCAACCGGATACCAGCCACCTCATGCCGCCCCACACATCCGCCGAAGGAGCCGGTGGCCTCCAGGACGGTGACGCGGATGCCGGCCCGGGCGAGGTCACGCGCGGCGATCAGGCCGGAGATGCCCCCGCCCACAACAACGGCGGAAGGGGTGTTTTCAGGCGGGACGGCGCCGGACTCAGTGCTTCTGCCGGGCCGGGCTGCCCGTCCGGTTTTGGCGGCAAAACGGTGCGGCATAGTTACGGCTCCACCGAATGAATCAGTTCAACCACCCGGGTCAGCACTGTGGCGTCGGTTTCCGGGGGAACACCGTGGCCAAGGTTGACTACGTGGCCGGGAGCCGATGCGCCGGCGGCGAGAACCTCACGGACGTGGGCTTCCAGGATGGGCCACGGGGCGCTGAGCAGAGCGGGGTCGATATTTCCCTGCAGCGGGGTCCGGCCGCCGAGCCGGCGGTTGGCTTCGTCCAGCGGAAGCCGGTAGTCAACGCCCACTACGTCCACGCCGACGTCGCGCATGGCCACCAGGAGTTCGGAAGTGCCGGTGCCGAAGTGCACCAGCGGGGCCCCCAGGCCGCGGACGTGGTCCAGGGCGCGGGCGGAGGCCGGGGCAACGTGCCGGACGTAGTCCGCCAGGCCCAGGGAACCGGCCCACGAATCGAACAGCTGTCCGGCACTGGCACCGGCTTCAAGCTGGGCGCGCAGGAACATGCCGGAGGCGTCGGCTGCCCAGGCGGTCAGCGCCTGCCAGGCATCCGGATCCGCGTGCATCATGGTGCGCGGGCCGAGGTGGTCGCGGGAAGGCTTGCCCTCCACCATGTACGCCGCAAGCGTGAACGGGGCGCCGGCAAAGCCGATCAGCGGCTTGGACCCGAGTTCGGCAACGGTCAGCCGGACTGCCTCGCGGATCGGCTCCAGGGCTTCTTCGGTCAGCCGCGGCAGGGCGGCAACGTCCGCTGCGGTGCGCACCGGGGAACCAAGCACGGGACCAACGCCGGGAACAATGTCCACGTCCACCCCGGCGAGTTTCAGCGGGATGACAATGTCGGAGAAGAAGATGCCCGCATCAACATCGTGACGGCGCACCGGCTGGAGGGTGATCTCCGCGGCAAGTTCCGGCCGCAGGCAGGAGTCGAGCATCCCGATTCCCTCGCGCGCCTTCAGGTACTCGGGCAGGGAGCGGCCTGCCTGGCGCATAAACCACACCGGGCGGCGCGTCGGCGTGCCGCCCCGGTAGGCGGTGATCAGGGGGGAATCGGCCGTGCGGCCATCCAGCAGCGGATGAGTGGCGCTAAGAGTCATACTTTGATTCTCTCCAAAATCCGCGGCAATCGATAACCGGGGCCATCCGGGCCCCCCTGGTGTCCCTTCTCACATCCCCGCAGGCGTGATTCCGGCCCGCCCGGTTGAAGGGAACCTGCCGGGGGTGGCTAGTATTGACCTACTGTGGTTCTACTTTCCCTTATTGCTACGCACACCGACGTAGACCTGGAGACTGTCGCCCGCCTGAGTGCCGGCGCGTCCGAGGTCCCGTCTTCGCTGGTCGAATCCGGAACCGCCGTTACCGGCTCCGTGGTCCTTGCCACCTGCAACCGGCTGGAGGTGTACTGCGAAACGAAGTCCGATGACGACGTCGAGGCCGCACGTTCCGCCGTGGTCGCAGAGATCAGCCGGCTCTCCGGCATGAGTGAGGACCAGGTGTCCCGTTCCTTTGCCACCAATACCGGTGAATCCGTTGCCCAGCACCTGTTTGCCGTGGGCGCGGGCCTGGACTCCGCCGTGGTGGGCGAACGCGAAATCGCCGGCCAGGTGCGCCGGGCGCTGATTGAAGCCCAGGAATCCGGCACGGTCAGCGGCGGGTTGAGCAGATTGTTCCAAACCGCTTCCCGCACCGCGAAGGATGTTGGTGCCATGACAGCCCTCGGTAAGCGGGGGCTTTCCATTGTGTCCGTTGCCCTCGGCCTGGCTACCGACCTTTCCGAAGATACCGACTGGTCAAAGAAGTCAGTGGTGGTCTTCGGCACCGGCGCCTATGCCGGCGCCACCATGGCCCTGCTTAAGGACCGCGGCTGCACTGACATCAGCGTCTACTCCTCTTCCAACCGGGCCGAGTCCTTCGCCGCCTCCCGTGGCGGCCGGCCGCTGACGCGCAAGTCCCTTCCGGACGCGCTGACCAACGCCGACGTCGTGATCGGCTGCAGCGGCAGTGACAGCCAGGTCAGTGCCGACGATGTCCGCCGCGTCCGCGCGGCAGCCGGCAAGCCGCTGATCATCATCGACCTTGCCCTCACCCATGACTTTGATCCCGCCGTCCGCGAGATCGACGGCGTCGAACTCATTACCCTGGAATCCGTCCGGCTGGCAGCCCCCGCGGAGCAGGCCGAGTCGCTGAAGCAGGCCAGCAGCATTGTTGCCGAGGCAGCCAGGAATTTCTCCAAGCAGCAGCTCAGCCGTGAAATGGATTCCGCGATCATCGCGCTGCGCCGGCACACCCTGAACGTCCTGGAGTCCGAGCTGGAAAAGGTCCGCTCCCAGCACGGTTGCTCCGGCGCGGCCGAGGAAGTGGAGTTTGCCATGCGCCGCATGGTCAAGCAGCTGCTCCACGTGCCCACGGTCCGTGCCCGCGAGCTCGCTGCCAGCGGCCAGCAGGAGGACTACATCCGCGGACTCGAAGCCCTGTACGGCATCACCGTGGACCGTGCGGACACGGCAGGCAATGCCACACCGGCTGCTCCCTCCTCCGCCGCCGAAACGGACGCAGAGGACGCCGGCCGGAATGAACCCAGGTCCGCGTAGTCTCCTGCACCGTCCCGCATAGTCCTGGCCCGCCCCCCTGGCCCTGCCACCGTCCGTAGCCGGATTCGTCAGTACAGCGGTTTCTCCGGTTCCACCCGGCGCACCCATTCAAGAATCCCGCCGGTGACGTTATAGACCTCCGGGTAGCCCTCGCCCCGCAGATAAGCAGCCACTTCCGCAGACCGGCCGCCGGATTTGCAGTGCACGTACACGGGGCGGCCGGGATCGGGCCGGAACCCGCCCGCCAAAACCGTGCCCCGCGGCACCAGCCGCGCCCCTTCGATGTTGACAATCCCGTATTCCCCCGGCTCGCGCACGTCCAGAAGTTCGAAGTCGCGCTGCCCGGCGGAGCGTTCCGCGAGCAGTTCCTGCAGGACCGCCACGTCCACCTCCGGGCCGGCCGGTGCTGCCGCCGGCGCCACCCCGCAGAACGCCTGGTAATCGGTGAGCTCCGTGACCGGTTCGGCGGCCGGGTCGCGGCGGACCCTTACCTCGCGCCAGCTCATTTCCATTGCATTGAAGACCAGCACCCGCCCCAGCAGGGTCCGGCCGGTACCGGTAATCAGCTTGATGGCTTCGTTGACCATCACGGAACCGATCTGTGCACAGAGCACACCAAGCACTCCGCCCTCGGCACAGGAAGGCACCGATCCGGGTTCGGGTGCCTGCGGAAACAGGTCACGGTAGGTCGGCCCGTGCAGGCCCCAGAAGACGCTGACCTGGCCGTCAAAGCGGAGAATGGAACCCCACACGTACGGCTTGCCCAGGATCTCCGCCGCGTCATTGACCATGTAGCGGGTGGCGAAGTTATCCGTGCCGTCCACAATCAGGTCATAGCCGGAAAAGATATCGAGCACGTTTGAATTATCCAGCCGCTCCCGGTGCAGGATGAGATTCACCAGCGGATTCAGCTCGGCCACGCTGCGGGCCGCGGATTCCACCTTGGGACTGCCCACATCCGAGACCCCGTGGATCACCTGGCGCTGCAGGTTGGAAAGATCAACCACGTCGTCGTCGACAACACCGAGGGTGCCTACTCCCGCGGCCGCCAGGTACAGCAGCGTCGGGGATCCCAATCCGCCGGCCCCGACCACCAGCACCCGGGCGTTCTTTAGCCTGCGCTGGGCCTGGACCCCGAACCCGGGGATGATCAGGTGCCGGGAGTAGCGTTCGGTTTCTTCACGGGTGAGTTCCGCTCCCGGCGCCACCAATGCGGGTAGTTCCGTGGCAGGAACCGGTGAACTTGCTAAGGTCATGAAGTCCAATCTAAGCCACGGGTATGGCTCTTGGACCTGTCGCTACAAACACCCGCAGGTAAAATAATGGTCATTGTCCGTGCAGCGGACCGCGCCGGAACTGTTGAAAGGTCCATCAGTGAGTAACCAGGCAGCCGGCAAACCGGTTCGACTCCCGCGGGAGGAACGCCGCCGGCAACTGCTGAGCGCCGCTCAGGAGGTGTTCGTAACGCACGGTTTCCACGGTGCGGCAATGGACGAGATCGCCGAGGCCGCGCATGTCAGCAAGCCCGTGCTCTACCAGCACTTCCCAGGCAAGCGGGAACTGTATATGGCGCTGCTGGATAACCACCTCAATACCCTCACCGAATTCCTGGATACGGCGCTGAAGTCCACCACGGATAACAAACTGCGCGTGCGGGAAACCATGCGGGCCTATTTCCGTTTCGTCGCCCAGGACAGCCAGGGGCACCGGATGGTCTTTGAATCCGATCTGACGTCCGATGCCGAGGTCAGCGCACGCATTGAGGAATTCAATGCCCGGTTCGCCAGCAGTATTGCCGGTGTAATCGCCGAAGACACAAAGCTCTCCCATCTGGAAGCCACCCTGCTTGGGCGTGCGCTGGCCGGCATGGCGCAGGTCAGCGCACGTTACTGGCTGGAAACCGACGGCGGATTGGACATCGATGCCGCGTCCGAGCTGGTCTACCGTTTAGCTTGGCGCGGAATCAGCCGGTTCCCCAAGGAGATCTAGAGTAGATTTCGAGAAGTTCTTAATCGTTTACAGGAGGCACCACGGTGGAAGTAAAAATCGGCATTCAGAACGTAGCCCGCGAGATTGTCTTCGAGTCCGGCCAGAGCGCCGATGAAGTTGCCGACGCCGTGGAGCAGTCCCTGGCCAGCGGCGCGCTGCTGCGCCTGAAGGATGTCAAGGGCCGCCTGATCGTGGTGCCCGGAGCTTCCATCGGCTATGTGGAGATCGGCGCCGAAGAGGTCCGCCGCGTCGGTTTCGGCGCACTCTAGCCGCACCGCCGCCGGATTATGCTCAGCCTGATCCTCGTTACCCTGACCGCCGCGGCGGCCGGTCTTGCCGTCTGGGCTGCGGACCGGCACCGGGACAGATACGGTGTGCTGCTGCTCCCGGGCATCGCCGTCTGTGCCGCGATCCTGACCTGGATTGCGTTCCAGATGGCCGGGGCCGCGTCCTTTGAATCCGCATGGATCGGATGGGCGGTGCCGGCCGCGGTAGCGGTCCTGGCCCCGCTCATCGCAGCCGTACCCATCGGCCGCAAACGGGCAGCTGCCGACACAGCAGAGCAGGACCGGATCCTCCGGCTCTGATCCAGCCTCGCCGAGAAGGCCCGGCCCGTGCACGTTCGGGGAAATCATGCCGGGCGAGGCTGAGACGCCAATCAATAAGGTGCTGCTCCAAAAAAAACACAGCTCCAAAAGACACAGCTCAATAGGACGCAGCTCAACAGGACGCAGCTCAATAACGGGACGGCACTTCGGTGCCGTCCCGTTTGCCGTTTCCGGTTCCGGTTCCGGCCGGGGACCGGCTGCCCGTCCGGGAGGCGGGCGTCCTTCCGGGTGCCCGCTGCCGCTTACTGCAGGGCACGCGCCGGCCGGCCCGAGGAAAAGCCGCTGTCCACGGGCGCGATGCGTTCTAGTTCGCGGGCCAAAACCCCGGCTGTCCTGGCGTGGCCTTCGGGGCTCAGGTGCCTCCCGTCCGGCCGCATCGCCCCATTAAGGCCGTAGCGGGCCCACCAGTCCCCCGGGCTGAGGAATTCCAGCCCGGCTTCTGCTGCGGTAGCCGCGAGCAACCGGTCCACGTCCTTCCGCGGGCCGGTGCCGTCTCCGATGACTCCGACCATAAGGATCCGTGCAGAAGGATAGCTCTGGCGTACATCGCTGATCAGCCGGCGGACGCCGCTTTGAATCTCTGCCGCTGAATGTGCGGTGTCGTTGCCGCCGCCCTGCAGGATGATCAGCGCGGGCTCTCCCCACGGCAGCAGCCACTGATGTGACTCGAGTGCCTGGGCATATGCGGAGACCGTTCCGTTCCCGTGGGCGAATCCGGTGCCGTTGGCACCCCGGAGGATGGGCCGGTAACCGGCCTGGACCAGGCCCTGTCCAACCCAGGTCTTTATCGAAGTCTGGGAATCGCCGATCACCAGGGCGGACTCATCGACGCCGGGAACCACGCTCATTACCCGTCCGGTCACGGGGTCATACATCAGCGAACCGTTCTGGAAGTCAGTGCGGAATCCGTTCCCATGGGGGTACTCGGAGCGTATCGGAAACCCGAGGGATGCCCCCTCGGGGGTGTTCCAGACGCGATGGACGGCGTCGCGGACCAGATGCGCGCCGGTGTCGGCATTCCACAGTTCCAGGCGCGCACCGATCTGCCGGCTGCACCCGGCAGCATTACAGGTCACCTTCCCTGCCTGCACGGCCGGTGACAGCCCCGCTTTCCGCTGGGTTTCCGCCAGCACCTGCAGGTCCCGCCAGGCTTCCCTGGGAACGCCTGCGGGCGCAAGGCCGGCTTTGAACGATCCCGAATTCAGGGTCTTGGCGGCTGCGGCAGGCTTGGCGTATCCCGGCCGGTCCGATCCGCCGGGGCCGGGAAACGGGCTGCACAGGAGCAGGCAGGTCAGCACGGCAACACCCGCAAGCCGCCGCGCATGAAGGACTGGCCCCATTCGTTCCTCCGCGTTGGTTCCCCCGTAGCCGCCGGTCCTGGCCATTGGCTCCCTATGGGGGAAGCGTAGCGGCCGTCAGGCAGTTAACCCCAGAAGACTCATACGTTTCGAATGATTACGTGTCAGCTGTGCGATGAGCGCCTTGATTTCGGCGTCGACGGCCTCGCGCCCCTGCCCCTCAAGCAGGCTCCCCGGGAAGGCACGTTCCACCACTACGCGCTGGGCCTGGGTCAGGGCCTCGCCCACCAGGCGCCGGCCCCACAGTGCCAGCCGGGAGGCAAGCCGCGGATCGTCGGCCAAGGCTACCTTCAGCCGGCCCTGAAGGATCTCCCCGGGCTGTTCCGTGGCTTTTAGTCCCTGGATCAGGCTGTTGGTCTCTGCATCCAGCCAGGAGGCGACAGCCTGGTAGAAGTCATCGGAGATGGCATCCGTGACGTAGAACTTCATCAGTGACTCGTACCAGTCCGCGGGCCGGGTCCGGTCATGGAAGGCGTCCACCGAAGCCTGGAAGGGCCGCATGGCTTCTTCCGGGTCCACGCCCATGGCGGTAAGCCGCGTGCAGATCACTTCGAAGTGCGCGTATTCGTGCACCGCCAGCCGTCCGAGCGTGGCGCGGTCATGCAGCGTGGGGGAAAACCTTGCGTCGGAGGACATCCGTTCAAAAGCGGATAGCTCCCCGTAGGCGATAGCCCCGAACAGATCCGTCAGGAACCGCTGATACGTCTCCGAGGCGTCCTGTGCGTCCGTTGCGGAAGAGGCCGGCAGATCCGAATGATGCCCGTTAGTCATAACGGCCAGCGTACCCGGCGCCGGAGCCCCGAAGCACGGCGGCGGCGCGCCCGGGCCCCTCCACGTGTCACGGATGCAGGGCGATCAGCGGGTGCCGGGTAGACTGGTGAGGTAGTAACTGGATGCCCGGTCGTCTGTCGTATAAGTAACGTATGAATAGTCACGTGACCTGCTCACGTGAAGTTATTGTTTTGACCAGACCCGCAAACCCTACGCGATCTTGAATTTTCGGCCGCCGCCGTGGCCAATGGAGCACAGGCGGCCCGCAGTTGTTAGCCCGCGATCGGCTTCCGCTGGACGCGCACCGCGTGCGTGCCATCCGCTCCGGGATGGGCTGTCTCAGCCACTCGTCGAGCCTGGCACCCCGCGCTGCCTAAACTGAACGGTATTTAATTGAACACTGAACTTTCCCAGGTTGAGGACGATCGTCACCTCACCGCAGATGACAGCAACGAAGAACTGACGGTTGCCGACAGTCTGGCCACCAAGGCCGAGGCTGCGGAAATCCCCGAACTGACCTTCGCCGATTTCGGCGTTCGTGCCGACATCGTGGAATCCCTTTCCGATGCCGGAATCACCCACCCCTTCCCGATCCAGTCCATGACCCTGCCGGTTGCACTCGGCGGGCATGACATCATCGGCCAGGCCAAGACCGGTACGGGTAAGACCCTCGGCTTCGGCATCCCCGCCCTGCAGCGCGTGGTGGCGCCCGACGACGAAGGCTATGCCGACCTCGCGGTCCCCGGTGCCCCGCAGGCCCTGATTGTGGTGCCTACCCGCGAACTGGCTGTCCAGGTGGCCGGCGACCTCACCACCGCGGCCCGCCGCCGCGGTGCCCGCATTGTCACCATTTACGGAGGCCGTGCCTACGAACCGCAGATCGAGGCGCTGGCTACCGGCGTCGAAATTGTTGTCGGCACCCCCGGACGCCTGATCGACCTCTACAACAAAAAGCACCTCTCGCTGAAGAACGTACGCATTGTTGTCCTCGACGAGGCCGACGAGATGCTGGACCTCGGCTTCCTGCCGGACGTGGAAACCCTGATGGCTGCCACCCCGGCGGTCCGCCAGACCCTCCTGTTCTCGGCCACCATGCCCGGCGCCGTCGTCTCCATGGCACGCCGCTACATGACCAAGCCCACCCACATCCGGGCGGCCGATCCCGATGACGAAGGCCTGACGAAGAAGGACATCCGGCAGGTGGTCTACCGGGCGCACAACCTGGACAAGGCCGAGGTGGTGGCCCGCATCCTGCAGGCCCGCGGCCGCGGCCGGACCATCATCTTCACCAAGACCAAGCGCACCGCGGCGAAGCTCTCCGAGGAACTCGTGGACCGCGGCTTCGCTGTTGCCGCCATGCACGGCGACCTGGGCCAGGGCGCCCGCGAGCAGGCCATGCGCGCCTTCCGCAACGAGAAGGTGGACGTACTGGTGGCCACCGACGTCGCCGCCCGCGGTATCGACGTCGACGACGTCACGCACGTGATCAACTACCAGTGCCCCGAAGATGAAAAGACCTACCTGCACCGCGTGGGCCGCACCGGCCGCGCCGGGCACAAGGGCACCGCGGTAACCTTCGTGGACTGGGACGATGTTCCCCGCTGGGGCCTGATCAACAAGGCCCTGGGCATGGACCAGGCCGAGCCGGTGGAAACCTACTCCTCCTCCCCGCACCTGTACACCGACCTTGATATCCCCGAAGGCACCAAGGGCCGGCTGCCGCGTGACAAGCGCACGCACGCCGGTATTGACGCCGAGAAAATCGAGGATCTGGGCGAAACGGGCAAGTCCGGCGGACGCAGCGGCTCCACCCGCGACGGCGGCCGCGGCCGTTCAGAGCGCAGCGGGTCGGCCCGCTCCGGCTCCCGGGAAGGTTCCCGCAGCTCCTCCCGCGAAGGATCCCGGCGCGGCGAGTCCCGCTCCGAATCCCGCAGTGCCGACCGTCCGGCCGAATCGCGGCAGGCAGAGGCACGGGCGGCAGCGCCCGCAGCCGACAAGGCCGCGGACCGGCCCCGCCGCAGCCGCACGCGCCGCCGCAACGGCGAGGTAGTGGCCAAGTCCGGCCCCGCCGCCGAATAGCCGCAGCACTGCTATGAGCACCCCTTTGTGGACGCCGGACGGCGGGTCGCTGGTGGTACACGCGGACAACGCGGAGTTCCTCCCGACCCTGCCGGACGGCTCCTTCACCATGATTTACGTGGACCCGCCCTTCAACACCGGGCGCGCCCAGCGCCGGCAGCAGACCACCATGGTCCGCAGCATCGACGGCAGCGGCGACCGGATCGGTTTCAAGGGCCGCAGCTACAGCACGGTCAAGGGGCTGCTCTCCAGCTACGACGACGCGTTCGAGGACTACTGGGCGTTCCTCGAACCCCGGCTGGCCGAGGCCTGGCGCCTGCTCGCCGACGACGGCACCCTCTACGTGCACCTGGACTACCGCGAGGTGCACTACGCAAAGGTGATGCTGGACGCCCTGTTCGGCCGGGACTGCTTCCTGAACGAAATCATCTGGGCGTACGACTACGGCGGACGGGCGAAAAACCGCTGGCCGGCCAAGCACGACAACATCCTGGTCTATGTGAAGAACCCGGACGCCTACCATTTCGACAACGCCGAAGTGGACCGCGAACCGTACATGGCCCCGGGCCTGGTCACCCCGGAAAAGGTGGCGCTGGGCAAGCTGCCCACCGATGTCTGGTGGCACACCATCGTCTCCCCCACCGGCAGGGAAAAAACCGGTTACCCCACCCAGAAGCCGGAGGGCCTGCTGCGCCGTGCCGTGGCCGCCAGCAGCCGCGAGGGCGACTGGGTGCTGGACTTCTTTGCCGGGTCGGGCACGCTCGGCGCGGTGGCAGCAAAGCTGGGCCGCAAATTCGTCTGCGTGGATGCGAACCCGCAGGCCATAGAGGTCATGTCCCGGCGGCTGGGCTCCGCCGCATCCGTGGTGTCCGCCGAAACGGGCCGGCCGCTACCTGCTGCGGGCGCCTGACCAACGCGGCCCCGGTGCCGGGGCAGGCTTCCGGTTCAGTCCGGCACGGTGCCGGGGCAGGCTTCCGGTTCAGTCCGGCACGGTGCCGGGGCAGGCTTCCGGTTCAGTCCGGCAGGGTGCCGACGACGGCGCTGCCGGTGCCCAGTTCCGCGATGCGTACCAGCACGGCCGGGTCGGTGGTGAATTCCGCCAGCCGGTTCGGCTTGCCGGTTCCGTGGTAGTCGCTGGAGCCCGTGACCAGCAGCGAGTTTTCCCCGGCGAGCCGGCGCAGCCATTGCCGGCCCTCTTCCGGATTGTCCCGATGGTCAACCTCCACACCCAGCAGCCCGGCGTCGATCATCTCGTGGAAGGTGGCCTCGCCGACCACCCGCCCTCGTGAGGACGCCACGGGGTGCGCGAACACAGGCACTCCCCCGGCCTGCCGTACCAGTTCCACGGCGCGGGCCGGCTCCGGCGCATAGTGCGCCACGAAGTACGGGGACCGCGCAGTCAGGATCCCGCTGAATGCCGCCGAGCGGTTCGGCACCACGCCGGCCGCCACGAGGGCATCGGCGATGTGGGGCCGGCCGATAGTGGCTCCGGGCGCTACCTGCTCCTGCACCGCTGCCCAGTCGATGGGAAAGTCCTCGGCCAGGCGGGAAACCATCAGTTCCGCGCGTGAGACCCGGGCCGCGCGTGAGCGGGCGATTTCCTCCAGCAGCCCGGGATGCTCCGGATCATGCAGGTAGGACAGCACGTGCACGCTGATGCCCTCCGCACTGCGGCAGGAGACCTCCATGCCCGGCACGAAGGCCAGGCCCAGCTTCGCAGCCGCCGCCGCGGCTTCGGCCCAGCCGGCGGTGGTGTCATGGTCCGTCAGGGCCACGACGTCGAGCCCGGCGCCGGCAGCTGCGGCCATGACTTCGGCGGGCTGTTCGGTGCCGTCCGAAACGCTGGAATGGGTATGCAGGTCTATTCTCACGATTCCAATCTAACGCCCCGCTCCGCCTTCTCTCCGCTGCACCTGCGGGTGCCGGCGGGAAAGGGTGTTTTGCCGCTTAGCGGGGCGGTGAGACGATGGAGGGGTGACTACAGACGCTAAGGCCTTCCCCGAGAAGGCATTGACAGAGAACACCCTGCCCGAGCCCTCCGAGGGCCAGCCGCTCGAGGACCGGGTCAACAACCGCTCACAGCGGCCCTCCTCCGAAGCGTTCAAGAAGTTCATGTCTTCCGGCTGGGCCCCCGAGTCCGGCGAACTTCCGGAGCGCGACGCCGTGGCTGATTTCGCTGCACGCCGCCGCCTTGCCCTCTCCGGGCGTTTCCCCGGCGAACGGCTGGTCATCCCCGCCGGTCCGCTGAAGGTCCGCTCCAACGACACCGACTACCGCTTCCGCGCGCACTCCGGCTTCGCCCACATGACCGGCCTTGGGCTGGACCGCGAACCTGACGCCGTGCTGGTGATGGAACCGGTGGAAAACGGCACCGGTGACGACGGCGGCAACCACACCGCCGTTCTGTACTTCCGTCCCCTCGCCGGCACCGACAGCGACGAGTTCTACTCCAACGCCCGTTACGGTTCCTTCTGGATCGGTGACCGCCTGGGCCTGGAGGCCGTCAGCAGCATGCTCGGCCTGCCCGTCCGGCACCTGGACGAAGCGGAAACCGCCATCACCAACAATGTGGGCGATCCGCAGTTCGGCGGCGTCTCCGTCCGGCTGCTGCGCGGCGTCGACGAAATGGTTGACGCCCTGGTGGACACCGTCCGGTACAACACAGCGCTGGATCCGGAGAACGCCGATCTCAGCGCACTGGATGCTTTGGACGGCGAGCTCACCGAGGCCCTTTCCGAACTCCGCCTGATCAAGGACGAGTGGGAAATCGAGCAGATGAAGGCCGCCGTGGCCGCCACCGTCAACGGCTTCACCGAAGTGGTCAAGGCCCTGCCCCGCGCCATTTCCCACCCCCGCGGCGAGCGCGTTGTCGAGGGCGCGTTCTTTGCCCGGGCCCGTGAAGAAGGCAATGACCTGGGCTACGACACCATTGCCGCGGCAGGGAACAATGCCACCGTGCTGCACTGGATCCGCAACAACGGTGCGGTGCGTGCCGGTGAACTGCTCCTGCTCGACGGCGGAGTGGAAGCCGAAAGCCTCTACACCGCCGACGTCACCCGCACCCTGCCGATCAACGGCACCTACACCGAGGTCCAGCGCAGGGTCTACCAGGCCGTCCTCGACGCAGCCGACGCAGGCTTCGCCGCTGCCCTGCCCGGTGCGAAGTTCCGCGACGTGCATGCTGCATCGGTGAAGGTCCTGGCCGAGCGCCTGGACGCGTGGGGCCTGCTGCCCGTTTCGCTGGAGGAGGCGCTCTCCCCCGAGGGCCAGCAGCACCGCCGCTGGATGCCGCACGGCGTCAGCCACCACCTCGGCATGGACGTACACGACTGTGCCCAGGCCCGCGCCGAGCTGTACCTGGACGGCACCATCACCGAGGGCATGGTGTTCACCATCGAGCCCGGCCTGTACTTCAAGGACACCGATCTTGCCGTGCCCGAGGAATACCGCGGCATCGGCGTGCGGATCGAGGATGACATCCTGATCACCGCGGACGGTCCGGTGAACCTGAGTGACGCCCTCCCCCGCAACCCGGGCGACGTCGAGGACTGGATGGCCGGTATCTACGCCGCAGAGTAACCACTCGTCAGCCCCGGCCGGGTACGCAGAAGGCCCGCACTTTGATAAGTGCGGGCCTTCGGCGTACCTGCCGTTTCTTAGCCGCGGTGGCGGCCTTCGCCGTTGTCATCGGATCCGGAGGCGGCGGGCTGCTGTTCGGGGCTGCCCGGTTCCTCCGGTGCCTTGTCCAGCGTGGGTGCCTGTCCGGGGGAAACCTGGGCCTGTGAATCCCGTGCCGGCGACTCGTGTCCCGGCGCATCCGACGCCGGAGCCGGCCGGGGCGTGCGGCGGATGCCGTACTGGGGACGGCCGTCCGGCAGGTCCGGGAACTGGCCGCGCCGGGTCGTTGCCCGGGCGGGGTTTTCGGTTGCCGAAGCGCCGGCGGGAGCCTGGCCGGAGGTCTTCGGTTCCTCCGGAGCGGTGTCCGCTGCCGGCCGGCCGTAGGGGTTGGCCCAGCCGGAGGGACGCTCGGGAGCCTGTCCCTGCGGGCCGTTGACCGGCGGCTGGAAGGTGGGTGCGTTCGGTCGGGCGCCAGGCGCCTGCGGGTGGCCGGCCTGGCCGACCATGGGCAGCTGGTGCAGCAGCCGGCGTGCCTCATTGGCTGCCTCCGGGGCCACAATCACGTCGTAACTGGTGGCTATGACCTGGCTGGTGGAGGTGAAGTCCCTGCGCCCGCGCTGCAGTGCGTAGGCGAGCACGCCGAAGAGTACCCAGAACACGGCGCCGAGTGCCATGGACGGAATCAGGGAAATACCCGCGCCGCTGCCGCCGAAGAGCATCAGGGCAAGGCCCACAAAAAGGCCGAACCAGGCACCGGTGGCTGCACTGGAAAGCGCCACCCGCGGATACGTCAGCCGGCCCGTGACCCGTTCCACTGACTTCAGTTCGTTGCCGACAATCGAAACCATCTGCACCGGGAACTTGCTGTCAGCGAGGTAGTCCACTGCTTTCTGGGCGTCCAGGTAGGCGGTGTACCGTCCTACGGTTTCGCCCTGGGGCAGGCTGCGGCCTGTGTCCGGCTTGGGTGTGGCACCAAATAGGTTCGACATTTCCCCATTCTCTCGCATGGGCGTCCCGGAAGGGTAACGTATCGCTGGCAGTGAACGGTCCGCTGCCGGCCTACCTCTTAATACGGCGTTAGCTGCGGGCACAAAGTAGCCTAATGATGTGAGCACAAATCCTACCCGCGTCTTTATCGCGCGCCTGCTCGGCCTTGATGTCTTCGATCCGCTCGGTGACCGCCTGGGCCGGCTGCGCGACGCCGTCGTGCTCGACCGCGGTCCCGGCCGGCCGCCGCAGGCGGTGGGCATTGTGGTGGAGGTACCCGGCAAAAAACGCGTTTTCGTTCCGCTGACCCGCATCACCTCCATGGACCCGGGGCAGATCATCTGCACCGGGCTGGTCAATCTGCGCCGGTTTGAACAGCGCGGCGCGGAGATGCTGGTAGTCGCAGAGCTCTTTGACCGCCGGGTCAAGCTGCGTGACGGCAGCGGCGACGCCACCATCGAAGACATTGCCATTGAACAGAACCGTGCCGGGGACTGGCACGTGTCCAACCTTTTTGTGCGCCGCGGCGGGTCGGCGTCCCGGCTGGGGTCCCTGCGCCGGCGCGGCGAGCAGATGATCGTGGATTGGAAGGACATCGTCCACTGGGACACCTCCGGGCCCCAGGCTGCGACCTCCTTCGTGGCGCAGAATGATGATCTGAAGGCCGCCGACTTCGCCGAGGCGCTGCACGAGATGAGCGGAAAGCGCCGTATCGAAGTCGCCAGCGAACTGCAGGACGAGCGCCTCGCAGACGTGCTCCAGGAACTCCCCGATGATGACCAGGTCGAGATCCTGCAGTCCCTCCATGTGGAACGGGCGGCCGATGTGCTGGAGGAGATGGATCCCGATGACGCGGCCGACCTGCTCAACGAGCTGCCGGAGGAGCAGAAGGAAGAACTGCTGCAGCTGATGGAGCCCGAAGACGCCCGTGACGTCCGGCGCCTGATGAACTATGAGGAAGACACCGCCGGGTCGCTGATGACCCCGGTCCCGGTCATCCTGCCGCCCGAAGCCACGGTGGCCGAAGCACTGGCCCATGTGCGCCGGGAGGAACTCACCCCCGCCCTGGCCTCCTCCATCTACGTGTGCCGCCCGCCGCTGGAGACGCCCACCGGGAAGTATCTCGGCGTGGTGCACATCCAGCAGCTGCTCCGTTCCGCTCCTCCGGAGGCACTGGGCAACATCCTGGACACGGACCTGGAACCGGTCCGGGACTACGCCACCATCAGCGAGGTGTCGCGGATGCTGGCCACCTACAACCTGAATTCACTGCCGGTCATCAGTGACGCCGGACGGCTGGTCGGGGCGGTGACGGTGGACGATGTGCTGGACCACCTGTTACCGGACGACTGGCGCGTTTCCGACGAGACCGGCCCGATAACGCAGCAGGGAAGGAAAAATGGCTGAGAAGATCAAGTCGACGACCAGCGGCCTGGATACTCCCCGCACTGCACGTACGCGATGGCTGCCCCGGCTCTCCCCCAACCCGGATGCCTTCGGCCACGCCACGGAGAACTTTGCCCGGTTTATGGGCACCCCGCAGTTCCTGGTCTACATGACCGTTTTCTGTGCGGTCTGGCTCATCTGGAACACCTGGGGTCCGGAATCGGCCCGGTTCGACAGCGCTGCGCTTGGCTTCACCGTCCTGACGCTGATGCTCTCGCTGCAGGCCTCCTACGCCGCACCGCTGCTGCTGCTGGCCCAGAACCGGCAGGATGACCGTGACCGTGTCTCCGTCCGTCAGGACCGGGAACGCGCCGAACGCAATCTGATGGACACCGAGTACCTCACCCGGGAAATCGCCGAGCTGCGCATTGCCCTGCGCGAAGTTGCCACCAGGGACTATGTACGGTCCGAAATCCGCGGACTGCTCGAAGAACTGCTCGAAGCCAATGACGAGGACGGCGGCAGCAGGCGGCGCCGGCGTAATGGCGAGGGAGCCGATGCCATGCCCAAACTCAATCCCGGCGGGAGGGACAGCTAGGCCGTGACACTGCCCGAACCCGCTTCCCCTCTGGAAGCACAGGTACTGCGTGCCCTCGACGGCGTCCAGGATCCGGAGTTGCGCAGGCCCATTACCGAGCTTGGAATGCTCAAAGGCGTCACCGTGGACGACGCCGGCAATGTCGCGGTCCAGGTCCTGCTGACCATCGCCGGCTGCCCGCTGCGCGGCACCATCACTGCCGACGTCGAACGTGCCCTTGCCGCGGTCCCCGGAGTCGCCAGCGTGGGCGTGGAGCTGGACGTTATGACGCCCGAACAGCGCAACGCCCTGAAGGACCGGCTGCGCGGCGGCGACCCGGTGCGCACCATCCCGTTCAACCGGCCGGATTCACTCACCCGCGTCTACGCGGTGGCCAGCGGAAAGGGCGGTGTCGGCAAGTCCAGCGTCACCGTGAACCTCGCTGCAGCCATGGCGGCCCAGGGACTGCGTGTGGGAATTGTCGACGCCGATGTGCACGGGTTCTCCGTGCCTGGCCTGCTGGGCATTACCCAGCCGCCCACCCGCGTGGATGAGATGATCCTGCCGCCGGTGGCCTACGGGATCAAGACCATCTCCATCGGCATGTTCGTGGACGGCAACCAGCCGGTGGCCTGGCGCGGGCCGATGCTGCACCGCGCGCTCGAACAGTTCCTGACCGATGTGTACTTCGGCGACCTGGATGTGCTGTTCCTGGACCTTCCCCCGGGCACCGGGGACATTGCCATTTCCGTGGGCCAGCTGCTTCCCGGGTCGGAAATCCTGCTGGTCACCACTCCGCAGAGCGCGGCAGCCGATGTCGCTGAGCGGGCGGGCAGCGTGGCCCGGCAAACCGGCCAGAAAGTCACCGGCGTGATTGAGAACATGTCATGGCTGGCATTGCCGGGCGGTGAACGCCTGGAGGTCTTCGGCTCCGGCGGGGGCGCAGCGGTTTCCGGCCGGCTGGGTGACGCGCTCGGGTACCCGGTGCCGCTGCTCGGAAGCATTCCCCTGGACGTTTCCCTGCGCGAGGGAGGCGACAACGGCCGCCCGGTGGCGCTGGGTCCTGACGGCGGCGCCGGAGATGACGGCCGCGGAAAAATCGGTACCGTGGAAGACGGGGACAGGGAAGATACTGTCGGAGCAGATACCACCGGGGAAGATACCGCCGGGGAAGATACCGCGGCGGCTGAACTCCGCCGCATTGCACGGAATCTGGCACGCCGGCCCCGTGGGCTGGCCGGCAGGAACCTGGGCGTCAGCCCCGTCTAAAACCGGGCAGGCTGCCTCCGCGGGGGCGGAACGGCTGCCGGACGGGCGTGCCTCGCTCAGTGCCCCTAGGTGGCCTCGATGTCAAAGGGCGCGCGCTGACCGGCTGCCAGCCGCTCAAGCGGTTTTACCGCGGGCGGGCGGGATGCAGCAGGCGCGGCCGGAGCCTTAGCCAGGCTCGGGGCCGCCCCGGGGCCTGCCGGTGCCGGAGCCGCAGGCCGGGCAGCGGCCGGTTTGGCGGTGTCGTCGAAGTCATCAAGCAGCGCTTCCTTGATGATGCGGCGGGGATCGTACTGGCGCGGATCCATCTTGCGCCAGTCCACCTGGTCAATCTCCGGCCCCACTTCTTCCCGCAGCTGCTCGCGCGCTCCGGTGGCCATCCTGCGGACTTCCCGAACCAGCCGGGCTAGCTGCGAGGCGTATTCGGGCAGGCGCTCAGGACCCAGTATCACCACGGCGATAATCGCCAGGATGATGAACTCGTAACCGTTGATTCCTACCACTCTTGAAGACTACCTTTTCGCGGGAGCCGGGAGCCACTTGCCGCCATTTAGAGCGCCCACCCGGTGCGCGAGAACACGGCCAGCCCGCGGACTATCCGCTCCATGGGTTCGGGCTCGGCGGGCGGCCGGTCCAGGCGGGCGGATTCCATCACCGAGATCTCCTCCACGGCACGTGGCAGGGTCTTCACCGGCAGCGTGGATTCAAAGGTGTAGGTGACGCTTCCCGCGGCTATCACCGTCTGTCCCGGATTCCCGTCCGCGCCGAACACTGCGGGTCCTTCGGTGGAGCCGGTGACCCTGAATCCGTCGGCAGCGACCGCCCGGCCGCTCACCGCGTTGATAACCGGCTGCCGGTCTTCACCGGGCAGCGGATGCTGTTCCACCAGCCGGATCTGTTCTCCGTTGCCGGTAAACCGCATTTCGACGGCGGGGCGGCCGGCCACTTCCAGGGAGCGGGCGGACTCCAGCGTCAGGCCCAGATCCGCAAATTCAGGGCAGGACCATCCGTGCGCCCGCAGCGAGGCGAGCTGCTCCTGTCCCAGTGTGTCGGAGCCGCGGGTTACCGTATGCCAGCCCGCGGCCATGGCTGCCGGTGTTCCGGCGACGGCGGGAACCTCCAGCAGGGTGCCGGCAAAGTAGGCCCCGGCCAGCAGCACCGCTCCCGCTGCGGCCACGGCGCCGGCAGCGGGAAGCACATGGCTGCGTCCGTCCAGGCCGGGCTCGGGTGGCGCAGTACCCGTCCCGGTTCCAGCGCCGGCTCCGGCTGCGGCGCTGGCCACGCTGAGGTTGATCCTGTCCTTGAGTTCCGGGCCGGCACCCGGAACCCTCAGGGAGCGCAGGCGGCTGCGGAGCCGCCGCTCTTCGGCCACTCGGGCACGGCACAGGGCGCACCGGGACAGGTGCGCTTCGATAGCCTGCATGCGGCGGGGAGGCATTTCAGCATCAATGTAGTCGCGGAGGTGCCGCGTAGGGTGTCGCACTGCTCAGCTGGCTCCTGCAACCCGGGGAAGCTTCAGGCGCGGCATGCCCGCCGGGCGGGCCTGCGGATCCCTGTGGGCGAGCTTTTCCTTCAGCATCGCCCTGCCGCGGTGGATCCGTGAACGGACGGTCCCCAGTTTCACGTCCAGGGCCCGGGCCACTTCGTCATAGGAGAGACCCTCGAGGTCGCATAGAACCACGGCGGCCCGGAAATCAGGGGGCAGTTCCTCCAGCGCCCTGGCAATATCAACATCGAGGTTGTTGAACTCGAAACTGCGTTCGGGACCCGGTCCGCTGCTCGGCAGGCGGCTCTGGGTCTCTTCGGTCATGCCGTCAAACCGGATGCGGCTGCGGCGCCGGGCCTGGTCAAGGAACAGGTTGGTGGTTATCCGGTGCAGCCACCCGTCGAGGGTGCCCGGCTGGAAGTTCTCCAGGGAGCGGAAGACACGCACGAAGACTTCCTGCGTCAGATCCTCTGCGTCATGCTTGTTGCCGGTCAGGCGGTAGGCCAGCCGGTAGACCTTGGCCGAATGCGCCTCCACAACTTCCTCCCATGTGGGGCGTACCCACTGGGCAGCGGTATCGGTTGCAGCGGTGTCGGCTGAAGTCCTGTCCGCTGCAGTGCTTTCCGGCGTAGTCGCCATGGCCTTCCTCCTTCCGTCCAGCCCTGCCGCTTCCCTGCACAGCCAGCCGTCCCTGGCCCTGTCATACCGGTACAGGCCCATCACGGCGGCTCAAAAGATCCCTGCGGATCGGGAAACGGAATCAGCGTTACCGGATGCGGCAAACCCCCGGACTTCAGTTCCAACCCGCCCGTGACGTCCGCACATCCAATTAACAATGTTTACGCATGAATCTGGGAGTTGGCTGTTAGCACGCAGTCAGTACGTAGACAAGACGCTCCGGCCGCGCGTACGCGGTTAGTCCGCCGCTGGCCTTAAGCTTGTCAAAGCAACAACCCCCTCCGGACCGAAAGTGAACCCCCATGCGCGCCGACAAGCAGACCAGTTGGTCCTACACGGAGGCCCTGCCTACCGAGGATGAGGTGCTGCTCCGCGCGCGTGAGAGGTCCTACGAGCTTGGCGTCAGTGCCGTCTCCAGCGGGGTGGGTGCCGCGCTAACCGTGCTGGCAGCCGCCAGCAAGGCTGCCACCGTGGTGGAAGTGGGCACCGGGGCCGGGGTGTCCGGCGTCTGCCTGCTGCGCGGACTGGGCCGCAACGCTGTCCTGACCACCATCGATTCAGATGTTGACCATCTGCGCGCCGCCCGCGAAGCCTACGCGGAGGCCGGAATTCCCGGGAACCGCACCCGCACCATCTCCGGCAGGGCCGCGGAGGTACTCCCCCGGCTCACCGATGCTGCCTATGACATGGTGTTTATCGACGCAGACAAAGCCTCGTTCCCGCTCTACGTCGACCAGGCCGTGCGGCTGCTCAAACGCGGCGGTCTGCTGGTGGTCAATGACGCCCTGGATCACGGCAAGGTGGCCGATCCGGCGGTGCGCGAAGCAACCACCAATACCCTACGGAAGGTCGGCAAAGCCATCCGGGAGAACGAAAACCTTGCCTCCGCCATGCTCCCCACCGGCGACGGGCTGCTGCTGGCCGTAAAAACCGCCTAGCGCCGGTGCCCGGGATCCAGTCCCGGGCACCGTCCCTGCCCCCGGCGCCTTAGCGTCCCTTCAGGCCTTGGCGTCCCTAAGCGCCGGGCTTCGGCTGGCCGGCCAGGTAGGACAGCAGTAGCCGTACGCCGAACCCGGTGGCTCCCTTGGTGAGTTCACGGCTGTCCTTGCCGATGCGTGCGGGACCGGCAATATCAATGTGGGCCCAGGGCACGCCTGCGGTGAATCTCTGCAGGAACAGCGCTGCGACAATGGCCCCGGCACCGAACTTCGCCTTTACGGGCGCGATGTGCGCAACATCGGCTATATCGGAGTCGAGTATGGACGCGTAGTCGGAAACCAGCGGCAACTGCCAGACGGCGTCGCCGGAAGCCGCACCTGCAGCTTCCAGCCGGGTCAGCACCTCGGGATCGTCTCCGAACAGCGCGGCGTGATTGTTGCCCAGCCCGACGGCGGCCGCACCCGTCAGGGTTGCCACGTCAATCAGCACGTCCGGCGCGAGTTCAGCTGCGGCGTAGGCCAGGGCATCGGCCAGCACCATCCTGCCCTCGGCATCGGTATTGCCCACTTCGACCGTGGTGCCGTTGTAGGTTCGCACAACGTCGGCGGGACGGTAGGAAGCAGCTCCAATGGCGTTCTCGGCAAGGGCCAGCACAGCGGTTACCTTCACCGGAAGCTTCAGCTCCGCGGCGGCCGCCACCACTGCCAGCACGGCGGCAGCACCTGCCATGTCCGTTTTCATGGTCATCATGGCGTCCCGCGGCTTCAGCGAAATGCCACCGGAATCAAAGGTGATGCCTTTGCCGACAAGGACCACGTGCTCAACGTTGGCCGAGGCGCCCTCGGGAAGGTACGAAGCCTCCACCAGCCGCGGCGGATGCTCGGACCCTGAGCCCACCGCAAGCAGTCCGCCGAATCCTTCAGCCCTGAGTTCGTTTTCGGTGCGTACGCGCACCGACAGTCCGTTCCGCTCGCCCAGAGTCCGGGCCTGGTCCGCCAGCCATGCGGGGGTGGCTGTCTCAGCGGGGATGTTCGTCAGGTCCCGGGCCGTCCATACGGCCTGCGCGGTAATCAGCGCCCGGGACACGGCGGCGGTGTCCGCGCCGGTCAGTTCAAGATGCGCCGCAATCGGGGCGGGCGCAGGGGTCACGCCTGCACGGGGCACCCGGTAGCCGCCGAGCAGGAAGCCCTCGATGAAGGCCTCCTGCGCTGCCGGCTGAAGCCCGTCCACGGCAGCGGCCCGCACGCGTACGGCCCCCATGGTGGCCCGTGCCAGGGATGCGCCTGCGCGCCTTAGTGCGGCCGGCGACTCATCCCCGACTCCCACGTAGATCAACTTTCCGGGCAGTTCCGGGGCGTCCCGCGGCGGTTCGATGACCAGGATTTCGCCGGGTTTGCCCGTGACCCGGGCGTTCCGGGCCCGTACGGCGACGTCGGCACCGTAGCGGACTGCGGCCTCCACGGCGCCGGGGCGCGGCTGCGGAACCGGAGCTTCTTCGTCCTCGTCCTGTCCCGAACCGGCAGCCGGCGCCGGCGCCATGGCTACTGCCAATACATCCACTCCCTCCCCGGCAGCGGGATGCAGTCCGCTGCCGGGCTCCTTCGTCCCGTCAGCAGAACCCAGCGTCGCCAGGGCAGTGACTTCAGGCAGTGACGCTGTGAGGAAGGGAGAGGCCGCACCGGCGGCCTTGGACGAGGGCTTGGAAGGCAGCTGCATGGGTTAAAGGCTAGCCCGTAACTCCCAAAAGGCATTCCCTCAGCTTGCCGGCCTCTTCAACGTTGAGCTCAACCACCAGACGCCCGCCGCCATCAATCGGCACCCGCAATATGAGGCTGCGCCCCTCCTTTGTAACCTCCATGGGTCCATCACCCGTACGCGGTTTCATCGCAGCCATTTCTAAGATTCCCCTTTCACAGTGCGCCGGTTTTACCGGATCACCTGTAATCCGCTGCCTGCGAAATAAATGATCCCGCGGGCAATTGCTGTCATTATTCCGCACAAGTGCCAGCCAGAGGAAATTTCGTGTGTTCCGTGCCACAAACCTACGGCGGATAGTCCCCGCCTGCCGGAAGCGGCGTCCACCGCCAGAGCCAGGCAACCCAGACAATCTGCAGCACGGCGAAGGTCAGTGCCACGGTTCCCCGGTAGGCACGGGAACGGCTAAGCCACGCGGTGGAAAGCGCCAGCGGGAAAAGCGGCAGCAGCAGGCGGAAGGTGCTCGTCTGCGGGTTCAGGAACACCAGCAGGTACAGCAGGTACGCTGCGCACCAGAGCTGGAGTTCCAGCCCCAGCCGCCGCACCGGCGGTGAGGTGAGGTACAGCGTCACGGCAAGGAGAAGGGCTGCCAGCAGAACGGGGCCAAAAACCGGGCCGACCAGGTTCCGGGCCATGGTCAGCCAGGGCATGAACGGGACCAGATCCCCAAACCGCCAGGCACTCTCGGTATCCGTGTAGGCGCGCAGGTCCCCGGTTGCAGCCCAGGCAAGGGCCGGCCAGGCCAGCGCTGCCGCGCCCGCAGCTGCCGCCAGGGCAGTAAGGCGCCAGGCTTCCGGGGCGGGGAACCCTGCCCGCCGGCGTCGTGCAAGGCGGATGAGCAGAATCAGCCCCACCGTCAGGGCAAAGGGAACACCCACCGGCCGGGACAGGCACATCAGCAGCACCACCGGGATGGCCGTGAGGTAGCGGCGTTCAAGGAGCAGGTACAGGGCACCCGCCAGCAGCAGGAGGTTCAGGGCCTCGGCGTAGGGAATCTGCAGGATGGGTGAAACCGGGAAGACGGCAACAAACAGCACTCCCCACAGGGCGCTCCCGTGGCTTGCCCGCAGCCGGAACAGCCGGTAGATCACCAGGGCCGCGGCAGTGCCCGCCGCCATGGCAACAATCGGCGCCAGCAGGTTCCAGCCGAGGCCGGTCACCGCATCCAGGCCCCGCACCAGCAAGGGAAAAAGGGCATAAAACGCCCACTCGTTTTCAAGCGCGTTCCCGGCATCGTCCCTGGGGACGGTGTCCGGATAGCCGGTCTCATAGATACGCGAATACCACTCCGCGTCCCAGATATTTATGAACTGCCAATATGACGGGGACGGGCCCCACCACGGCCCGGCCGGTTGGAACCGTGCAACAGCCGCCAGGACCGCCAGCGAGAAGAGCCTCGCACCCACCCACAGGGCGAGGACCTGCAGATACCAGGGCCACCGGAAGAAGACGGCGGCGCTCCGCCGCGCAGCAGTCCGCAGCCGGGCGTGCACCCGGCCGGTTGTGTCCGGGGAGGTTTCCTGCATGCGGTCAGCCACCGTGACGGACCCAACAGGAGGCAAGGTGGTCATTGACGTACCCGGTGGCCTGAAGCATGGCGTACGCGGTAATCGGGCCGACAAAACGGAACCCGCGTTTCTTCAGCGCGGCGGCGAGCGCCGCGGATTCCGGTGTGGACGCGGGAACCTCCGCGGAGGTCCGGGGAGCCGGCCTGCCTGCCGGGGCCCGGTAGCGTTCGAGCAGGCCGCCAAGTCCGCCGGCATCCGGAAGCGCCAGCAACGCCCGCGCATTGGCTATCACAGCATCAATCTTCGCGGCATTGCGTACGATGCCGCGATCAGCCAGCAGCCGCTCCCGGTCGGCGTCGCCAAAGGCGGCGACCGCTGCCGGCTCGAAGTCCGCGAAAGCCGCGCGGAAAGCCTCCCGCTTGCGCAGGATGGTGATCCAGCTGAGGCCGGATTGGAAGGCTTCCAGGCTGAGCCGTTCAAAGAGGGCGCGGTCGCCCTCCACCGGCCTGCCCCACTCGGTGTCGTGGTAGTGCTGGTAATCCGGGCTTGCCAGCGCCCACCCGCAGCGCAGCTGCCCGTCCGCGCCGGGCAGGGCGCTCACGCGGACTCTCCGTTTGGCGCCGCGTCCTGACCGTGCCCCCGGCGTTCAGCCTCAAGCCTGCCGATCCGCGCGTCCTTCTCCGCCAGGGCCTGGGCCAGCCGCTCCAGTACCGCGTCCACCTGGTCCATCCGGTACCCACGGGGGGCCACGGAGAGGCGGAGCCGCGAAATGTCATCCGCCCCCGGATCCTGCGGCAGCAGCACCGGGGGAAGCCGAGGGTCCGGCTCGGCCAGGCCCTGCACCTCCGCCGGGCCCCGGACTACCCCGGAATCCTGCTCAGCTGAAGCCGAACGCAACCGCCCGGAGGAGAACGCCGCCGCCACGCCAAGGACGGCAATGGCAAGGAATACCAGAAGGAGTGTCACAGGACCATCGTGCCAGATGCGCGCTACGGAGAGACGTGGCCGGCGCTGTCCGCAATCATCAGCCGCACTGCCTCGGCCGGGTCATCCACCACGTGGATGAGCTTCAGGTCGGTTTCCGCCACCATGCCCTCGGCCAGCAGCGTCTCGCGGATCCAGTCCAGCAGCGGGTTCCAGAACTCGGAGCCGACCAGCACAATCGGGAAGGAGGTTACCTTCTGTGTCTGCACCAGGGTCATGGCCTCAAACAGTTCATCCAGCGTGCCGAAGCCTCCCGGCAGGACAATGAAACCCTGGGCGTACTTCACGAACATGGTCTTCCGCACAAAGAAATAGCGGAAGTTCACGCCGAGATCCACCCATTCGTTCAGGCCGGTTTCGAAGGGCAGCTCAATGCCCAGTCCCACCGACAGCCCGTCCGCGCCCACGGCACCCTTGTTCGCCGCCTCCATGGAACCAGGCCCGCCCCCGGTGATCACGGCCAGCCCGGCTTCCGCCAGCAGCCGGCCAACTTCCTCGCCAAGCTTGTAATAGCGCGAGCCCGGCACGCTGCGGGCTGATCCGAAGACACTGACTGCCGGCCCGAGTTCGGAGAGGGTGCCGAATCCCTCCACGAACTCGCTCTGGATCCGCAACACCCGCCACGGATCGGTATGCGTGAAATGGCTCGAGCCTGCGGAGTCCAGCAGGAACCGGTCCGACTGAGGCGTCAGGGCGGCGCCGCGCCGCAACTCCACCGGTCCGCGCTTCCGCGGGGCGTTCTGGGTCAGGTGCTCTTCACTCGTAGGCATGCCTCTAGGCTAGCCGCGATGGCGCCGCTGGCAACGCGATCATACTCATCGGCCCGCATCATCCGATTTAGGTTGCTCTTGAGTCACAATTACCGCTCCAAGTGGCCCCTGACACATGCCTGCAACATAATCTGGTTAGATTTTCCTTATGACCAGTGACACAACCCCAGGCACGTCCGCGCCTGAATCCGCTGCACCGCTTGTTTCGCTGAAGAACGTGAACAAGCACTTCGGGGACCTCCACGTCCTGCAGAACATCAATCTCGACATCGCCCGCGGTGAGGTCGTCGTCGTGATCGGTCCCTCGGGATCCGGCAAGTCGACCCTGTGCCGTGCGATCAACCGTCTCGAAACCATCGACGACGGCGAGATTACCGTCGACGGCGCTGTCCTGCCGGCCGAGGGCCGCGCCCTGGCCAAGCTCCGCGCCGACGTCGGGATGGTCTTCCAGTCCTTCAACCTTTTTGCGCACAAGTCCATCCTGGACAACGTCTCGCTGGGGCCGGTGAAGGTCCGCAAGTCCAAGCCGGCCGAGGCAAAGAAACTGGCCATGGAGCTGCTGGAGCGGGTCGGCGTTGCCAACCAGGCCAACAAGCTTCCGGCCCAGCTCTCCGGCGGTCAGCAGCAGCGCGTGGCCATCGCCCGCGCACTCGCCATGAAGCCCAAGGTCATGCTCTTTGATGAGCCCACCTCGGCGCTGGACCCGGAAATGATCAACGAGGTCCTGGACACCATGGTCGGCCTGGCCAAGGAAGGCATGACCATGGTGGTGGTCACGCACGAAATGGGCTTCGCACGCAAGGCCGCAGACCGCGTCATCTTTATGGCCGACGGAAAGATCGTCGAAGAGGCAACGCCCGAGGAATTCTTCACGAATCCCAAGAGCGGCCGGGCCAAAGACTTCCTGGGCAAAATCCTTTCGCACTAGACCGTCCACGTAATACCGGCAGTACCGCAATACCGGGGTTTCACCAGTTGGGGGAAATCCTTATGAGGCTAGGTGCCCCGTTTCACCGGAGCACCGCAATGCAAGGAGAAATCATGCGCAAGACCCGTTACGCCGCGGCCGCAATCGCTGCCGTTGCCGCACTCACCCTGTCCGCCTGCGGCGGGGATTCCGGCTCGGATTCCGGCAGCACCGAAGGCTCCGGCGAGAAGATCCGCATCGGCATCAAGTTCGACCAGCCGGGCCTGGGCTTCAAGGACGGCAGCGAGTACACCGGCTTCGACGTAGACGTCGCCAAGTACGTGGCCAACGAGCTGGGCTACCCCGAGGACCAGATCGAGTTCATCTCCAGCCCCTCCGCACAGCGCGAGAACATGCTCGAGAACGACCAGCTGGACATGATCTTCGCGACGTACTCCATCACGGATACCCGCAAGGAGAAGGTTGCCTTCGGCGGACCGTACTTTGTGGCCGGCCAGGACCTGCTGGTTCCCTCCGACAGCGACATCTCCGGCCCCGAGGACCTGGACGGCAAGAACCTGTGCTCCGTCACCGGCTCCACCTCCGCCCAGAAGATCAAGGACAACTACGCCGCCGGCGTGAACCTGCTGGAACAGCCGAGCTACGCCGAGTGCGTTACGGCCATGCAGGGCGGCTCCATTGACGCCGTGACCACCGATGACATCATCCTCGCCGGCCTGGCCTCCACGGACGCCAACAAGGGCAAGTTCAAGGTAGTGGGCAACACCTTCTCCGAAGAGAAGTACGGCGTGGGCCTGCCGAAGGAAGGCAGCCTCGTGAAGTGCGAGGACGTCAACACCGCGATCACCAAGATGATCGACGACGGCGCCTGGGAAGAAGCCATCAAGAAGAACACCGAGGGAGCCGACTACACCTTCAACGCGGAGCTGAACCCGCCGACGATGGATGCCTGCGCCTAACCAGTACCTCCGGTGCCTGAGGCACCGTCCGTTCCACCCCGCGGCCGGGAAAGCACTCCGCTTTCCCGGCCCGGGCTTCGTCCACCATAAAGAGGTGAAACATGGAGGGTTTTACTGCCCTCTTCGAGCAGTACGACGTCGTCGGCGCTTTCTGGGTTAACATCCAGCTCGCGTTCTGGGCGGCTCTCTGGTCGCTGATTCTGGGCACCGTCCTCGCAATGATGCGGATCTCCCCGATCCCCAGCCTGCAGTGGTTCGGTGCTGCCTACGTGAATATCTTCCGGAACACCCCGCTGACCATCATCATGGTGTTCGGTTCGCTCGCCCTGTGGTCGCAGCTGAATGTCAGCCTGTCCTCGGACTTCACCACCAACTTCTTCCGCCTGGCGGTCCTGTCCCTGACGGTCTACCACGCGGCCTTTTTCTGTGAAGCCATCCGCAGCGGCGTCAACACGGTTCCGCTGGGCCAGGCGGAAGCCGCCCGGGCCATCGGCCTGGGCTTCCTGCCGGCCGCACGGATTATCATCATGCCGCAGGCCTTCCGCGGCGCCATTGCCCCGATGGGCAACGTGCTGATTGCCCTGGTGAAAAACACCACCGTGGCTGCCACGGCCGGCGTTGCCGTGGAAACCTCCAGCACGATGAAAACAATGATTGAGTTCTACCCCAACCTGATGACGCAGATCTTCCTGACCTTTGCCATCGGCTACGTCATCATTGTCATCCCCATCGGCCTGCTCACCACCTGGGCCTCGAAGAAACTGGCGGTCGCACGATGAGCGCACAGAACGTCCTGTTTGATGCTCCGGGACCCAAGGCACGCCGGAACATCCGAATCGCCAATATCCTGGGCATCCTGCTGGTCCTGGGGCTGCTCTGGGTGGCAGGATCCGGGTTGGCGGAAAAGGGCCAGTTCGAGGCCGCCAAGTGGACGCCGTTCCTGGAATGGGGCACCTGGCAGTATTACCTCCTGCCGGGCCTGCTTTCGACTCTGAAGGCTGCCGCCGTCGCCGTGGTCGCCTCCATTGCCTTCGGCCTGCTCTTCGGCATCGGCCGGCTTTCCACCTTCAAGCCGATCAGCTGGGCCTGCGGGATCGTGGTGGAATTCTTCCGCGCCGTACCGGTGCTGCTGATGATGGTGTTTTTCTACCAGTTCCTCTCGAAGTCCACGTCGGTGGATCCGGCACAGGTGCCGTTTTGGGCCGTGGTCATTGCCCTGACCCTGTACAACGGTTCGGTCATTGCCGAACTGGTGCGCTCCGGCGTGTTCGGCCTCCCCAAGGGCCAGCGTGAGGCGGGCCTGGCCATTGGCCTCACCCCGGGACAGTCACTGCGCTCCATCGAAATGCCGCAGGCGCTGGTGGCCATGCTCCCTGCACTGCTGAGCCAGTTTGTGGTGATCCTGAAGGACTCGGCACTGGGTACCTTCATCGGCTACACCGAGCTCCTCGAATATGCCCGCCGCCTGGCATCCGGCGAAGGCAATATCCTGCCGGCACTGCTGGTCACGGCGGCGATCTTCATCCTGCTGAACTTCCTGCTCACGTTCGCGGCGCAGCGCCTCTCCCGGCGTCTTGGTGCCCGGGCCGGGAAGCTGCTCAAGATCGAAGACACCATCGAACCCGAAGGAGTCGAGGCTCCCGCTCCGGTGAAATAGCCGACGGACCCGGAACGACACGAAAAGGGGAGGACAGGTGTACTGAACTGGTCCCCGAAAGTTGGACTGGCCAAATAAAAGTCTAGGCCGCGAGGGCCTGAGCACGGTATTGCACCGGGCTCAGGCCCTCGAGCTTTGTCGAGATACGTTCAGTGTTGTACCAGCGGATGTACTCATCCAGCTGGGCCCTCAGGGCATCGGTGTTCAGGAACCGGACCCGGTGGAAGAGTTCCTCCTTGAGGTGTCCGAAGAAGTTCTCCATCACCGCGTTGTCGTAGCAGTTGCCCTTGCGGGACATCGATTGGACCGCTCCGGCGTTCTTCAGCAGCGTCCGCCACGAGACGTGCTGATACTGGAATCCCTGATCCGAATGCACGAGCGGCTGCGCCCCGGGCTCGAGACCGGTGAGGGCTTCACGCAGCGAGGAGTTAGTGAGCTCCAGATTCGGGGATAACCCGATCGAGTACGAGATGATCTGCCGGTTGAAGAGGTCCATCACCGGGGAGAGGTAGAGCTTGCGGTCACCGACGCTGAACTCGGTCACGTCGGTCACCCACTTCTGGTTCGGTGCAGCAGCTTCGAACTCCCGGTTCAGCAGATTCGGTGCCACCACGCCCTGTTCACCGCGGTAGGAGACGTAACGCTTCCTTCGCCGTACTTTGCAGACCAGCCGCAGCGAACGCATCAGCTTCAACACGGTCTTTTTCGCCACCGTCCACCCGTGCTTGAGCAGCTCAGTATGAATGCGGCGGTGCCCGTACCGGCCGTGGTTCTTCTCGAAGATCTCCCTCACGGCAGCCTTAATCTCAGCTTGCGGGTCTGGGCGCTGGAAGCGGGCCTGATGATAGAAAAACGTCGAACGGGCCAGGCCCGCGACGTCCAGGAGCACGTCCAGCCGGTGTTCGGCCTTGAGAGCGATGACAGCGCGGACCTTTACGGCCGTTCCTCGTCCCTCAAGGCCTGCACTTTTCCCAGGAACGCGACCTCTGCCCGCAGACGCTCGTTCTCGCGGCGCAATCGTTGTATCTCTGACTCTGGCTGCGTCGATGCCTCAGGATTTGTCTTCGGGCGGCCCTTGGGCTTCGCGCGCAGTCCGTCTTCGCCTTCCGCCCGGTACTGACGTGCCCACTTCTCGATCAGCTGCGGAGAGGACAGCTGGAGCTCTTTAGCCAGGGCGACTTTGCTCTCTCCAGCTTGAAATCGGCGCACGGCATCGAGTTTGAACTCGAAGGAGAACAAGCGTTTGGTTGGCTTGGCCACTAGCGTCGAACCTCCGCGAACTCTCCACCGGTCGTATAGCCGGCGGATTGCTTTCACGCGCACCCCGAGCCTTGTTGCTACGGAGTTGGGACCCCAACCGGTCTCGAACAACGCTACCGCGGCCTTGCGTTGTTCCTCGGATAACGAACTGCTCTTCTGCAAAAACTGCTCCCCGAAAGTCAGAACTGATTTCTCAGTCCAACTTTCGGGGAGCAGTTCATACGCCTGTCCTCCCCTTTTCGTGCGTCCTTTTTGAGCCTCGTCCCGTCCCGGACGGGCAGGCTCAGCTCAGCCAGGTGCGCAGCGACGCCAGGCACGTGCGGATGGCGGCGGCGTCCACATGTTCGTTGTCCGTGTGGGCCAGCAGCGCATCCCCCGGCCCGAAGTTCACCGCGGGAACTCCCAGCGCGCTGAACCGCGCGACGTCGGTCCATCCGTACTTGGGCTTCGGCTCTGCGCCCACGGCGGCGACGAAACTCGCTGCTGCCGGTAGGGTCAGGCCCGGACGGGCGCCGGCTGCCGCATCGGTGCGGACCACGTCGAATCCGGCCAGCAGGTTCCGGACATAGGCTTCGGCCTCCGCGACGCTCTTATCCGGGGCGAAGCGGTAGTTGATTTCCACCGTGGCGGCATCGGGGATGACGTTGCCTGCTGTTCCGCCCCATACCTTTACCGCGTTGAGCGATTCCCGGTAATCGAGTCCCTCCACCGATACCGTGGCGGGTGAGTGGTCGCGCAGCCGCACCAGGATTTCAGCGGCGGCGTGGATGGCGTTCTCCCCCATCCAGGCACGGGCGGAGTGTGCCGCCCTGCCGGTAGTGGTGGCGTGGAAGCGCATGGTGCCGTTGCAACCGCCCTCCACGGTCCCGTTGGTGGGCTCCAGCAGGATCGCGAAATCCGCCCTGAGCCACTCGGCGTGGGACTCGGCCAGGCGTCCGAGACCGCTGAGGGACGCATCCACTTCCTCGTGGTCATAGAAGATGTAGGTGACGTCCCGGGTGGGATCGGTGAGCGTGGCTGCCAGTGCCAGCTGGACCGCCACCCCGCCCTTCATATCCGTTGCGCCGCGGCCGTACAGGACGTCCCCGTCCCAGGACGGCGGCACGGTTCCCCGCGAGCCGGGGACAGTGGGCAGCGGCACGGTATCCAAGTGTCCGGCCAGGATGACCCGCTCGGTCCGTCCGAGGTTGGTCCGGGCCACCACGGAGTCCCCGTCCCGGGACACCTCCAGGTGCGGGTAGGCGCGCAGCGCGTTCTCCACGGCGTCGGCAATGGTCTTCTCGTTGCCGGAGACGCTCTCGATAGCCATGAGTGCGGCCGTAAGTTCCGCTACGTCGTCGGTAAGGTTCAGGGAAGGCACAGCTGTATCAGTCACCGTCCCACAGTACCGCTCGGTAGACTGGAGCCCATGACTTCAAGCTCTGCCCCCACCCCCGCCGAAACCACAGACAGCCGCACTGCCTCGGGCCTTGGCCTGGCTACCGTCACTTCCGACGGCGCGGTGCTCGATGTCTGGTTCCCCCGCCCCGTTCTGGGCACCTCCGAGGCTGACGCCGCACTGCGCAGCGACCTCGACGCCGCTGCCGAAGCCATGGCCGATGGCATCCGCGGCACGCACGGAGAAGTGCTGGAAACCCGGATCGACCTCGACGCCGCCCCCGCGGACACGGCCGACGCCTACCTCCGGCTGCATCTGCTTTCCACCCGCCTGGCCGCACCGAACAGCATCAACCTGGACGGCATCTTCGCTTCCCTGCCCAACGTTGTCTGGACCAACCACGGCCCGTGCGCCGTGGCTGACTTCGAGGCCGTCCGCCTGCGGCTGCGCAGCCGCGGCCCGGTCACCGTGTACGGGGTGGACAAGTTCCCCCGCATGACCGACTACGTGCTGCCCTCCGGCGTCCGCATTGCCGACGCCGGGCGGGTGCGCCTTGGCGCCCACCTGGCCGAGGGCACCACCGTGATGCACGAAGGGTTCGTGAACTTCAACGCCGGGACGCTGGGCACCTCCATGGTGGAGGGGCGCATCTCCGCAGGCGTCGTGGTTGGCGACGGGACCGACGTCGGCGGCGGCGCCTCGATCATGGGCACACTCTCCGGCGGCGGCAAGGAAAAGATCACCCTGGGCGAACGCGTGCTGCTGGGCGCCAATTCCGGTGTCGGTATCAGCATCGGCGATGACAGCGTGGTGGAAGCCGGCCTGTACGTTACCGCCGGAACCCGCGTCAGTGTTGCCTCTGCTGACGGCGGTGAGGCACGGGTGGTGAAGGCCTCCGAGCTTTCGGGTGTGCCGAACCTGCTGTTCCGGCGCAACTCCGCTACGGGCGCCGTGGAGGCGCTGCCCCGCAACGGACGCACTGTGGAACTGAACTCCGCACTGCACGCCAACTGATACCCCGGCACACGCTTCGACGGCATGATATTGCTCCGGCAGCAGGAGACCCGCAGCTTTCGGCTGCTGGTCCTGCTGCTGGTGCTCTGCGTGCTGGCCTTCGCGGTGCTGTTCGCGGTGTCCGCCCTCTCGGGAAAGAAGCAGACGCCGGTGATCTCTGAACGCTGTGTGGCGGCTGTGGGCGGCGCGGAATACTCCCTGACGCTGGAACAGGCCACCAATGCCTCCATCATCTCCGGCGTGGGCGTTGCCCGCGGCCTGCCCCCGCGGGCCGTCTCCATTGCCCTGGCAACGGCCCTGCAGGAATCCGGACTGCGCAACGTGAACTACGGCGACGACGCCGGTCCGGATTCCCGCGGGCTGTTCCAGCAACGCCCGTCCCAGGGATGGGGCAGCGAGGAACAGGTGATGGACCCGGTATACGCCGCCAACGCCTTCTACAACGGGCTGGAGCAGGTCCCGGGGTATCTTGACCTGCCCATCACCGTGGCGGCGCAGGCCGTGCAGCGCAGCGCCTTCCCTGACGCCTACGCCAAGCACGAAGGCCCGGCACGCGCCTTTGCCTCCGCGCTGACCGGGCAGACCCCCGCTGCACTGTCCTGCACCCTGCGGGCGCCGGTGACCACCTCCGACCCTGCGGCCGGCGCCTCGGCTGTCGAGGCGATCTACGGACCGCTGGGCGGCACGGTGCTCGGCCCGCTGTACCTGGCCGACGTCAGTGGAACCTACGGCTGGTCGGTGGCCTCCTGGTTCGTGGCCAATGCCAAGGCCCTGGGCATTGAATCGGTAGCCTATGAGGGGCGGACCTGGCATGTGGGGACGGCCGTCTGGGAGGAATCCCCCGCCGCCGCCGGGCAGGTAGCCGTAACCGTTTTCAGCCCACCGGAGGAGTAAAACCCGGTACTGGGGCCCAGTAACGACAGCGCATCCCCGACGCGGAGCGTTTAGGCTTAGGACCATGCGCATTCTAGTCACCGGTGGCACCGGTTATATCGGATCCCACACCACCCTCGCCCTGCTTGAAGCCGGCCACGATGTGGTGGTGCTGGACAACCTCATGAATTCCAGCGAAGAATCCCTGCGCCGTGTTCAGGAACTGACCGGCCGGAAGGCCGAATTTGTCCGCGCCGATCTGCTGGACACAGCGGCCCTCGAGGAAGTATTCGAAGGCGGCAGCATTGACGCCGTCATCCACTTCGCCGGGCTCAAGGCCGTGGGCGAATCGGTGGCGAAGCCCCTGTTTTACTACCACAACAACGTAGTGGGAACCATCAACCTGCTTGAGGCAATGGACCGGCACAACGTGCGGACCCTGGTCTTCTCCTCCTCCGCCACGGTCTACGGCGCCTCCGAAGAGGTGCCCCTCACCGAGGATGCTCCACTGGACGCGGTGAACCCGTACGGCCGGACCAAGGAGCAGATCGAGGATATCCTCAGCGACCTCGGTGCCGCGGACGGGCGCTGGAACATTGCGCTGCTGCGCTACTTCAATCCGGCCGGAGCCCATGAATCGGGCCGTATCGGTGAAGACCCCACCGGCATCCCCAACAACCTGCTGCCGTTTGTGGCCCAGGTTGCCGTGGGACGCCGCGAAAAGGTGCTGGTCTTCGGCAACGACTACCCCACCCCGGATGGCACCGGTGTGCGTGACTACATCCACGTGGTGGACCTGGCCGCCGGGCACCTCGGCGCCCTGGACTACCTCCGTGGAAACGCGGGTGTCTTCCGCTGGAACCTGGGCACCGGCAACGGTTCCTCGGTCCTGGAGGTGCTGACCGCTTTTTCGGAAGCTGCGGGCAAGGATATCCCCTACGAATTCACCGACCGACGGCCCGGCGACGCCGCCGTCAGCTACGCCGACCCCTCCGCCGCGCACCGGGACCTTGGCTGGCGCGCCGAGCGTTCACTGGCCCAAATGTGCGAGGACCACTGGCGCTGGCAGAAGAACAACCCCGAGGGTTACGCCGGATCCTAGCCGCCCCCGCCGGCGGGCGTTGGAGCGGGTTCCAGCCTGCGCGAACGCCCGCCGGCAAGCAGGAGCGCAGATAGGCAGACAGATAAAGGCAACATAAAAGGGAAGGTCCCCGGAATTTTCCGGGGACCTTCCCTTTTATGTTGTTCGCATTCCTGCCGTGCCCGGAGGCCGGGACCGGCGGAACCGTTAGCGCTGCGGGTAGTTACGCTCCGGAGCACCCGTGTACAGCTGACGCGGACGGCCGATCTTCGTCTGCGGATCCTGCATCATCTCGCGCCACTGGGCAATCCAACCCGGGAGGCGGCCAATGGCGAAGAGGACGGTGAACATCTTCTCCGGGAAACCCATGGCCTTGTAGATCAGGCCGGTGTAGAAGTCCACGTTCGGGTACAGCTTGCGCTCGATGAAGTAATCATCGGCCAGGGCCTTCTCTTCCAGGCGCATGGCGATATCCAGCAACTCGTCATTGCCGCCGAGCTTGGACAGGATTTCGTGGGCCGTGGCCTTGACGATCTTGGCCCGCGGATCGTAGTTCTTGTAGACGCGGTGCCCGAAGCCCATAAGCTTCACGCCGTCTTCCTTGTTCTTGACCTTTTCCATGAAGGTCTCCGGGGCCATACCGGTGCCCTGGATGTCGCGCAGCATGTTCAGCACGGCCTCGTTGGCGCCGCCGTGCAGCGGGCCGAAGAGTGCACTGATGCCGGCCGAGACGGAGGCAAACATGTTCGCGTTGGAGCTTCCGACCAGACGGACGGTGGAGGTGGAGCAGTTCTGCTCGTGGTCCGCGTGCAGGATCAGGAGCAGGTCCAGCGCCTTCACCAGGTCCGGATCGATTTCGTACGGCTCGGCCGGAAGGCCGAAGGAAAGCCGCATGAAGTTCTCCACCAGGTTCATGGAGTTGTCCGGGTAGAGCATCGGCTGGCCGATGGACTTCTTGTGTGCGTAGGCGGCAATCACCGGGAGCTTCGCCATCAGGCGGACCGTGGAGAGTTCCACCTGTTCTTCGTCGAACGGGTCCAGGGAATCCTGGTAGAACGTGGACAGCGCGCTCACCGCCGAGGACAGCACCGGCATCGGGTGGGCGTCGCGCGGGAAGCCGCCGAAGAAGCCCTTGAGGTCTTCGTGCAGCAGGGTGTGGCGGCGGATCCGCTGGTCAAAGTTTTCCAGCTCGGTGGGGGTCGGCAGTTCCCCGTAGATCAGCAGGTAGGAGGTCTCGAGGAAACTCGAGTGCTTGGCCAGCTGCTCAATCGGGTAACCGCGGTACCGCAGGATGCCCTGGTCACCATCAATGTAGGTGATCGCGGACGTGGTGGCCGCCGTGTTCATAAAGCCGGGGTCAAAAGTGACGGTGCCGGTCTGCTTCAGCAGCTTGGAAACGTCGAATCCGTCGTTTCCTTCCGCTGCGGCAACACGGGGCAGCTCAAGCTCATCTTCCGGTTTTGGGCCGTACTGAAGCTTGGCACTGGGTTGCTCAGTCATTAAGTCTCCTTTAGGAGTTTTCGAAACCGCCGCTATGTACATCCGCTTCCGACTGACATAGTGCATTCCGCTAAACTATTTCGCTAAAACGCTACCGGTTTCAGTGCCCTTACCACTAATCGGTGCAGGCACTGTTGTACAAGCGCAACATGGACAGGGGCCCGTCCGGTGCAGGCCCCCGCCTTTTTCCGTGCCGCGTTACTGCTGTGACGCCGCTTCCAGCCGCTGCGCTGCTGAGCGGACATCGTCATCCGTGCCGGTCAGGGCAACCCGGACGAAGCCTGCGCCGGCGTCTCCGTAGAACACACCGGGGCCTACTACTATGCCCAGCTCGGCGAACCGGCCTACGGTGGCCCAGGTGTCTTCACCCGCTGACGCCCAGAGGTAGAGTCCGGCCTCGGAGTGTTCAATGGTGAGCCCGAAGGATTCAAGCGCCGGCACCAGCAGGTCCCGCCTGGCACGGTACAGCTCCTTCTGGGCGGCCACATGCGTATCATCGCGCAGGGCCGCGGCCATGGCAGCCTGCACCGGGGCGGGAACAATCATGCCCGCATGCTTGCGGCTGTTGACCAGGTTCGCGATGATCGCCGGGTCTCCGGCGGTGAAGGCAGCCCGGTAGCCGGCCATGTTGGACTGCTTGCTGAGCGAGTACACCGCCAGCAGGGATTCATGGCTTCCGCCGCTCACGCGCGGATCAAGGATGCTGGGCACGGGTTCCCCGTCCCCGGACGGGTCCCAACGGCCCCAGCCGAGTTCTGCGTAGCATTCGTCGGAGGCCACCACAGCCCCTACCCCGCGGGCCTGTTCCACCAAGGCAGCCAGCGACTCCGCTGAACGGACAATTCCGGTGGGGTTGCCCGGCGAATTGACCCAGACCAGCCGGACCCGGGCACGCGTCTGCTCATCGAGGTCATCGAGGCTGTCTGCGGCCACCGCCGTCGCGCCGGCAAAAACCGCTCCCATGTCATAGGTGGGGTAGGCAACCACGGGGCGGACGACGACGTCGCCCTCCCCCAGTCCGAGCAGCAGCGGCAGCCAGGCCACCAGTTCCTTGGACCCGACCGTGGGCAGGATTGCCGCAGGATCAAGCCCGGGCACACCGCGGCGCCGGGCAAACCATTCCGACACCGCTTCCCGCAGGTCGGCGGTCCCATGGGTGGTGGGGTATCCGGGGGCGTCTGCCGCCTCTGTGAGGGCATCACGGACGATTTGTGGTGTGGGATCCACCGGCGTGCCGATGGAGAGATTTACGGCGCCCCCGGGATGCTCCGAGGCGCGGCGCTGGTACGGCGCCATGGCGTCCCAGGGGTACTCCGGCAGGTTCAGGCCGAAGGCCCGGGAAACGGCCGGGCTCATGCCTGGTTCTGCGGAGGGAGTGCAGCGATGATGGGGTGGTCCTTGTGCGTGTTGCCGACCTTTGCGGCACCGCCCGGAGAACCCAGGTCATCAAAGAACTCGACGTTGGCCTTGTAGTAGTCGGCCCATTCCTCGGGAGTGTCATCCTCGTAGTAGATGGCCTCAACCGGGCAGACGGGTTCGCACGCACCGCAGTCAACGCATTCGTCCGGGTGGATGTAGAGGGAGCGTTCGCCTTCGTAGATGCAGTCCACGGGGCATTCTTCGATACATGCCTTGTCTTTTACATCCACGCACGGCTGCGCAATTACGTACGTCACGTCCCTTGCCTTCCTGATCTGCGGACCGCCGCCGTTTCCGGCGGGGTTCGCTTGGGGTGTTGGTTCCACGTTAGTAGCCGAAACCATTATCTCCCAGTCGGGACGCCCCGGCTGCATCCGGACCCGGACGTAGGATGGAGGCATGAACCCCGAGCACCCTGCCGATCTCCTGCAGCGGCTGGCACCCGGTGAGCGCGTGGTGGTGCGCTACCGGATTGAGGGCGGCTTCACGGACGCCCTGGGCGTCCTGCTCCGGGCCGGCAGCGGCGACTGCACCGTCTCCACCCGGCGCGGCGACGTACTGATCCCCTATCCGCTCATAACGGCTGCCAAACCGGTTCCTCCGGCCCCGCCTCGCAGGGAACGGAAATTCCCCGCCTGAGCACCCTCTCCAGGCGGAAGTGCCCGTCGGGCAGACGTGCCGGCCGGATAATGCCAAAGGCCGCCGGAAGGTATCTTCCAGCGGCCTTTGCCGATACATGGGATTTTTGCCTGTCAGGGCCCTGCCACGGGCGGGCGCCCGGCATTGCGGTCCCTGCCCAGCACCCGTGCGCAGATCAGCACGGCAGCGATGGTGGCCACGGCCTGCCCGAACAGCCACAGCAGCCCGGCGGTTACCACTGGAGGCTGCTCCTCGGCGCTGGCGCCGGTGACAATCAGCGGCGCCTCGTTCAGCAGATCGAGGGAGAACAGGCCCAGCACCAGATAGGTCACTGCACCTGTGACGGCACTGAGGACGGCGTTGCGCCGCCACAGGCCCACCAGCAGTGCCACGGCGCAGCTGAACACCACGGCCAGAAGCGCACCCACCGGCAGCCCGGTCTCTCCCGCATACACCACGTGGTTATGCAGAGAGGTGCCGAGCACCGCGGCAAGGATGCCGCCAACCACAGCGGCAAGAGGCCCCCGCCAGCGCGGGGACCTCTTGCCGGAATCTGCCGAAGTGGAGATGGTGCTAGTTCTTTGCGCGGGCGCGGTAGGCCTTGGCGCGCTCATTGGCGTCAAGGATCAGCTTGCGGATACGGATGGACTCCGGCGTGACCTCCACGCATTCGTCCTCACGGGCGAATTCGAGGGATTCTTCCAGGGTCAGCTTCCGCGGCGGGGTGAGGTTCTCGAAGGTGTCGGAGGAAGCTGCACGCATGTTGGTGAGCTTCTTTTCCTTCGTGATGTTCACGTCCATGTCATCGGCGCGGGAGTTCTCGCCGACGATCATGCCTTCGTAGACCTCGGAGGTGGGCTCCACGAAGAAGGAGCCGCGTTCCTGCAGGTTGATCATGGCGAACGGGGTCACCACACCGGCGCGGTCGGCGATCATCGAACCGTTGGTGCGGTACTCGATGGGGCCGGCCCACGGCTCGTAGCCTTCGGCGATGGATGCGGAGATACCGGCACCGCGGGTTTCCGTGAGGAAGCGTGTGCGGAAGCCGATCAGGCCGCGGGCGGGGACGATGAATTCCATCCGGACCCAGCCGGTGCCGTGGTTGGCCATGTTGACCATCCGGCCCTTGCGGGCGGCCATCAGCTGGGTGACGGCGCCGAGGTATTCCTCGGGTACGTCAATGGTCATGTGTTCCATCGGCTCGTGGATCTTGCCGTCGATGGTCTTGGTGACCACCTGCGGCTTGCCCACGGTCAGCTCGAAGCCTTCGCGGCGCATCTGCTCCACGAGGATGGCCAGGGCGAGCTCGCCTCGGCCCTGGACTTCCCAGGCATCCGGACGCTCGGTCGGCAGGACCTTGAGCGAGACGTTGCCGATCAGTTCCTTGTCGAGGCGGTCCTTGACCTGGCGGGCGGTGACCTTGGCACCCTTGACCTTGCCGGCCAGCGGCGAGGTGTTGATACCGATGGTCATGGAGATCGCGGGATCATCCACGGTGATCAGCGGCAGCGGCTTGGGGTTGTCGACGTCGGTCAGGGTCTCACCGATGGTGATGTCCTCGATGCCGGCAACGGCCACGATCTCGCCGGGGCCGGCGGATTCGGTGGGTACGCGCTCCAGTGCCTTGGTGGCGAGGAGTTCGGTGATCTTAACGGTCTTCATGGTGCCGTCCTGGCGGGCCCAGGCAACCTGCTGGCCCTTGCGGAGGGTGCCGTTGAAGATACGCAGCAGGGCGAGGCGGCCCAGGAACGGAGATGCGTCCAGGTTGGTGACGTGCGCCTGCAGGACACCTTCGGGATCGTAGGTCGGGGCCGGGATGTGCTCCAGAATGGTCTGGAACAGCGGTTCCAGGTTGTCATTCGCGGGGGCTTCGCCGTCGGCCGGCTGCTCCAGGGAGGCGGCACCGACGCGGGCTGCGGCGTAGACAACGGGAACGTTCAGGACCAGGTCAAGGTCGAGGTCCGGAACTTCGTCCGCGAGGTCGGAGGCCAGGCCGAGCAGCAGGTCCATGGACTCGCTGACAACTTCGTCAATCCGGGCATCGGGACGGTCGGTCTTGTTGACCAGCAGGACTACCGGCAGCTTCGCGGCAAGTGCCTTGCGCAGCACGAAGCGCGTCTGGGGCAGCGGGCCTTCCGAGGCGTCAACCAGCAGGACAACGCCGTCGACCATGGACAGGCCGCGCTCGACCTCGCCGCCGAAGTCGGCGTGGCCGGGGGTGTCAATAACGTTGATGGTGATGGTTTCGCCGTTGGCAGCCGGGCCGTTGTAGAACACAGTGGTGTTCTTGGCCAGGATGGTGATGCCCTTTTCGCGCTCCAGGTCACCGGAGTCCATCACGCGTTCTTCCACGTCTCCGTGGGCGGCAAACGAGTTCGTCTGCTTCAGCATGGCGTCGACGAGGGTCGTCTTACCGTGGTCAACGTGGGCCACAATAGCAACGTTGCGGAGATCGCTTCGCACTGCGCTGTTTACAGCCGTGTTGGTTTCTGACATGCGTGAGGACTCAATTCATAGGAGATCAGTTCGGGGTGTTTCATATCGGCCGGGTTTGGTCCCGGCGTATCCGGCTGTTCTGTACGAATGCTGATTCAATCTCTTGCTCAATCACCAGTCAGAATCCACCGAAGGCCCCGCCGTCAGCGGGCACGCTAACATTCTAGTCCCAAGACCATATCTTCCCTAATGCGGGATTTTAACCGCCCCCTTCGCCGGACACAGAGAAGGCGGGGAACCGTACCGGTCCCCCGCCTTTCTGCCGAACCGCCGGCTGCTAGGCGACCTCGGGCGGCAGTTCGAGCCGCGACCCGGGAATGGCTGCCAGCAGGGCCTGGGTGTAGGCCTCGCGCGGATTGTCGAACACGTCGTCCGTGCTTCCGGTTTCCACCAGCTTGCCCTTTTCCATGACACAGACGTAGTCCGCGATCTGGCGCACCACGGCCAGGTCATGGGTGATGAACAGGTAGCTCAGCCCCAGTTCGGACTGCAGGTCCGCGAGCAGGTTCAGGATCTGCGCCTGCACCAGCACGTCGAGCGCCGAGACGGCTTCATCACAGATCACCACTTCGGGGTCCAGCGCCAGGGCCCGGGCAATAGCGACGCGCTGGCGCTGACCGCCGGAGAGCTCGTTCGGGAACCGGCGCATCACCGAGGAGGGCAGGGCCACCTGGTCCAGCAGCTCACGCACCTTGGCCTCGCGGCTCTTCGCGTTGCCGATCTTGTGCACCCGCAACGGCTCTTCAATGGTGCGGAAGATGTTGTACATCGGGTCCAGGGAGCCGTAGGGATCCTGGAAGATCGGCTGTACCCGGCGCCGGAACTCGAACAGGCGCTTCGAGTTCAGCGTGGTCATGTCCACCCCGTTGAACAGGATGGAACCGCTGGTGGGCGTCTCCAGGTTCAGGACCATCCGTGCCACGGTGGACTTGCCCGAACCGGACTCACCCACGACGGCGGTGGTGGTGCCGCGCTTGATGTTGAAGGACACGTTGTCCACGGCCGTGAAGTCCGTGGACTTACCCAGCCCGCTGCGCAGCTTGAAGACCTTGGTCAGATCCTTGACCTCAATGACGTTGTCCGCTGCCTTCAGCTTCGTTTCGTCCTCCGAGGTCAGCAGGTCCGCGCTCTCCAGGCCCAGGCTCTTCGCGGAGTCAATCCGCTTGGAGGCCAGGGACGGTGCTGATTCGACCAGCTTGCGGGTGTACGGGTGCCTCGGGTTGGTGAGGATCTCCAGGGCGGGCCCGGACTCGACAACCTGGCCCTTGTACATCACAACAACCTTCTGGGCGCGTTCAGCAGCCAGGCCAAGGTCGTGCGTGATCAACAGCACGGCGGTGCCCAGTTCGTCGGTCAGGGTGCCCAGGTGGTCCAGGATCTGCCGCTGGACAGTCACGTCCAGCGCCGACGTCGGCTCATCAGCAATCAGCAGACGGGGGCGGCAGGACAGGCCGATGGCGATGAGGGCACGCTGACGCATACCGCCCGAGAATTCATGCGGGTACTGCTTTGCCCGCCGTGCGGCATCCGGAAGTCCGGCCTGCTCCAGCACCTTGGCAATGTCCGCCGGGGCGTGCGGCAGCCCGTTGGCCCGCAGGGTTTCCTTGACCTGGAAACCGATCTTCCAGACCGGGTTCAGGTTGGACATCGGGTCCTGAGGCACCATGCCGATGGAGCTGCCGCGCAGTTCCTGGATCCGCTTGGGGCTGGCTTGGGAGATGTCCTCCCCGTCAAAGATGATCTGTCCCCCGCTGACCCGGCCGTTGCCGGCGAGCAGGCCGATGGCGGCCAGGGCGGTGGTGGACTTGCCCGAACCGGACTCACCAACGATGGCCACGGTCTCGCCGGGCATAACCGTCAGATGTGCGTTCCGGACAGCTTCAACCTCGCCGTTGGCGGTGGAGAAGCTGATCGCAAGGTCGCGGATTTCCAGCAGCGGCTGGACGGCCGCCGTCTTTTCGGTATTGATGGTCATCGTTTGCGCGCCTTCGGATCAAGAGCATCACGGACCGCGTCGCCGAGCATGATGAAGCTCAGCACGGTAATGGACAGTGCGGCGGCGGGCCACAGCAGCGTTGAGGGGTTTGACCGCAACGAGGTCTGTGCAGCCGAGATGTCATTGCCCCACGACATGATGCTGGGCGGCAGTCCGATGCCCAGGAAGGACAGCGTTGCCTCGGCAACGATGAACGTACCCAGGGAGATGGTGGCGATAACGATCACCGGGGCGAGGGAGTTCGGGATCACGTGCTTCATCAGCGCGGAGAACTTCGAAACACCCAGGGAACGCGAGGCCACCACAAAGTCCGCGTTGCGGACGGAGATCACGGCGCCGCGGGTAATACGTGCCACCTGCGGCCAGCCGAATATCAACAGCGTAAAGACCACTGTGATGATGGTCCGGTTCTCCCGGAAAGCCGGCAGCTGCATGATGATGATGGCGCCGAGGATCAGCGGCAGTGCGAAGAAGATGTCGCCGAGGCGGGCCAGGATCGCGTCGAGCCAGCCGCCGTAGTAACCGGCCAGCGCACCCAGGATGCCGCCGATGACAACAACGGCAATGGTGGTCAGCAGGCCGACCAGGACGGAGGCACGTGTGCCGTAGATAACCCGGGCGTAAACGTCACAGCCCTGGAAGGTGTAGCCGAGCGGGTGCCCGGCGGCGGGGCCGCCGTCGGAGTTGGCCAGCAGGCAGCCTTCATCCGGGGAAGCGCTGGTGAACAGGCCCGGGAACGCGGCCACGGTCAGGATCAGCAGAATCAGCAGGGACGAAATGATGAACAGCGGCTGCGTGCGCAGGTTACGCCAGGCTTCGCCCCACAGGCTCAGCGCCTTGGTCTCTTCCTTGACACTGTCGGTTTCGGCCAGAGGGGTTTCCTCCAGCGGTGCCACATAATGCTCGGTGCTTGCGGTGTCTTTATGCATAACGGATCCTCGGATCAAGCCAGGCGTACAGGAGGTCTACGAGAAGGTTGGCGATGACGTAGACGAAGACGAGGACACTCACGATCGACACGATCGTGGGTCCTTCTCCCCTGATGACGGACTGGTAAAGTCGCTGCCCCACGCCGGGGACGTTGAAGATGCCTTCGGTGACAATGGCGCCGCCCATGAGCGCACCCAGGTCTGCCCCGAGGAAGGTCACAACGGGGATCAGTGAGTTGCGCAGAATGTGCACGGTAACCACGCGCGGCCGTGACAGGCCCTTGGCGGTGGCGGTACGGACATAGTCGGCATTCATGTTTTCGATCACGGAAGTGCGCGTCAGGCGCAGCACATAGGCGAAGGATGCCAGGCCCAGTACCAGGGCCGGCAGTATCAGGTCCGTGAACCCGGCATCGCCGCCGACGGTGGGAGAAGTCCATTGGAGCTTGACGCCCACGATGAACTGCAGCAGGAAACCGAGGACGAACACGGGAATGGCGATGACGATCAGGGAAACAACCAGGACCGTGCTGTCGAAGATCTTGCCCTTCTTCAGACCGGCGATCAGGCCGAAGATAATGCCGAAGACGGCTTCGAAGATCAGCGCCAGAATGGCGAGGCGGATGGTCACCGGGAAGGCCTGGGCCAAAACGGCGGAGACCTCACGTCCGGAGAAGTCGACGCCGAGGTCGAAGGTCACCAGGTTCTTCAGGTACAGCAGATACTGCACGATGAAGGGCTGGTCCAGGTTGTACTGGCTTCGCAGCTGCGCGGCGACGGCCTCATTGACCGGCTTGTCACCGAACAGGGCGGCAATCGGATCGCCGGGCAGGGAGAAGACCAGGAAATAGACAAGGAATGTTGCCCCGAAGAATACGGGGATCATTTGAAGTACACGTCGAAGGACGTAGCCGGCCATTAGGGGTGGCCTCCTGCCAGCTGGGGGGGATTTAGGTCTCGCATGTTTGTATACCTGTTCTTGGTAAGAACCCGAATACAAGCCGGGGCCCGGCCTTCTGGCCGGGCCCCGGATCGGTCGGTCTAGATGAGGCTACTTGGCCGTGACGTTGTAGTAGACCGGGACGCCGTTCCAGCCGGTTTCAACGTTCTCCACGTTGTTGCTCCAGCCGGACTGAGCCACCTGGTACCACAGCGGGATAACGGGGAGGTCCTTGAGCAGGACTTCCTGTGCCTGGTTGAAGATCTCGGCACCCTCTTCAGGAGTGGAAGCCGCGAGGCCTTCGCTCAGGAGGTTGTCGAACTCTTCGCTGGAGTAGTCACCGTCGTTGGAGCCCGCCCCGGTGCCGTACAGCGGGCCGAGGAAGTTGTTCAGCGACGGGTAGTCTGCCTGCCAGCCGGTGCGGATGGCGCCGGCGAGCGTCTTGGCAGTTGCGTCTGCGCGCAGTTCCTTGAACGTTGCGTAGGGCTTGCCTTCGGCGTTGATGCCGAGGTTGTTCTTCAGGCCGTTGGCTACTGCGTCCACCCACTCCTTGTGGTTGGCGTCAGCGTTGTAGCCGATGGTGAAGGGCTTGTCAGCGGGCCAGGGCTCGATCTTCTCGGCCTGCTCCCACAGCTCCTTGGCCTTCTCGGGGTTGAACTCCAGCACCTCTTCACCGGGGATGCTGTCGCTGTAGCCCTCGATCACCGGAGCGGTGAATTCCTTGGCCGGTTCACGGGAACCGGAGAAGACCACCGAGGTGATCTCTTCCCGGTCGATGGCCATGGAGATGGCCTGGCGGCGCAGCTGGCCGGCCTCACCGGAGAACTCGGGCAGGTAGCCCGGGATGGTGATGGTCTGGTTACCGGCGTAAGCCTTCTCGGAGTAGCGGCCCTCACCCAGATCGGTCTTGAACGTCTTCAGTGCCGCGTTCGGCATGGTGTCCAGGATGTCCAGGTTGTCCGACTGCAGGTCTGCGTAGGCAGCATCGAAGGAGGAGTAGAACTTGAAGGTCACTCCGCCGTTCTGCGGGACACGGGTTCCGGTGTAATCCGGGTTTGCAACGAGGTCAATCTGGACCTCGTGCTGCCAGGCATCGTCGCCGTCGAGCATGTACGGACCGTTGCCGACGGGCTTTTCGCCGAAGGCGGCCGGATCCTCGAGGGCTGCAGCAGGCAGCGGGAAGAAGGCCGTGTAGCCGAGGCGCTGCGGGAAGTCAGACTCCGGCTGGCTCAGCTTGACGGTGAACGTGTTGTCATCGACAACCGTCAGGCCGCTCATGGTGTCTGCCGTGGCACCTTCAGCGCTGACCTCGTCATAGCCTTCGATGCTCTCGAAGAAGTACGAGTTCAGCTGGGCGTTCTTGGCAGCGGCACCGAAGTTCCAGGCATCCACAAAGGACTTGGCGGTTACCGGGTCACCGTTGGTGAACTTCTGGTCCGCCTTCACCTTGATGGTGTAGGTCTGGGAATCTTCGGTCTCGATGGACTCGGCCAGCTCGTTGACCGTGTTGCCGTCAGCGTCGTAGCTGACCAGGCCCTCGAAGAGAAGGTCCATGATGCGTCCGCCGCCAACTTCGTTGGTGTTGACCGGCATCAGCGGGTTCTGCGGTTCGGTGCCATTGGCAGTAATGATTGCGGTGTTGTCGCCTTCACCGGAGCCTTCGGCCGATTCGTCGGATCCTCCACCGCAGGCGCTCAGCGCGAGTGCGGCAACAGCCGCTACGCTCAGCATTTTGGAAGTGCGTGTGACGCGCATTCCGCCTCCTAAGTTCTGTTCGGTTCCGGCGTTGTTACGCCGGTGTTGCGGCTCCGCCAAATGGTGAACCGACTCACAAAGCCAACAGCATAAGCCCAAGTTGATTCGCGGCGGTAACAAAGTAGGGGTGCCGCCCTGACACAGGGGCATCTGTCACCATCGGCCGGCAACGAAAGACGCTCCCCACATGGGATTAAAGCGCATCAAAGCGGCTGGTAACAATTTGGCATACCGGCGGCGGATTACATGCAATGACATGTCACATTTGCCTGTTTGGTGTGACACTTGTCCGCTGTTTTACCGGTGTCACAACCACAATGCCCACCCCGTAGAGTGCGGGCTGCACCCCGGAACCGTGCGCGGGTTGTGCGCACCGGTGAGGGGTCCGGCCCGCGGTAAAATCGCAGCGCAGGTGCACCGCGCGCCCGACAACGGGAATAGAGGATTCAGTGAAGATCACGATTATCGGCGGGTCAAAGGGCACTGGCGCACAGTTGGCGGACCTCGCCCGCACAGCAGGCCACGAGGTGACTGTCCTCTCCCGAAGCGGGACGGCCACAGACGGCGTGACCGTGCTTACCGGCAATGCCACCGATCCTGCGGCTGCCGCGCGCGCCGTGTCCGGGGCGGACGCCGTCGTCGTCACCGTTGGCGGCGCCAAAGGTGTTTCCCGTCAGCGTGCCGAAGTCACCAGGACTGTCATCACGGCCATGCAGGAACAGGGCGTGAACCGGCTGTTGGTGCAGTCTTCCCTGGGTGCCGGGGACTCGGGTTCCCAGCTGCCCGCGCCGTTCCGGCTGGTAATGAAAGCGGTGCTCGCGAAGGCTCTGGCGGACCACAACGAGCAGGAAGCTGCGGTGAAGGATTCGGGGCTGGCCTGGACCATCATCCGGCCCACCGGGCTGACTGACAAGGAACCCGCCGGTAAGTGGAAGGCACTGGAAACCACCGACGCCGGCCAGCTCGGCGGGTCGATCCCGCGCCGGGACCTCGCTGCGTTCATGCTGCACACCCTTACCGATGACTCCACCGTGGGGAAGGCCTTTGGAGTCAGCAGCTAGGAGGCCGGGCACCTCAGGCGGGCGGTGACTTCAGACCAAGGCCGAGCGGACCGCCGCGAGGATGGCCCGGTGGTCGCTGCGGAGACGGTGCATCGCGGACAACACGAGGTTCATATAGCCGTGCCCTACCCACTCCGCGTCATCCCGGAGCGCCTCTTCAACGGCCGCCTTCGTCATCGGGATGAAATCGAGTCCGTTCGATTCCCAGTCATCCGGGCCCATGCCGAGCCGACGGGCCGCGATGAAGGACGCGTTGGTCCACCCCGTCTGGGTCAGATTGACGTGACCCAGCAGGGCCCATTCATACCGGGTGACGTCGCAGATAAGGCCGTGGAACGTGATCCGGTTACGAATATCCGGTTCATTCTCAAGATCGATTCCGAGTTCCTCTGAGATTCCCCGCAATGCCGTGCGGTAGGGATCCGGAAGCCCGGTTTTGGGGTCCAGGTCCATCAACGCCATGCCTTCATTGACCGAGATGTGCCGCAGGTTGCGGCCGCCGGAGGTTTTCGCACTCCGACGGGTGAGGAGCAGATGATCATCTGCCGTTTCAATGGTCAGGTTAATGCCAAAGGAATGCGACAGGCCCGGCAGTACGTCCAGTAATTCTTCACCAAGGATTTCACCACCCGCCAGGCCTTCAGCGAAGCGCTTCTCCCATTCCGAGGAGATCACCTGGAAGGACGCATAATCGGTTTTCGCGTAGTGGAGTTTTAATGCAGGCAACTCGTGGGAACCCACCCGCGAGACCTCCAACCGGCGCAGCGCAAGCATCTCAGCGTTCCAGGCTCCCGGTGCGGCGTCCAGCTCCCTGCGTTTATCCTCGATCATCCGTTCCAGATCCGCAGCTCCGCCTGGCTGCAGCCTCGTTGGCAACCTGTCAACAAGTCCACCGGCAGACTGTGCAGGCAGAGTTGCGGAGAACAGATGCTCCGGGCGGAAACCGTCCACGGCAAACTGCCTGACGTAGATCTCATGTTTGGCCGCGCCCACGGCAAAGGTTTCTCCGGAACCGAGGAGCCGGGTTTCCCTGCGAAGCCGGCGTTGCCGGTGGATTCGGCCAAAGGTTTTATACCAGAGCGGCTGGACCAGCCTGCCGGATATATTGAGGAATTTCTCAGCGACCACTCCGGCGGACGCACTTAGCAATAATGCGAAACTGTAGGACCACGCGCCGGAAACCCATTCAAACATGGGTTCATCCTAGGTGCTTTTGGAATTATGACCTGCGCATCAATTCCCCGCGGGTACAGCCTCTTTCTCTTTGCGGGCCCGGAATGCCTTAATGGACGGTCCGCTGAACCACAGTGCCGCGCCTGCGAGGACCCAGATCCCCAGGGTCAGGGCCGCGGCCCCGCCGCCGACGCCGCCAAAGTAGGCAACGGAGCGCACAAGCGTACCGGCAGCGCCGGGAGGTAGGAGCTGGCCAATTACTGCAACCCCGCCCGGAAGCCACTGGGCGCTGGTGGCAATGCCGGCAAAGGGATTGCCAACAAACATCATGGACATAGCCGCGATGGTGAAACCTTTTGTGCCAAAACACTCGTTGAGACCGGCCAGCGGCAGTGCCAGCGCGGCGATACCCAGCGCCACACTTGCCGCGACCGGAACCAGCGGTCCCTCGATGCTGCCGAACAGATATTTGAGGACCGCGGCGACAACAAATCCCCCCGCCACGGAAAAACCGGTAAGCCCGGCAAAGATCCACCAGCGCTGCCCGGACAGCATTGAGCGGAACGCCACGGCCGGCACAATGCCGCCGAACACCAGCGGAAAGGCCAGCCCTCCGATGCCCACGCCGGTGGGGTCGCCCGGGGGAAGCGGAACCACGTCTACGATCTCCGCTGTCTGTCCCATGCCGCCCGCCATTGTGGCCCCGACGTTGCTGACCGTTCCTGACACCGCCGTGGAACCGGCACTGGCAACATAGACGGTCATATCCGGATCCGTGAAGTCGAACCCGCCGACAATCTCCCGGTCCCGGATTCCTTCCTGGAGCTCATCTGCGCTCCCGTAGGACTGCACCGTGAAGGCACCCGGTGACTGGTCCTCCAGCGTCTCGGCGACCGATGCTGCCCGGTCCTGGGATCCCACCACGCCAAGGGCCAGATCCCGCGGCCCGGAGTGGAGCGAGGGTGAGATGAACAGCATCAGCAGCGCCAGCAGAATGACGGAGAGCCCGAGGGTCAGGCCGGCCCACACGGCCGCGTGCTTTCGATGCGAGCCGGAGGACGGCGGGAGGGATGACATGGTTCCTTCTTCTTTCCGGAGGTATTTCCTCCGCTTACATGGACGATATTCCTCCGGTTTAGACTGAGGGTCAACTTGAGGGAGGCATGGATGCGAGCCGACGCTGTACAGCGAAGAGAAGCGATCATCGGCCATGCGAGACATGTGTTTGCCGCGCGAGGCGGTGACGTTGCCTTGGAAGCAGTGGCCGCTGCCAGCGGCGTTGGTATTGCGACGCTCTACCGGAACTTCCCGTCCCGGGACGACCTGATCCGGGCGGTGATCGAGGATATGGTCCGGGAGATCCTGGCGATCGTTGCCGAGGCCCGCGCCGCTGCCGCAAAGGACCCGGCGGAGGCCTGGAAGGGCTTGCTGGCCAGGTTGATGGAGATGGAACTCGGAGCCCTGACCGATGGTCTTGTCCTGCAGGCCGGTGCAGGAACAGACGCAGCAGGCGCATCGCCGCTCGTGCAGATCCAACAGCCCGCACTCGACGCCTTGGAAGAGCTGCTGACGATTCTGAAGCGCACCAATGCCGTGCGGACGAGCATCACTGCCCCCGGGGTCATTGTGGCGGTGGCCACCATTACCCGCCCGCAGGCGCCGGCCATCCGCGACGCGGCTCCCGGTGTCCCGGGAGAGCTCGCCGAGGCCTACCTTCTCTGGAGCAGCGCCGGATAAACCCGCGATAAGTTGCGGCCCCGCCCCGGCATTGACGGGCCGCATACGGCCCACGACGCCCGAGCCCCGGGCCGGTGACCTGCTAAGATTGATGCGGCCTATGGCCATCACGGCATCGATGACACGACACGCGGGGCACTGCAAAAAGTACCTTCTGACACGGCACGGTCGATCGCCTCCACACCGCCGACTGTCAGGAGACTCCATGGCGCCCTCTTCAATTTCCCGTCCCGATATCAAGGGACGCGCAGGTGGAATGATCGCGGTCGCAGCGGCCGCTGCGTTCCTCGCCACCTTCAACGAGACGTTCCTCAACGTAGCCTTCACGCCGATCATGCAGGACTTCGGCGTCAACATCAGTACCGTTCAGTGGCTGACCACGGGTTACCTGCTTGTCGCAGCCGTGTTCGTACCCGTCGCCAACGTTCTGTACCACCGGTTCCCCACCAGACCGCTGTTCGTCGCCGTCGTCGCCATCATGGTTGTCGGATCGGTGGTGGGAGCCCTTGCGCCCACCTTCGAAGTGCTGCTGATTGCCCGCTTGCTGCAGGCCATCGGAACCGGTCTGCTCACCCCCATCGGCATGAACATCACGCTTGCCGTGTCGCCCCGCGAAAAGCTGGGGCTCAACATGGGCATTATGGCGGCGATGACCACCCTCGGCCCGTCGCTGGCCATCGTCCTGTCCGGCGCCATTCTGACCGTCGCTCCCTGGACCACGCTGATGTGGGTATTCGGCGGCCTCACCCTCGCCGTGCTCCTCGCCGGTGCCTTCGTTGTGCGGAACGCCGCTGAGCTGGGCCGGCCGGTTCTCGACATTCTCTCGTTCATTCTTGTTGCTGCCGGTCTGGTCGGGATCCTCTACGGCGTATCCAGCGCCTTCGAGGGATCTGCCCTTTACGCAGGTATCGCCGGCATCGTTGGATTGCTCGCCATGTGGCTGTTCGTCCTCCGTCAGCGCCGCATCGCTAATCCGCTGATCGACATGCGCCCGTTCTCCAACGCACCTTTTGTGCTCGGTGTACTGATGACGATGCTCGGCCTGGTCTTCGTCTTCGCCATGAACGTGGTTATCCCGCTGTTCCTCCAGGGCGCGCTGGACATGCCGCCGCTGGGCGCCTCGCTCACCCTCGCCCCCGGCATCCTCCTCACCGTAGGCATGGGACCGATTGCCGGCCGCATGTTCGACCGGCACGGCGGCCGCTGGTCCATTCCGCTCGGGTTCCTCGTTATGGCGGTCTTCGTCACGCTCGTCGGTGTTGCTGCGGGCCACTCGTCGGTCTGGATCTTCGGCATCCTCTACGTTCCGGCAGTGCTGGCAACGGCATTCGTCGTCGGGCCTGCGCAGACGTTCGCGCTGTCCAACCTCGACCGTGAGACCAGCCCGCACGGCGTCACGATTGTCTCCACCAGCTTCCAGATCGCCGGCTGCGTGGGTACCTCGCTCGCCACCGGTATCTACGGCGCAGTGATTGCGGCGAAAGCCGGTACCGGGATCAGCGACACTGATTCGCTGCTGGCCGGGTTCCACGGCGCCGTCGCCTTCGTGGTCGCCACCTCGCTTCTCGGCATCCTCCTCGCGTTCCTGGCCTACCGTTCGGTGCGCTCACGCCGCAGCACTGAAAGTGTGCAGCACCCGGCTTCCGCCCTGGATACGCTCATGAAGTCCGACGTGTACGCCCTGTCCTCGGAACAGTCCGTCCTCGACGCCCTCCGGACCTTCGCTGAGCGCGGTATCTCGGGAGCACCGGTTCTCAACGCGGACGGCACGCTGGCAGGCTTCCTGTCCGACGGCGACGTCCTGCGCTATCTCTCGGCAACCCACCCGTCCTCGACGTCGATCTACTCCTACGCCATCGGGGCCGAGGACGATTTGGAACAGGCCATGTCCGATCTGGCGAACCTGAACGTCATGCGGCTCGCAACGCACGACGTCGTCACTCTCGACGCCGGCGCATCGCTCAGTGACGCTGTGGCTGCCCTGTCCGACGCGCGGCTCAAGAAGGTTCCGGTGGTCAACGGGGCTGATTCCCGTCCCATCGGCATCGTAAGCCGGTCCGCGGTCAACCGCCTGGCGATCGCAACGTACCTGCGTTCGCGCGGTGAAACTGCGCAGACTGAAGCCGGTACCCCGGCGTAGCCCCGCGAAATAGTGAAGGCCAGGCCCGTCGGGCCTGGCCTTCACTATTTACCGGTGGTCTTCCCTGCCATTAGCCAGCCCGCCGGTAGTGCACCGAGATGGCACCATTGCCCATCGGTTCAGCGGAGATCAGTTCGAGACTGCGGGTGCTGTTGAGAAGGCCCCCGTACAGGGTGGGACCGTGGCCGGTAATTCTGGGGTGGACGAGGAAAATGTACTCATCAACCAGGTCCAGCCGGTCCAGACCGGACGCCAGCATGCCGCTGCCGAGAAGAACACCGTCCGGGGTCCTGTCCTTGAGGTCCAGTATTGCCGTCCGCAGATCCCCTTCGATGTGGTGGCTGTTATTCCACGGGAAGTCGCTGCGCGTCGCGGACACCACGTACTTGGGTTTGTTTTCCAGCGTGAGGGCCCAGTCCCGCATTGCCGGCGGTGCTTTCACCTCCCCACTGGCAACCAGCGGCCAATAGTCCTCCATCATTTCGTACGTGGTGCGGCCCCAGAGCATGGCGCCGGCCTCGTCCAGGAGGGCAGTGAAGTGCGCGTGTGTCTCGTCGTCGACAATGCCCGCCCGGTGGTCGATACAACCGTCAAGGGTGACGTTGATACTGAAGGTGAGCCGGCCCATACACTGATTCTTCGCGTCGCCGGCGCTCGTGTGCAAGGGCTGCCGGTTATTCCAGGGCCTGCCCTGCGCCAAACGTCCTGAATCGGGTCACAATACAGTGACGGCGACCGGCAACTGCGAACTGTTTCGTTTCCCGTACCGACATATACGTATGTGGACGGATCTACCTGAAGAAATACATCGACAAGCGGAAACCGAACGGGATCCCTTGAACGGAACATTAGCTGCGCTGACGCCGGCGCTGGAAAAGGAACTCTCGTGGAAAACACTCACCAAAACGGTGACGCCAGGGCCCAGCTTGAAGGCTTTCTTTCGCATCTCCAAAATCTGCTGCGATACATTGACGCACGGTTACAGGAGAAGGGGACGATCGCGCAACGTTACCAGCCGCTGGAGCCACTCAATCCGAAGTGGGGAATCCTGCCATTAGTGCTGTTGACTGTTGGTCTCGTGGTCCTTCTTACCGCAATCGGGACGCCGATCATTCAGGCATGGGCGAAAGCTGATGCGTATGCACAAGGACAAATCTTCTACTCGAATATCCAGCCGCTCAGCGTCGCCATTCTCGCAAGCCCGGTTGCCCTCGCCTTGGCATCGGCCATCTGGCTCGTTCGCAACAGGCTCGTTCTTCCCCGGCTGCACGCCCGGACAGAACAGATCAATCAGCAGCGAGTGACGCACAACCAGGCCGTATCGGCTGACGAGCAGCGAGTGGATGCCCAACTCACCCAGGCCAGCCGTGACTTTGCCTCGGACATCGGCAACCGGTTCCCTCAGGCCTACCTTTATGACGAAGCAGTCGGCTTCTGCCTCCAACTGGTGCGCGATCACCGGGCCAGCACCATTCACGATGCGATCAACCTCTACGAGACCGAACGTTACCGTCAGCGGATGGAAAACCTGCAGGCCTGGCAACTGGCGGAAGCACAGCAGACGCGTAAGCTCATGGCTCTCGGCACCGTGGTCAACGCAGCGATGCAGGGCGCGATGATTGGGACCGTGCGACACGAAGGTGCACAGACTCGTGCGGCCCTACGCAAGCCCGTCAATGTGAACGTCAGGGTGCGCTGAGGTCCGGCCACCACCAGCGGTGCCGTGACCGGCGCTTTTGTGCACGCTCTGCCCTGCGTCGGGCGGCGTCGAAATAGTCCTCGCGCGCCGCATCAAAGACCGGCTGGGGCAGGGCCAACGGAGCACGGTCCAGCCGTCGTCCTGCCAGGATTTCGCCGATAGCACCCGGAATCATCCGCATTCCCTGAGCCCCCTTGATGGACCGCCTGATCCGTTCCCCCTCCGCCGTGAGCAGCATCCCCCACGACGAGTCCACTTCAGCCAGACCGGAACCGACCAGGATCGACATTGCCGTCTCCATCCGTTCCCGCGAAGGGACGTCGGCCTGCAACATGTCCCACCCCGGCAGCAGCGTCCGGAGCGTCGAGGGGCGCTTCCCAGGATGCAGCAAGGTCATAAGCGTTGCGGCATCGGAGATATCCAGGTTTCTACGGTCCATGCCGGTCACGCTAGCGCATTTCGAGAAAGCTTGTTGTGAGCACCCCCACTGTTCCGGTACCAGCTCGATACTGGCGTGGGACTGACGTTGCTTTAGGTCAGAAGACGGTACGTTCATTGCCCTTCAAGAAACTCACAGCCCCTGAAGGATAGCCTACCCAGTCCGAACGATTCTGGAGAAAGAGTTCCTTGGCCTTATCGAGGCACATATAGGCATCGGTTCGTGAGTGGTCTTTATCAGGAACGAGCGCTTTAAGTAATTCGACTGTATCCAGGTGTATCTCTCGGCCTTGATCGTCAATAAGCGCATACTCCCAATTATGAGATAATCCGAAAAGACCAGATCGCCGATGCTCTACTGCTTTCAGATATCTTTCCTTATACGCCATATTGACTACCCAAATCCCATGCTGCTTGTGGATCCTGACTATAGTTAGGATACCCCGACACCCGAGCCAACTATTCCTGAATCATCGGCATCGGCTTTGACCCTCCTGTGTTCGAGGACACCCTCGAGAGCAACAACGCGCTTAGCTGGCTGGCACCCGTCAGCCGTTCAACTTCGCATGATCAACAACATTCTCGGCGACGATAACAAGCAGAAGTACATCGGCGAAAATGAAGCAGCGTTGAAAGAGCAGACCAAGGTGTTCCGCTCCGGGATCATCGCAACCGTCGATCCCGAGATCACCATCGACTTTGAGTTCGCAGGGTAGATGCCAGCACCGTGTCCTGGCTGAAACTAGTCGTCGTCCTTCGAGGACAACTCGGCCATCGTTTGCTTCATCGGTTCAAGCTACCAAGGGACAAGCGAGAAGGGGTCGTTGAGAACATGTGTTCTCAACAGCCCCCTCCGAGTCCCATAATCAGGAACTAAACATTGAACCTAAACTCCACCACGTCGCCGTCGGCCATAACGTATTCCTTGCCTTCGATGCGGACCTTGCCGCGGGACTTGGCTTCGGCCATGGAACCGGCTTCCACCAGGTCATCGAAGGACACTACTTCAGCCTTGATGAAGCCGCGCTGGAAGTCGGAGTGGATCACGCCGGCCGCCTGCGGTGCGGTGTCGCCCTTGCGGATGGTCCATGCACGGGTTTCCTTGGGACCGGCCGTCAGGTAGGTCTGCAAGCCCAGGGTGTGGAAGCCGACGCGGGCCAGCTTGTCCAGGCCGGACTCTTCCTGACCGCTCATCTCCAGCATTTCCCGGGCTTCTTCCTCATCCAGCTCCACCAAGTCGGCTTCGAGCTTGGCGTCGAGGAAGATGGCGTCCGCCGGGGCAACGAGTTCGCGCAGTTCGGCCTGGCGCTCCGGGTTGCCCAGCACGGCGTCGTCCACGTTGAACACGTAGATGAACGGCTTGGCGGTGAGCAGGCTCAGCTCGCGGAGGTGCTCCATCTCCAGCTTGTCCTTCTCCACCGAGGAGAAGATGGTGTCGCCGCGTTCCAGCACGGCCTGCGCAGCCTGCATGGCGGTCAGCTGCGCCGCCTCGCGCTTCTTGATCTTGACTTCCTTTTCCACCCGCGGGATCGCCTTTTCCAGCGTCTGCAGGTCGGCCAGGATCAGTTCGGTGTTGATGGTCTCCATGTCGGAGCGCGGATCCACCTTGCCGTCCACGTGGATGACATCGGGGTCATCGAACACACGGATAACCTGGGCAATGGCCTCGGCCTCGCGGATGTTGGCCAGGAACTGGTTGCCCAGTCCCTCACCTTCGGAGGCACCCTTCACAATGCCGGCAATGTCCACAAAGGACACGGTTGCCGGGAGGATGCGCGCCGAACCGAAGATCTCGGCCAGCTTCGCCAGCCGCGGATCCGGAAGCGAGACGACGCCGACATTCGGTTCGATGGTGGCGAACGGATAGTTCGCCGCCAGCACGTTGTTGCGGGTCAGCGCATTGAACAGGGTTGATTTGCCGACGTTGGGCAGGCCGACGATGCCAATAGTAAGAGCCACGTTAGTAAATGATACCGGGCGCTAGGACTCGTCGGCACGGCGGCGGCCGCCAAGCCCGCGGGAGGAATCCCCCATGGCCTTCAGGGTGGCCCGGATTTCCTTGGGCAGCGAGAAGATAATGTCCTCTTCGGCCGTTACTACCTCTTCGACGTCGCCGTAGCCGTACTCGGCAAGCAGGTTCAGCACATCCTGGACCAGGTTCTCCGGCACGGAGGCTCCGGACGTGACACCCACGGTGGCCACGCCCTCGAACCAGCTTTCATCCACTTCGTTGGCAAAGTCCACGCGGTAGGAGGCCTTGGCGCCGTATTCAAGCGCCACTTCCACGAGCCGGACGGAGTTGGAGGAGTTCGCCGACCCCACCACCAGCACCAGATCCGCTTCCGGGGCAATCTTCTTGATGGCCGCCTGGCGGTTGGAGGTGGCGTAGCAAATGTCGTCGCTGGGCGGATCCTGCAGGGTGGGGAAACGTTCCCGGAGCAGGTTCACGGTGTGCATGGCTTCGTCCACGCTCAGGGTGGTCTGGGACAGCCAGATGACCTTCTCCGGATCCCGGACGGTGACCTTGTCCACGTCTTCGGGTCCGTTCACAATCTGCATGTGCTCGGGAGCTTCGCCGTAGGTGCCCTCGACCTCTTCGTGCCCTTCGTGTCCGATGAGCAGGATGTCGAAATCGTCGCGGGCAAAGCGCACTGCTTCGCGGTGCACCTTGGTGACCAGCGGGCACGTGGCATCGATGGTCTGCAGGTTCCGATCCTTGGCGGACTGCACGACGGCGGGTGAGACTCCGTGGGCGGAGAAGATCAGCCGGGCGCCTTCCGGCACCTCGTCGGTCTCATCCACAAAGATGGCGCCCTGTTCCTCCAGGGTGTGGACCACATGCAGGTTGTGGACAATCTGCTTACGCACGTAGATGGGTGGGCCGTAGGCCTCCAGCGCCTTCTCGACGGCGATCACTGCGCGGTCCACTCCGGCGCAGTAGCCCCGTGGCGCCGCCAGCAGGACACGCCGGGGCCCGTACACCGGAGCAGCGGAAGCCACGTCCTCGGGGGTGCGGCGCCGCCGGGGCACGGTGGGCATAGGCACGGAGACAACTGTGCTGGTCATGCACCCATGCTATCGGGTATGCCCTGCCTCGCCGGGCCACAGCGGGGTGGGTACGCTCACAGCAGAGCTACCGACGGGCAGCACTCAGTCCCCGGAGCAGCAGCCCCACCACGAACACCGCCGCCCCGGCCAGCATCAGGGCCACCGTCCACGCTGACAGGCTTGCGGCTGCCTGTCCGGCGAACGCATTGGCGAAAGCCGATGCCACCGGGCTGCTGAACTGCTGGGCTGACACCTGTTCCGGGATCCGTTCTGCTCCAAACCACAGCACGGCACCTGCGAGCGCCGCACCCAGGCCCATCAGGGCGAAGGTTGTGGACCGCCGCCGCGCCGTCAGCAGGGCCAGGATCGCTGCCGCGGCGGCGGCCAGAGCCAGTACCGGCCAGGCCTCCCCTGCACGTTCCACGTTGCGCAGCAGGTCAGGATGCCCCGCTCCGCCAATCTGCACCGGCACCTGCTCCGGGGCGGGAACATCCACGTTCAGCTCGCTTCCCACCGTTTCCGTGACCAGCCCGACAAGGGGCGCAACGTCCAGGGTCAGGTTTCCGGACGGCTCTCCGCCGTTTTCGGCAGAGAACGTGAGCGCATGCGAGCGGCGCAGCGACTCGCTCCAGGCTTCCGGATAGTCCGGCAATGCCTGGACATTTTCCACCGCGGAGGTGATCACCGGTGTCACCAGGTCCGCCAACGGTTCCGGCACATCGGCAGAGGCGGCAGCCTCCGTGGCCAGAGAGGAGGCAAGCTCGCGCTGGAACGCCTCATCCTCGGCCAGCGGCGCTCCCAGGGCGACAAACCCGCTTTCGGTCACGACGTTGGTGTTAAGCCAGGCTCCGCAGAAGGCAGCGGCTGTGAGCAGCACGGCCAGCAGGCCCAGGATCGCCGAGGCGAGGGTGCGCATAGGGGGTTCCTTGTCTGTTGCGGTCCGGCGGCATGCCGGCTGTTTCGGCCCGCGTCGGGGTCCGGTTGGAGCAGGACAGGGGGACGCACCTGATACACATTAAGCTGTACCGGTTTCCACTCCGGTTCCAGTGCCACATCCAATCCACCGCGGGAGCCTCCAGATGCAAGACGACAGCGGGCCGTTGAGTCCCGAGAATACCCCGGAGAAGACCACACTGCCCGCAACGGCCGCGCAGACCTCACCGGAGAATCCGTGGCCGCTGGCACTGCTCTCCAAGAACCTGAAGAGCTACATTGACCGTGCTCCGGCCACCTGGGTGGAAGGCCAGGTCATCGAGCTGAACCGGCGTGCCAACGCCTCCTACATCACCCTGCGCGACGTCGACGCCGAAGTTTCGCTGTCGCTGACGGCATGGAGCGCAGTGATGAACAGGCTCGAGCTTCCCTTGGAGCGGGGTGCCCGGGTGGTGGCCCTGGTCAAACCCGACTTCTGGGTGAAAACCGGGCGGCTGTCCATGCAGACCCGGGACATCCGGCCCGTGGGGCTGGGGGATCTGCTGGCCCGGATCGAACGGCTGCGGCAGGCACTGGCCGCCGAAGGCCTGTTCCGGGAAGACCGCAAGCTTCCCCTGCCGCTGCTGCCGGGCCGGATCGGCCTGATCACCGGCCGCAACTCCGATGCCATGAAGGACGTGATGCGCAACGCCGCCCTGCGCTGGCCAGCTGTCGCCTTCGAGGTACGCGAGGTAGCGGTCCAGGGCGTCAACGCCGTCGCAGAGGTGAGCCGGGCTCTGGCCGAGCTGGATGCCATGCCCGAGGTGGACGTCATCGTGATCGCGCGCGGCGGCGGATCGCTGGAGGATCTGCTGCCGTTCAGCCACGAGGACCTGGTCCGCGCGGTATCCGCCGCGCTCACCCCTGTGGTCAGTGCCATCGGCCACGAGGCGGACCGTCCGCTGCTCGACGACGTCGCCGACCTGCGTGCCTCGACCCCCACGGATGCTGCCAAACGAATTGTCCCTGACGTGGGCGAGGAACTGACCCGGGTCCGGCAGTCCCGGGCCCAGCTGCGCCGCGTGATTCAGACGCTGCTTGCCCGGGAAACGGACCGGCTGAACCATATCCGGTCCCGGCCGGTGCTGGCCGCACCGCTTTCCATGGTCGAGTACCGGGAAGAGGAGATCTCCCGGCTGCGCGGCAGGGCCCTCTCTGCTGTGACCGCCGAAGTACGGCGGGACACGGACCGCATCGGGCACCTGCGAGCCCAGGTTCGCGCGCTTTCGCCGCAGAACACCTTGGACCGCGGTTACGCCGTGGTGCAGCTGAAGGACGGTTCAGTAGTACGCGACGCAGGCACGGTGCCCGCAGAAGCCCCGCTAAGGATCCGCGTGGCAGTCGGTGAGCTCACCGCCACCGAAGGCACGCGCTGACCGGACTCTCCCGTGGACCCGTCCGGGCCGCCACGAACACCATTCACACCAAGACACAGCACGCCAGCAAGCATTGAGGACAAGACATGAGTGAAACACCGGCAGTACCGGCAGACATCGAGGCCATGAGCTACGAGCAGGCCCGCGACGAACTGATGGCAGTGGTGGGACGGCTCGAAACCGGCGGCGCCAGCCTGGAGGAATCACTGGCCCTGTGGGAGCGCGGCGAGCACCTGGCCAGCCGCTGCGAGTCATGGCTTCAGGGCGCCCGGGAGCGCCTGGACGCCGCCCGGGAACGGGCTGCCGGCGAATAACGCCGGCAGCCCGTCGTCACGCCCGGAAACCAGCTACTTCCGGTACCCGGCGAGGAACTCGCCCAAGCGCGTCATGGCATCCTCGATGTCCTCCACGCTGGGCAGGAACACCATGCGGAAATGGTCCGGCCGTACCCAGTTGAAGGCCGTGCCCACGGAAATCAGGATTTTCTGCTGCTTGAGCAGGTCCAGGGCAAACTGCTCGTCATCCTTGATGGGGTAAACATCCGGATCGAGCCGCGGGAACAGGTACAGGGCACCCTGGGCCAGTTCGCAGCTGACCCCGGGAATGTCGTTGAGCATCTGGTAGGCCTTGTCCCGCTGGGCGCGCAGCCGGCCGCCGGGCAGGATCAGGTCATTGATGCTCTGGTAGCCGCCGAGGGCGGTCTGGATGGCGTGCTGGGCGGGAACGTTGGCGCACAGCCGCATGTTCGCCAGCAGGTTGATGCCCTCGATGTAGTCCGCGGCATCCTGCTTGGGGCCGGAGATGGCCATCCAGCCGCTGCGGTAGCCGGCAATCCGGTACGCCTTGGACAGGCCGCTGAAGGTCAGGCAGAGGACGTCATCCCCCGTGAGGGAGGCGGAGTTGATGTGCACGGCGTCGTCGTAGACGATCTTTTCGTAGATTTCATCCGAGAAGATGATCAGGCCGTGCTTGCGTGCCAGTTCAACGATCGACTTCACCACGTGTTCGGGGTAGACCGCACCCGTGGGGTTGTTCGGGTTGATCAGCACAATGCCCTTGGTCCGGTCGGTGATCTTCGCTGCGATGTCATCCACATCGGGCCACCAGTGCTCCGATTCATCGCACATGTAGTGCACGGCTGTACCGCCGGCCAGGGAGACCGACGCCGTCCAGAGCGGGTAGTCGGGGGCGGGCACGAGGATCTCGTCGCCGTTGTTCAGCAGCGCCTGCAGGGACAGCGTAATGAGTTCGCTGACGCCGTTTCCCAGGTAAACGTCATCGACGTCGATGTTGTTGATACCCCGGCCCTGGTAGTACTGCACCACGGCAGTGCGGGCGGAGAAGATGCCGCGGGAATCGCTGTACCCCTGTGCCTTGGGCAGGTGGCGCATCATGTCCACCAGAATGGCCTCGGGTGCCTCAAAGCCGAACGGGGCGGGGTTGCCGATGTTCAGTTTCAGGATGCGGTGGCCGGCCGCCTCCATGCGCTGCGCGTGTTCCAGCAGCGGTCCGCGGATGTCATAGAGGACGTTATGGAGTTTGTGCGACTGCTTGAATTCTGCCATTTCTTTAGGATGCCATAGCGCAGCACCCCCGCAGCGTATGTGTCACTGCGGGGGTGCCGGATGCGCACCGGGGAACCGGCCGGGGCTCAGGCGAGGCCCTTTTCCTCCAGCCAGTCCTGCGCTGCTTCGCTCGGATCCAGTTTCTGGTCGCCACTGACGGCCTGGTTCAGGGCAATCAGGTCCTCAGTGGTCAGCTGGGCTGAAACACTGTTCAGGACCTCGCGTGCTTCCTCGCTGACCCGGTCATCGGCAATCAGGGGGATGACCTGCTGGGCAGGCCAGTTCTGCTTCGGGTCTTCCAGGACCACCAGGCCGTTTTCCTCGATGGCGGGGCTGGTGGTGTAGATATCGGCCACCTGCACGTCGTCGTTGATCAGGGCATCGACCGTCAGCGGTCCCCCGCTGTCACCGATGGCAGTGAATTCCTTGAACTCGCAGCCATACTTCTCCTTCAGCCCGGCCAGGCCCTGGGTGCGCTCGGCGAACTCGGCCGGTGCGCCGAGGGTAAGTTCCCCGCACACCTCGGCCAGGTCCTCCACGGTCTCCAGCTGGTACTTTTCGGCAGTGGCCGCAGTGACCACCATGGCGTCCTTGTCCTGGGCATCCGACGGTTCAAGAACCACCAGGTTTTCCGGCAGCTTCTCCCCCAGTGCATCGACAATTTCGCCGGGATCCACCAGAGCGGTTTCCGGGTCCACCTCCACCAGCAGTGCGCCGGTGTATTCGGGGATCAGGTCAATCGAGCCGTCTTCCAAGGCCGGGATGTACACTTCCCGGGACCCGATCCCGAGCCGCGTCTCCGCCGGAACACCGGCAGCGTTCAGGGCGCCGGCATAGATCTCGGCAATGGTGCTGCTTTCCGGGAAGTCCGCGGACCCCACCACCAGCGTCTGCTCGCTGCTGCTGCCGGAGGCGGCCGGAGCGCTTTCATTCTCCAGCGGATCGCCTCCTCCGCTGCAGCCGGCCAGGGCCAGTGCCATCCCGCCGGCGAGGACCGCCAGGGCCTTCCGCCGGGGATTCCGGCTCGCGTGCTGCATCATGGTTTTCCTCCTTGTGCGCCGGCCGCGGGAACTCCGCTGCCGGTCGATGTGCCGGACGCCTGCCGGCGCCCGAGTCCTTTGGGGATCAAAAAGTGCGAGGCCAGGGCAATAACGGCGTCCACTGCCAGGGCCAGCAGGGCGATAATGACCGCCCCGCCGAACACCCGGCCGTAGTCGCCCACAGCCAGTCCGTCGATCAGGTAGCGGCCCAGCCCGCCAAGGTTGATGGTGGCCACCACCGCTGCAGTGGCCACCACCTGCAGGGTCGCGCCGCGCAGCCCGCCCAGCAGCACCCGCATGCCGTTGGGCAGCTCCACCGTGAACAGGATCCGGGCTTCGGTCATCCCCAGGCTGCGGGCGGCATCCACCACGCTGCGGTCCACGGCGGCCACTCCGGCGTAGGTGCCGGCGAGCAGCGGTGGAACCGCCAGCAGCACCAGTGCCCAGATGGGCGGCATCAGGCCCAGGCCCGCCAGGAGCACAAACAGGGTAAGCATGCCCAGCGTTGGCAGGGCCCGCAGCAGGCCTGAGAGCGCCACCACGGTCACCTGGCCGCGGCCGGTATGCCCTATCAGCAGGCCCACCGGGATGGCGATGGCCGCGGCTATCAGCAGGGCCAGGCCCGTGTACTGCAGGTGTTCCAGGGTCCGTACCGGGATTCCGGCGGCACCGCTCCAGTTGGCAGGGTCGGTCAGCCACTCCCAGCCCTGGCCAAGGGCGTTGGTGCTGGTGTAGTCGGTGAGGGGCAGTCGCAGGGACGGATTCACGGACATGGTCAGGCCCCCTTCAGCGCGGCATCAGGGGCTGCGTCGAGCGAGGCGGGCCGGGACGACGACGCCGGTGCGGGGCTCCCGCTCCCGTCCGGGCGTCCGCTTCGCTTCCGTCGCCTGCCCGTGCCGCCGGCAGCACGCATCCACGGTGTCAGGAAGCGCTGAAGCAGCACCAGGATCAGGTCCATCAGGAAGGCGAGGACGAGGGTCGCGAGGATGCCCACCACAATCTCGGTGACGAAGTTCCGCCGGAGGCCGTCGCTGAAGAAGAAGCCCAGGTTCTGGACCCCGATCAGGGCGCCCACACTCACCATGGAAATGTTGCTGACCGAGACAACGCGCAGCCCGGCGATGAGGACCGGCACCGACAGGGGCAGGTCAACGGTGAGGAAGCGGCGGAACGGGCGGTACCCCATGGCTACCGCAGCCTGCCGGACGCCGTCGTCCACTGAATCGAAGGCATCCACCGCTACGCGCAGCATCAGGGCAACGGCGTAAATGGTAAGGGCAACAATGATGTTGGCCAGGTCCAGGATGCGCGTGCCCAGGATCGCGGGCAGGGTAACGAACAGCGCCAGCGAGGGGATGGTGTAGAGCAGGGAGCCGGCGGACAGCACGAAGGTGCGGATCTTCCGGCGCCCGCGCACCAGCTGCGCCGCGGGCACGGCAATCAGCACGCCGATCACCAGCGGCACCACCGACTGGTACAGGTGCAGTCCGCTCAGCCGCAGCACGTCATCGATATGGGAAAGGAACCACTCCATTTCAGGCTCCGCTCCGCTGCACCCGGGCCGCTTCGATCAGCGCCAGGATTTCAGCAGGGCGGACGACGCCGGTGACCCGGCCCCCGGCGTCCACGGCCACACCCAGCCCCGACGGCGAGGACAGGGCAGCGTCCAGTGCGCGGCGCAGGCTCTCGCCTTCCGGATACAACGATCCGCCCGGGATCAGCGACCCGGTGCCGGTGATCGAGCGGCGGGCCGTGGCGGGCACCCAGCCCAGCGGGGCGCCGTCGGCGTCCACACACAACGCCCAGCCGTCGGTGACGTTCACGGCGGGATCGGCCAGCTGATCGGCGCGGAGCAGCTGCACGGGATGGACGGGCACGCTGCCGCCGTCCTGGAAGGACAAATGCCGGAAGCCGCGGTCGCGTCCCACGAATCCGGCGACAAAGTCATCCACCGGAGCGCGCAGGATCTCTTCGGGGGCCGCGTACTGGGCCAGGCGCCCGCCGGTGGCGAAAACGGCCACCTTGTCCCCCAGGATGGTGGCCTCGTCAATGTCGTGGGTGACAAACACTATGGTTTTGGACAGGTCCTGCTGCAGCCGGAGCAGTTCCTGCTGGAGTTCGTGCCGCACCACCGGGTCCACGGCGCTGAAGGGCTCATCCATTAGCAGCACCGGCGGGTCCGCGGCCAGCGCCCTGGCCACGCCCACCCGCTGCTGCTGGCCGCCGGAGAGCTGTGCGGGGTACCGGTTGCCCAGCGTGGAGGCCAGCCCGACGACGTCGAGCAGTTCCGCGGCCCGGAGCCTCGCCTCGCGCCGGGAGGTGCCGTTCAGCCGCGGCACGGTGGCCACGTTGTCCAGCACCGTCCGGTGCGGCAGCAGGCCGGAGGACTGCATCACGTAGCCCATGGACCGCCGGAGCTGCGCAGCGGGGCCCTGGGCGATGTCCCGGCCGTCCACCTCGATGGAGCCGGAGCTGGGCTCGACCATCCGGTTGATCATGCGCAGCGACGTCGTTTTGCCGCAGCCGGACGGGCCAACGAAAACGGTCACTGACCCGCGCTCAATGTCCAGGTTCAGGTCCTTCACCGCCGGGGCGGCGTCGCCGTAGGTTTTGGTGACGGACCGGAATCGGATCATGGGTGTCGCTGCCTCCTGCCCGGGGCGGACCGCGGTGGCGGGCCTGCCGGTGGCGGGGGCTTCGTGGTTGAATGCAGGGTCTGGCGGCGGGGTCATGCTGCGTGCCTTCCGTGAGGGATGCCGGTGCACTGGCAGGTCGCGACGTGCCGTGAAGGATCACGGTATTTCACGGCTGCCGCGCTAGTCCAGCAGGATGCGTCTCGGTAATGGATACGTGTGCTGCGTTCCGCGGGGTGAAACAGGTGCCGGCGGCTAACCTGCTCTGGTGCCGGGACCGCTGTGTGCGCCGGGGCTCCCGAACAGGCGAAGTCCGGCATCCACCAGCTCGGTCCGGTCCAGGGAGGCGACCTCCTCCAGCGGAAACCAGGCGGCCTGATCGGTGCTGCCGCCCGTTTCGTGGCGCAGTGCTCCGCCGGTAATTTCCGCGGCGTAAATGATGCGCAGGCCGTGCAGCAGCCGGGGTTCCCCGCGCATCCGGCGCCCGGGCGGAATGAAATGGCTGTCCACCCCCAGCAGGGCGCCAAGACGGACCTCGAAGCCGGTTTCCTCCCGGACTTCGCGGACAGCCGCGGCGGGCGCGTCCTCGCCGAGTTCGAGCCCGCCGCCCGGAAGCGTCCAGCGTGAATTGCCGAACTGGTTCCAGTGCGCCAGGAGTAGTTCACCGTCGCGGATAATCACTGCGTATGCGCCCACCCGGACATCGAAGTCAGCTGCCATGTCCGGCCCGCTCCGTGCCGAGAAGATACGCCGTACCGAGGACGGGGTCCTGGTTCAGGTACCGGACATCTGCCAGTCCCGCTGCGTTCAGCCGGGTCCGCAGCAGGTCCTGGAACAGGGGCTGGTGCATGCCCAGCCCGCCGCCGACCACCACCGGTCCGGAGATTTTCAGGAGCCGGGCCACGTCGGTGGTCAGCCCGGCCAGATGCTCCGCTGCCGTGTGCACTATGTCAGTGGCTGCGGGGCTGCCGGCCCTGGCCGCCTCGAACACCAGTCCCGCCTTGCCTGCCCAGTACCGGCGGTCGGTGCCGCCGTGGAACAGCCCGATCAGTTCAGTGGGGTTACTCAGGTCCACAGCCTGCAGCAGGGCGGTGCTCAGGGCATCCGGTTCCCGGCCCAGATTGTTCAGGCGCAGGGAGTGCCGGACGGCTTCGCGTCCTATCCAGTACCCGCTGCCTTCATCTCCCAGCAGGTAGCCCCAGCCGCCGGAGCGGGCCTGGCGTCCGGCCGCATTGGTTCCCCAGGCCACCGACCCGGTGCCGGCAATGACGGCGATGCCCTCCGAGGCCGATCCGGCGGCGAGGATCAGCCGCGTGTCGTGGACGACGTCGACGGCGGCGTCGGGCACGTGCGTGGAGATCAGCGCGCGCAGGGCAGCGGCGTCCTGTTCCGTGTCCACTCCGCCCGAGCCGGCAATCACGCGGGTTACCCCGCGGGTGCCGAGCCGGGTGAAGACGTCCGCCAGCGAGGCCCGGGCCGCTTCCACGGACACGTTCTGGACGTTGGCGCTGCCGGCGACCGCTTCAGCGATGACGGCACCGTTCCGCAGACGGATGCCGTGGGTTTTGGTACCGCCGATGTCCAAACCGATGGCGTCGGATCCGGGACCTGCCCCGACGGTTCCCTCCGGTCCTGTTCCCTGTGGTCCTGTTCCCTCTGACCCTGGGCCCTCCGGTGCGGGAGTGGAAAATGCATGCATCCGTCCAGCCTACTTCCCGCAGCGGGCCGGCGTACCGGCACTCAGCCCTAGGCGGAGATGCTGCGGCGCCGGGCCCGGACCAGGCTGAGGACGGCCAGGAACAGGCAGGCTGCAGTGATGAGGCCGGAGAACCAGGCCACGGACGGCCCCAGCCCCCAGAGGGCACCCGCGGCGCCCAGGCCCAGCACGGGCAGGGCGCTGCCCAGATAGGTGATGACGTAAACGGTGCTGATGATCCGGGCATGCTCGGAGGCTTCCACTGCCGCGGCCACCTCGTTGAAGACCACCCGGAAAGCCATGCCCTGGCCGAACCCGGCCAGCAGGCAGGCGGCGACCAGCAGGGCCAGGCTGCCCGTGGCGCCTGCCACCGGGATGAGGGCGATTCCGGTGCCCATCAGGGCCAGGCCGGCCGGCGCGGTGTAGCGGCCCCGGATGCCGGTCAGCTGGCTGACCGCAGAGGCACCAAGGGCGAGGGCCGCCAGCAGGCCGATGGCCGGCCGCCAGGTGGTGCCGGCAATGTCCGAAAAATACGAGGGCGCCAGCGACAGGCAGAAACCGAAAGCGGCAAAACTGAGGAACCCGGTGGCAGAAGCCACCCAGAACTGGGTGCGGGCACGGTGGGAGACAGCGGGCTTGCGCGGCCGCAGCATGGCCAGCGGCCTTCCCTCCGTCAGGGAGATGGCGGGGCGGGCCTTGAGCAGGCACAGCGGCACCAGCAGACCCGCCAGCACCGCGGAGTGGATCAGGAACGGCGTCAGAGTGGGTGCCGGGAGCAGCGAAAGCAGTCCGCCAATCACCGGACCGGCAGCCACACCACCGGCCGAGACCAGCAGGGTGAAGCGGGTGGCCCATTCGGGCCGGTGCGGCAGCAGCTCGCGCAGCGCGGCCGAGCTCGCTCCGGTGGCCAGTGCCACGGAAGCGCCTTGCAGCGCACGGCCTATCATCAGCGCCCCGACGTCGGTGGCGGTGCCGAAGATCAGCCCGCCGGCCAGGGACACCACACCGGCGACCACGAGGGCGGCGCGGCGGCCGATGTAATCCGACCAGTGCCCCACCAGCAGCAGGCCAGCCACCAACACCAGCACGTACGAGGCGAATGCCAGCGTGACGCCAAAATAGGACAGACCCAGCGAAGCACCCAGCAGCGGATACAGCGGGGTGGCCAGATTGGCGCCAATAAGCAGGGTGGACATCACGGCGAGCGTAAGGATGAGCCGGGGACGTATGGCGGCGTCCCATTCCTTCCGCGTGGTCCGGGCGGCGGGCTGCATACGCAGCTCACTGAGCACTGTCAACTGGTACTTCCATCCTATTTGTAGCTAATGCTCCTACAGGATGGGGTGTCGCACTGCACGGAGAACACATTAGAGTGTTCTTTTGACCAATCCGCTCAATATGCTCGCTCCCCACTGACAGGAGATGCGCTAAATGGCCAATCTGGACGCACTGGACCGCCGCCTGCTGCTGGAACTGGTAAGGGATCCCCGGGCCCAGATCAGCGACCTGAGCGAGAGACTGGGCGTGGCCCGCAACACCGCGCAGAGCCACGTGCGGCACCTGCTCCGCGCCGGCGTTATCCGCACTGCCGGACGCGAAGTCGATCTGGCGCAGCTGGGCTACGATGTGCAGGCCTTCGTCACCATCGAGGTAACCCACCGGGAGCTCGACGGCGTGATCTCGGGGCTGCGCACCCTCCCCCAGGTGCTGGAGGTCCACGAGATCTCGGGCCGGGGGGACGTCTGGTGCCGGGTCACGGCCACGGACACCCAGCAACTGCAGCAGGCCCTGCGTTCGGTTCTGCGGCTCAAGGGCGTCATCCGTACCGAGACCGTCCTGGCCCTCCACGAACATATTCCTTATCGCACCGAGCCGCTGTTGGAAAAGCTTGTCCCGACCGTCGAGTGACGGCGGGATCACGCTACTCCGAGGCGGCGCGGAGCAGGCGCTGAGCGGTTCCCAGCCGCAGCCTGGCACTGTGGACGCGTGCACCGCGGTGACCGCCGCGCGCCCCGGCAACGAGCGAGAGCACCACGCCGGCAGCCCTGGCATGCAGCGCCGCCGGGTCAACTGCGGTTTCGAACACCCGCCGGTACTCCTGCAGGGCATGGTCCAAGTGGGGCCGTGAGGGGTTGGCAGCAGCCAGCACCGCCAGGTGGCCGATCAGGCACGCCAGATCATCCACCCGGTGTCCGGGACCGAGGGCATCGACGTCGAGCAGGCCGCTGACCCTGGTGCCCGTCATCAGCAGGTTGCCCTCGTGGAAGTCGCCGTGCACGGGCACCACGGGTCCGGCCGGCGTGGATTCGAGTGCCTCCTGCACCCCGGCTGCCAGTGCACGGATACGGACCGCTTCATCAGGCAGCACCGCCGCGGCTGCCGCTGCGTAACCGTGGGCACCTTCGGCCCAGGACCGTCGCCGGGGCAGCTCTGCAGCCTGCACGGGGAGGGTATCCAGCAGCTCGAGAAACTGCTCGGGTGCTACTCCGGCGGCTCCGTCCTCCACCAGCAGCCGGAAAAGGGAGGCGCCGGGCAGGGCACTGAGCATCAGCACACCCCGGGCCGTGGCTTCAGGTGCCGCGAGCAGCCGCGGGGCCGGAACTCCGGCGGTCTCGAGCAGAAGGTGCCGCCGGCGCAGGGCGGGCAGCTGTTCTTCGGGAAGCAGTTTCAGGTAGGCGCTGCCGCGGGGGTGCTCCACCTGCACCACGGCTCGGCGCAGTGGCCGGTAGGCAAGCAGGTGCAGACGCGCCGGTTCGGCGGAGGCAAAGGCGTCCCGGCCCACCGCTGGGGCATCCGTGGCCCAGGGCAACCCCGGCAGGGCGGGATCGTGGGGATGGATCCACATCCGCAGCCGGAGTCCGGCAATGCGGGCGGAGGCCGTGTGCGGTCCGTCCGGCCAGGCCGCCGCGTCCGCGGTGGTAGCGCCGATATGCAGTACCAGCGCTGCAGAGGCAGGAACGTCCGGCCCGGTGCCGGAGGACGTCGGTGCGGCCGTCCGGCAATGAACCCGGTAGAGCGCCGAGACTGATCCCCCGGGCCTGTGGTGGGTGCGCAGGTGCTGCCAGCGTTCCAGCCGCAGGCCGCGGGGCTTCAACAGGTCCTGCAGTGGGCCACGCATGGCGGCACCGGCGAGGACGGACACCACATCGGCGGCGCGCCCGGGAGCGGTATGCTCGGTCACCATCCGGCAGCCGGAAAGTCCGCGGGCTTCTAGGCCCGGCGGCGCTGCAGAACGTCGTCGAGGTTGATCTTGCCGGTCTCCGGGCGTTCCTGCGCCGAGGGAACCGCAGGCACGGCGCCGGGGCGAAGCGGGGTCTTGGTCATCGGCCGCGGAGGCTCCGGCAGGACAATCGGTTCGGGTGCGGGGCGGGGGGCCTTGGGCGCGTCAACGTAAACGGGCTTCGGCACCTCTACCGGCTCCCACGGGGTGCTGCCGGTCTTGGGCGGCAGCACCGGTGCCTTTGGGGCTTCGGGCTCCTTAGCCTCCGCCGGCGGGGTGGTGAGGGCTGCCGGCACGGCATCCACAATGGCGTCCGGTGCCGGTGCGGCCTGCAGATCGAACAGGACCGTCTCGCGAAGCGGCTGCGGCGGCGCTGCCGGGGCGGCTTCCTCCGGCTCCCCGAGCACCTGGTCCGCCGGGGAAACGAACCCGGTCCGGTGCTGAAGGTCCGGCCCCATGGCGTCCCGGAAGGCGTTCTGTACCCGGCGCCGCCGGTCCCGGAGCGCGAGGCTGCGCAATCCGATCACTGAAGCGGCCGCCGCCGCCAGGCCTGCTGCGGGAATCAGCCAGGAAACCGCGGTGGCCGCGGCGAGGACCCCTCCGACCAGCACGGTGACAAGGGCCAGCAGGCCGGTAAGCGCCAAGGCAACCCGGCCCTTGCGGATGCGGAAGGCAGCGGGCGGAGTCTGGCCGCCGGGCCTGCCTGCATAAGACTGTGTAGACCCGCCCCCGCTGGGTGTAGTGCTCGTGTTGTACATAGTGTTCCTCTGGGACCCCTTGTCCGGGGAAGCGGGCGGATGATTGGCGGTAGAGGACGTGGGAGCGGCGGACTGCACGGCTGCGCGCCGGAAGATATAGGGACCAACCCACAGCAGCCACAGCGCAACGGCGAGTGCCAGCACAAGCGAGCTGTTGAGAGAGCTGTTCAGAGGGAAGTCCACACCTACGACGGTAGAAGCTTCCGGCCTGCCGCCCGCGTATTGGAGCCGGTGTGTCGGCGTGTCGGATGTGAAAAAAGTTGCCTAACGGGCCCGCCGCGACATCCAGCGGTTCAACAGCCCTTCCGGGACCTCTTCCGCAGTCAGGGCGAAACTGCGGTGATCCGCCCATTCCCCGTTGATGTGCAGGTATTTCAGGCGCATCCCTTCATCCCGGAAACCCAGCTTTTCCACTACCCGCAGGCTCGGACGGTTCTCCGGACGGATGTTGATTTCCATCCGGTGCAGCCCCAGCTCCGAAAAGCAGTAATCGGTGGCGAGGGCTACAGCCGTGGGCACTATTCCGCGCCCGGCACGGGCCTGGTCCACCCAGTAACCAAGGGTCGCCATCCGCGCGGATCCCCAGACAATGGTGGATACGGTCAGTTGCCCCACGATCGGCGGGACCCGGCCCGGATCCTGCCGCTCGGTAATCACGAACGGCAGGGCCGAGTCCTGGCGTGCCTGGCGGTTCAGGCTGCGGACCATATCCGCGTACGTCGGCGGCGCTCCGCCGCGCAGCGGATTGGTGGCTTCCCAGGGCCCTACCCAGCCGGCATTGCGGGAACGGACCTCGGTCCATTCCCGCCTGTCCCGGAGCCGGATCGGCCGCAGAATGACGTCGTCACTCTCAAGCGTCACCGGCCACACGGCCGAGCCCCACACGGCAGTTAGCCTTCGAGGCTACCGGTGAAGTCCTTCAGCCACTCGCGCAGGCCCGGGCCCAGGTCTTCGCGCTCGGAGGCGAGGGTCACCACGGCTTTGAGGTAGCTCATCTTGTCTCCGGTGTCATACCGGCGGCCGCGGAACACCACACCGTAGACGCCGGATCCTTCACCGTCGGCTGCAGCCAGGGTCTGCAGGGCATCCGTCAGCTGGATTTCCCCGCCGCGGCCGGGTCCGGTTTCCTCAAGCACATCAAAGACAGCCGGGTGCAGCACGTACCGGCCGATCACGGCCAGGTTGGACGGCGCTTCATCAACGTCGGGCTTTTCGACGAGCTTGTTCACCCGCACGTAGTCCTCGCCCTCAACAACGGAGATGTCGGCGCAGCCGTAAGCGCTGATCTGTTCCGGATCCACCTCGATCAGGGCAATGACGGAGCCGCCGGTCTTGGCCTGGACTTCCACCATCTTCTCAAGCAGGGGGTCGCGGGCGTCGATCAGGTCATCACCGAGCAGAACGGCGAACGGCTCATCACCCACATGCAGCTTGGCACGCAGCACGGCGTGTCCCAGCCCCTTGGGATCTCCCTGCCGGAGGTAGTGGATCTCACCGAGTTCGGACGCAGCGCGCACCATGGCGAGCTTTTCCAGGTCACCCTTGTCTTCCAGCGTTTTTTCAATAAACGGAACGCGGTCAAAATGGTCTTCCAGGGAACGCTTGTTGCGTCCGGTGATCATAAGAATGTCCGGCATGCCGGCGTTTACGGCTTCCTCAACCACGTACTGGATTGCAGGCTTATCCACAACCGGGAGCATTTCCTTCGGCATCGCCTTCGTGGCTGGCAGGAAGCGTGTACCCAGGCCTGCGGCGGGGATTACGGCTTTGGTTACGGTGGGGCGTGCTGTCGTCATAGTGGTAAGAGTACCTAAGTGTGCTTCATTTGCACCAAATACGCGGAGGTATTGGGACAATGGTCCGTATGCACCAAATGAGCAAGATCCAGGCCCGTGCAGAGTTCCTGCAGTCCCGCCGCGACCTGACCGACGCCGATCGCCGGCACGCAGCTGAGGCACTGGCTAAAGAGGGCATGACTGCCGTGGCGGGCATGCTGCCCGCGGGTGCAACGGTGGCCGGGTATCTCTCGGTGGGCGGTGAACCCGGCACGGCCGGCCTGCTGACCGCCCTCACGGACGCGGGCTACCGGGTGGTGGTCCCGATATGCGAACCTGACCGCCGCCTGTCCTGGAGCTACTGGACCCCCGGCGTCGAGATGGCGCCGGGGCTTTTTGACTCCCTGCTGGAACCGGCAGGAGCACGCTATACGGCAACCGACCTGCCCGGCCTTGGCCTGATCCTTGTGCCCGCCCTCGCGGCCGATGACGCCGGCGGCCGGATGGGTAAGGGCGGCGGGTACTATGACCGGTTCCTCGCCCGGTTGCGGGCATGCGGCAACGCCACCCCGGCGGTGGCGGTGGTGTATGACCACGAATTTGTGCCCGCCGGACGTTTCGAAACCACTCCCCTGGATGCACCCGTGGATGGCGTCCTGACCCCCTCCGGCTGGCATGAACTGCCCGCTAAGCGCATGTATACTTAGCACTCAAGGCCATAGAGTGCCAAGGAGGAGTTACAGAGTGCCCACGTACGCGTATGCCTGCAAGGACTGCACCCATTCATTCGACATCCAGCAGTCGTTCAGCGAGGATTCCCTGACCGTCTGCCCCGAATGCGGCGGCCGCCTTCGCAAGAAATTCAACAGCGTCGGAGTTGTTTTCAAGGGTTCCGGCTTCTACCGCACTGACTCCCGGGATGCCGCCTCCACCGTACCGGCGGCAGCCTCCAAGAATGACTCCGCCAAGGCCGATGCAGCGAAGCCTGCCGCCAAGGCCGAGAGCGGCAGCGGTTCAGCCCCGGCCACGGCAGGATCCGCCGGCACCTCCGCCTGAGGTCTCCATGCCGCAGCGGGGATGCGGCACCCGGGGCGTCCGGGTCCCCGCCGCGCAACCTGCCCGGACCCGTCCTCCACATAGTGGTTTTCCGGGCACGGCATGGGCGGTCCGATCCCCCGGGACCGGGACACTAGGAAACCAGCGCCACGGACCGTCCTAATCTGGCGACATGCGCCCCCGCTTCCGCACGCTTTCCCGCACCCTTTCCGCTCCGGGCCACATCCCGGCCGCACGGCTGCGGCGGTTCCTCACCCGCCACCGCCGTATTCTTGCTGCCCTGGCCTGCTGCGCAGCCATCGGATGCACGGTCCAGGCACTGGTACCCCCGGAGACCGAGCATGTGGTTGTGGTGAGTGCTTCGCGGGACCTGCCCGTCGGTGCCGTGCTGGACAACACTTCCCTGCAAACCGTCCGGACTCCCGCCGGCTCCGTGCCTCCGGGGGCCTACGACCGTGCCGAGGATCTCCTGGGCCGGCGCCTGGCCACACCCTTGCTGCAGGGCAGCCCGGTGACAGATGTTTCGCTGGCCGGTTCGGGACTGCTGGCCGGAACTCCGCCGGGGACCGTTGCCATTCCGCTGCGCCCCGCGGACCCCTCGGTATTGGACCTGCTTGGACCGGGGCAACTCGTTAATGTGGTTACCGGAGCAGATCCGGCAGGGGTGCCGGAAGACGCCGGGCGGAGCTCAGGTGCAGAGGTCCTTGCCACGTCCGTGCCCGTGCTCTGGGTTTCCGGGACGGATACCGGCGGCGGCTGGCCGGCGACCGGAGGTGACGGGCTGGTGGTGGTTGCGGCCAGCCGCGACAATGCCGCCCGGCTCACCGCGGCCTCTGGTGCCGGGAGCATCTATCTGGTGCTCACCGAAGAATGACCACCGGCACCGCTCCGGTTCGGCTAGCCCCAGTGCGGCGGGCGCTGCTCCAGGAGCCAGGAATCTCTGTCTTCCGGACTGTCGCCCCACACACGGGGATCATCCTCTTTGGCCTTCCCCGGCAGCAGCCCGGCCGGGCCGGGTGACCCGGCGCGGCGGTTTCCGCGTTTGCGTACCGGCGGTGCAACCCTGGGCCGCCCGCCCTGCTGCGCCGCATCGGCCTGTGGAGCACTGCCTTTCACGGCTTCGGCAGCCTCCGCAGAGTCGGCGTCGTCCGTGGCTGCGCCACCCTCCGAACGTTTGCCGGGCGCCGCGGGCTCATTTGACTCCGCCGGCCCGGTCTCTCCAGCCGGCGCATCCACCCGGTACTCCGGCGACGTATACGCCCGGCGCTCCGGCTCCTTGTTGTCTGTCCCGGTCATGCTCACTCTCCTTCGCTGCGCTCGGGGAGGGACCCGGACCTCCGTTCGCGCATGCGGCTGCTTCCGTGCGGGGTTACCGTGACCTGCCGGCCGTGCCGGGCGGTTGAATCGTTCGGTGCTGCAGCCGTCTCCGGCGTTCCGTCAGCCTTAGCACCGGCTCCTGCCCGGGGGCCGGTTTCCACAGCCGCGGAATCGGGCAGGTTGAGGTACCGGCTCACCAGATCCGCGCAGGCGGACGGGTCGCTGAACACCTCAATGGTCCACAACGGCATGTACCTCCAGCCGCGGCGTTCGAGCAGCTGCGGGCGCAGCCGGCTGCGTTCACGCACCGACATGGCACGGTACCGTTCGGTTCCGTCTGATTCGATGGCCAGCGGAATCGATCCGGCGGGATCACCGTTCCCGGGGGCAGCGGCAACTATGTCAATGGCGCCGTCGTAGTGGTCCCAGACCTTGGCGCCGCGCTCACGCAGCCTGCCCACCAGATCGGCCACCAGCGGGTCTTCGTCCATGATGCCGCCGGCGGTGGGGGTTTCCACCGCTGCCTTGGAGGCCTCCGCAGCGGCTGCCGCAGGATCAAGTTCGCGCCGGATGAGCTCGTAGAAATCCAGCGCTCCGTAGCCCAGGCGGGTTCTGTCCAGGTCAGCGGGCTGGAAGCAGGTCAGCACGTGCTGTTTGTAGCGGGCGCGCGTCATGGCGGTCACGAATTTCTTGCGTCCGTCCGGCGCCGAAAGCGGGCCGAAGTTGTGCAGTGCCCGGCCGTGCGGGGTGCGTCCGAAACCGAGGGAGAAGATGACGCAGTCGCGCACCATACCCACGGCGCGGTCCACCGGGACCACCCGGAAGGACTCGGCCTTGGCAGTAAAGAAGTCCGCTGCCCAGGGGAAATTCGCCATCTGTACGCGGATGGCCTCGGCCACCCGCACTGCATGGCGGGGACTGGCCGTGATGACGCCCAGGGACTGGTGCGGGCGGCGCCGAATGTGTTCAAAGACCAGGTCCACGACACGGTTCACCTCGGCGGCAACGCTTTCCACGCCTTCATGGTCGGCGCTGGGCATCCCCGTGCCGTCCGCTAGGTATTCCACGGAGAGGGACCGGTGGCCGTTGGCCACCTCATCAGCGCCAGGCACCATGGACAGGCGTCCGCCGTAGAAGGAGTCGCTCAGCTGTTTCAGCAGGGCCTTGTCGGTTCCGCGGTACACGGTGGAGAGGCTGCGCGTCGGCAGGACACGTTCCAAGGCCTCAAAGGCACTGGGCAGTTCAGTGTTCTGCCCCTGCGCACCGGCCGGTTCCACCCCGATGGTGAACGGCCGCGGACCCCCCAAACGGGAATCACCGAAGGCGACAACCTGCCCGGCACGGGCCAGTGCCGGAACCGCCGACTGCAGGCTGGTCGATTCGGCATCCAGCAGCACCACAGTGTCAAAGCGCCGGCCTTCGGGCAGGACCATGGGCAGCACCAGCGGGCTCGCGGCCCATACCGGCAGCAGTGCGGAAACCAGTTCCTCGGACTGTTGGCACAGGCTGGCCAGGGAAAGCTCGCCGTCCTTGATCAGCTCGCGCAGATCCTGGGCGGCGGCTTTGGATTTCTCGACGCCGGAGCTCCAGCGCGAGGCCAGGCTCCAGCGCAGACGGGAGCTGCCGGAAGCAATGTGGGCGTTGTCGGCAAGCCGGTATTCGGCTTCGAGCCGGCGCAGGCTGTTGCCGTCGGACATGGCCAGGTAGTCATCGCCGCTGATCATGGCTTCCAGTGCGGACTGCCACCAGGCCAGTTCCAGCTCGTAGCCCACGTGGCGCGGCTGTACCTCGCGCTCGCTCAGGTCATCAAGCAGCTCACCCAGGCCCTGGGCACGCATCTCGTCCAGGAGCAGGGTCCGCTCAGGCAGCGTTTCAAGCGTTTCGCGGTCCCCTGCCAGCTGGCTCAGCTGCTTTTCCAGTTCATCCAGCGGCAGTGACGCGAGATCCGGGTGCAGCGGCGTTTCAGTCAGGATGTCCGTCAGGGTGTCCAGCTGCCGCTTCACCAACAGGTAGGAGCGGTTGATCTCGGCCAGTCCCGTGGGAACCGAAGGGTGGCGCTGTGTGGTGGCATACCGCGTCCAGGTGGCCCGCTGCTGCTGCACCTCGAGGAGGGACGCATGCAGATCGGAGATGTGCACCCCGGGGCGGATGTATTCCTTGGCCACGCGGCGCAGCCGGGAGCGGGTCATGGAGCTCATGTCGATGCCGCGTTCACGCCGCCAGGAGGAGGACGCGGTGGCCGAAATCAGGTCGGTCACGGGGCGGTCGAAAATGTCCGGCGTGAACTTATCCAGGCTTTCCCGGACAGCCACCAGCAGTTCCAGCTGCTCGCCCCACTGGGCGAATGTTTCGCCCAGGCGGATCTGCGAGTGTTCCGCCACGTCCTGCACCTTGGCACGCAGGGCGGGCAGGTCGGTGGCAAGGGTCTGGGTAAGCGCGTAGGCTTCCTCGGTTTCCTTGCGGTTCAGCAGCTTGGCACCGTACCAGGGACTGGTGGTAGCGGCACGGCTGAAACTGCCCAGCTCGGCGGCCCGGCGCAGCCGTCCGGTGAGCTCGGTGCGGTCGGTAATGCTGTCCAGGACGCTGCGCTTGAGCCGCACGGTCGTGGCCGGGGCAGGATTCATGGACGTCAGTTCAGCCAGGGACTGCATGGCCTGGTACGGCGAGCATCCCCACCGCCGGCGGACGTTGTGCAGGCTCTTAACATGGTCCCGCAGCTGGTGGCGGTTCTCCTGCAGGACTTTGTGCAGGCCGGCCAGTTCGGGTGCCTTCGCCTTTTCGTTCCGGACAATGGCCCGGACCAGCTGGTCCTTGAGCTGCTGGCGGGTGAGCCCGGCGTTGACCTGCAGCACAAGCGAGCCAAGCTGCAGGGCGTCAAGTTCAGAGACGAACTGGTTCAGGGTGCCGCGGCGTTCAGCTACCACCAGCACGGATTTGCCGGCATTGGCCAGCGACGCGACGGCGTTCAGCGCCGTCTGGGTCTGTCCGGTGCCCGCGGGGGCGGAAACCACCAGGGACTGCCCGGCGTTGATGAGATCCAGCACTTCCTGCTGCTGCCGGTCCGCATCCAGGATCAGCAGTTCATCCGCCGGGTCCCGGTCATCCAGCGGCGGCAGGTCCAGGGCCCGGGCGGCCGGAGGTTCGGCCGAACCGTCACGGGCGGCATCGATCAGGGCGCGGAGGATCGGATGGGCGGGATCCAGTGCGGGATCCTCTGAGAGGTCGGCGAGGTCGGCGAAGGTGGATACCAGCAGGCGGTGTTCGATGTTGATGCCGCGCACGCTGCCGGTGACGGCGCGGAGCTTCTCCAGCACCGGGTGCGGGTCGAAGCGGGCGGTGCCGTAGGCCAGCCGGGTCAGGGCATCGACGTCGATCTCCAGACCCTGCTCCTGCTGCAGATGGCGGACCAGGGCCGGGTTGAGCGCGGCCTTTTCGGTCAGCTGAAGCTCATAGTCGTCCTGGGATGCGTGGACGGTGAGGGCCACCGGGGTGAGCAGGACGGGGGCAGTCAGCGACTCGGGGCGCAGTGCCTCATCCGAGGCGTAGCGCCAGGACGCGGTCCCGGCAGCAATGTAGCCGACGTCGATGCCGCGGTCGGTGCCGAGTTCGTAGATTTTGGCGCGGAGCAGGCGCCCGGCCTTCATCGCGGCGCCGTACTGGTCCGGATCACGCAGCAGGGTGGAGAGCCTCGTCCGGCGACCGGCGAGCAGCTGGGCCAGGCCGGAGGGATGCGCGTGCGTGAGGTCAATGCTGTTGGCAGCGGACGGGGTGAAATGCAGCAGGGTGTCCGTTCCGGCGTGCTGTCCCAATTGTCCCAGCCACGGCAGCAGGAAGTCCGAGGGATTCTCCCCGGTATTCTGCTCAGACACTAGTGCCCTCTTTTCTGCACTTCCGCGCGTTTTTGACCAAATTGGCATACGTTCAAAACTATCGCGTCGGACCCGGTTTCCCGAACATAGCAACGCGGGGAACGGCAAAGGGGACGGCCGAAACGGCCGTCCCCTTTATCCTTACGCTATTCCCACTCGATTGTTCCCGGCGGCTTGCTGGTTACGTCCAGCACCACGCGGTTGATTCCATCCACCTCGTTGGTGATCCGGTTGGAAATCCGGGCCAGCAGATCGTACGGCAGGCGTGACCAGTCGGCCGTCATGGCGTCCTCGCTGGACACCGGGCGGAGCACAATGGGGTGTCCGTAGGTCCGGCCGTCACCCTGGACGCCCACGCTGCGGACATCGGCCAGCAGGACCACCGGCATCTGCCAGACTTCGTCGTCCAGGCCTGCTGCGGTCAGCTCGGCCCGGGCAATCGCGTCGGCGCGGCGCAGCAGGTCCAGGCGTTCCTGGTTGACCTCGCCGACAATGCGGATTCCGAGTCCGGGGCCGGGGAAGGGCTGGCGGCCGACAATTTCGGCCGGCAGGCCCAGCTCGGCACCGACTGCGCGGACCTCGTCCTTGAAGAGCGCCCGGAGCGGCTCCACGAGTTCGAACTTCATGTCCTCGGGCAGGCCGCCCACGTTGTGGTGGCTCTTGATGTTGGCTGCGCCTTCACCACCGCCGGATTCCACAACGTCCGGGTACAGGGTGCCCTGGACCAGGAAGCGGATGGGCTCACCCTCTGCTTCAGCCTTGGCCATGATGGCCCGCTCTGCTTCCTCAAAGGCACGGATGAATTCACGGCCGATGATTTTGCGCTTGGTTTCCGGGTCCGAGACGCCGGCCAGGGCGCTGAGGAAACGTTCCTGCTCGTTGGCAACGTACAGGTTGACGCCGGTCGCCGCCACGAAGTCGCGTTCAACCTGTTCCGCTTCGCCCTCGCGCAGCAGTCCGTGGTCAACGAAGACACAGGTCAGCTGGTCGCCCACCGCGCGCTGCACCAGTGCTGCAGCAACAGCGGAGTCCACCCCGCCGGAGAGCCCGCAGATGACCCGGGAGGAACCCACCTGGGCACGGATGCGGGCAACCTGCTCTTCGACAATGTTGCCGGTGGTCCAGCTGCGTTCAATCCGGGCGCCCTTGAACAGGAAGTTCTCCAGGACGGCCTGGCCGTGCGCTGAGTGCTTAACCTCGGGGTGCCACTGGACGCCGTAGAGGCCCTTTTCCTCGTTGGCGAAGGCGGCAACGGGCGCTCCTGCGGTGCTGGCCAGCACATCGAAGCCTTCAGGGGCTTCCTGCACGCTGTCGCCATGGCTCATCCAGGTGTTCTGTTCATCCGGAGTTCCCTCCAGGATGGAACGGGCGCCGCCGACGACGCGTGCGTCGGTGGATCCGTACTCCCGCAGGCCGGTCTTGGCTACCTTGCCGCCGAGGGCGGCGGCCATGGCCTGGAAGCCGTAGCAGATGCCGAGTACCGGCACGCCGGCCTCAAACAGATCCGTGTGGACCTTGGGGGCACCTTCGGCGTACACGCTGGAAGGTCCGCCGGAAAGGATAATGGCAGCCGGGTTCTTCGCCAGCAGCTGCTCAGTGCTGTAGGTGTGGGGAACCACCTCGGAGTAAACGTCTGCTTCGCGCACCCGGCGGGCAATTAGCTGGGCGTACTGCGCTCCGTAGTCCACAACGAGGACGGGCCGCTCTTCAATGGGGTCAGTCGCGGGATTAGTCACGTTCCAAGGATAGTCGTCCCGCCACCGGCCGTGCACACCCGGTTCAAGACGCCTGCGGCGGGACCCGCAGGCGCCAGCCTTCGCTTAGTAGCGCTTCGCCGCTTCAGGATGGGCTTCCAGCTCCGCTACTACCTGCTTGTGCACGCGGCCCTCGACAATAAAGGAGAGGAAGGGCACACAGCCGCCCAGTGCCAGGATGATGAATTTGGAGAACGGCCACCGCATCAGCTGCCACAGGCGGAAGTCAGCCAGCAGGTACACCACGTAGATCCAGCCGTGCAGGATCAGGACACCCACGGACAGATTGACGCCGCCCACAATAACCTCGGTGCCGAAGCCGTACTTGACGATCATCTGCACCACCAGGGCCAGCAGCAGGAAGCCGGTGACGTAGGCGAAGACCTTGTAGAAGGTCAGCGCCGAGCGGATCTGCGCATGGGTGCCGCCAAACCGGCGCTTCTTTTTCCTCGGTGCCTTGGCGGTGCTGGTGGAATCGCTCACTTGGTTACCTCGCTGCTGGGATGTTCGGTATCGGGTTCGGTTGCCTCGTCGTAGCCGTCTTCATAGTCGTCTTCGTACTCGTCCTCTTCGAGGCTGCGGCGGTACTCGTCGGCGACCAGCCGCCACCAGAGGAAGACGGAGAAGCCCGCGAAGATGATCCATTCAAGGGCGTAGAAAATGTTCAGCCAGTTGACCGGGGTTTCCTCCGGCTGGCCGGCCACCGTCACGGTCTGCATGTCACCGGAGTCGGGGGCGGCGCCGTCCACCGTGATCTCTTCGGCGGTAACGAACGCGGAGTATGAGGTGACGTCCCAGATATTGATCAGTTCGGCGGCGGAGAGCGAGGGAAGGATCCCGTTCTCATGCGGTTCGGGCAGCGGCGCCTCGGACGGCAGCAGGCGTCCGACGACGGCGGCTGTTCCGGCCTGCGCGGGCACGGCATCCCCGGGATCCTCAACCCATCCGCGGACCACGGGAATGTAGGCGTCCCCGGGGGCGCCGTCGACCTGGAACGCGGTCACCACCCAGTAGCCCTGCTCGCCGTCCTGGAGCCGCTCGTCAACGAGCACGGTTTTGTCCGGGTCGAAGGAGCCGGTCATGGAGACCATCTGATCGGCTTCGGTCTCATACATGGGCTTGCCCGGAACGAACGCATCGGTCAGCGGCCGGACGGTTTCCGTGGCTTCCGGATCCGTGGCCTTCTCCGATTCGGCGCTGGAGAACTGCCATTGGCTCAACAGCACAAAGACCGTTGAGATTGCTAGGGCGAAAAGCAGGCCGGCGATCCAGCGCGGCTTCAGGGCAGTTTTGAGCACGGGTTAACGGTACTTCGTCCGGCTGTAGAAAACCCAATGCCGGGGCGCCGCAGTCCTAGTGGTCGAAGAACACGAGGGAGGAATTAATGAGTTCCGCGATGACCTCGGCGTCGTTCGCTCGGCGCAGGGAGTCGCGGAACGACGGGCGGAACAGGGACCTGGCGATCGTGGCCAGGACCTCCAGGTGCTGGGAAAAGGAAGCGGCCGGGGTGGCAATGAGCAGTATCACGGTGGCCGGACCGTCGGAGGCTCCGAAGTCCACGCTGTGACCGTAGCGGGTGATGCCGACGGCAATGGAGGTTTCCCGCACAAACTCGCTGCGCGCATGGGGCAGCCCGATCCCGCCGGGCAGCCCGGTGGCCATCTGGTGCTCGCGCGCGCTGACCTGCTCGAGGAACCCCGCCAGGTTGGTGATGCGGCCGGCCCGATGCATCCGTTCGGCCAGCTGCGTGGCGGCGTCGTACCGGTCAGCGGCCTCCATTTCGAGGATTACCAGGTCCGGTTCGGTGAGGACCGCGCCGGTTTCGCTCAGGGACAGTTCTTCGGTCACTGCTGTTCTTCACTCACTGGTTTGTCGGGGATCCGGTTCATCAGATCCTGGGGGTAATGTCTTCGGCGGCCAGCCGGGCACTGTCGGCACTCTTGTCGTCGGGCTGCTCCTGGCTGAGCCGTTCGGCTTCCACCCTGGCCAGATAGTGGGCCACTTCGCTTTCCACCCGTGCCGGGTCCCAGTTCAGCAGCGGGGCCATCAGTTCCGCTGCCACCGGTGCCGCGGAGACACCCCGGTCCCAGGTCTCGATGGAAATGCGGGTCCGCCGGGCCAGGACGTCCTCGACGTGCCGGGCCCCCTCATGGGTGGTGGCGTAGACAACTTCGGCCCGCAGGTAGTCATCCGCGCCGGGCAGCGGCTCGGCCAGGGACTGATCGGATTTAATCAGGTCCAGCACGTCATAGGCCATGGATCCGTACCGGTTCAGCAGGTGCTCCACCCGGGCCACGTGTACCCCGTACTCGTCGGCGGTGCGGTGCCGCCGGTTCCAGGCTGCCTTGTACCCCACTGCGCCCAGCAGCGGAATGGTGGAGGTGCAGCTTTCGGGCACCTTTTCGTCCAGGGCCCGCGCTGCCTCGTCCACGGCGTCCTTGGCCATCACCCGGTAGGTGGTCCACTTGCCGCCGGCGACGACGACGAGTCCCGGCACCGGGTGCGCCACCACATGTTCGCGGGAGAGCTTGGCGGTGGAGTCGTTTTCCCCGGCGAGCAGCGGCCGCAGGCCTGCATAGACTCCTTCAACGTCCTCCCGGGTCAGCGGCGTCTTCAGCACCAGGTTTACGTGCTCCAGGATGTAGTCGATGTCCGCCGAGGTGGCAGCCGGATGCGCCTTGTCCAGGTTCCAGTCGGTGTCCGTGGTGCCGATGATCCAGTGCCGTCCCCACGGGATGACAAACAGCACCGACTTTTCGGTCCGCAGGATCATGCCCACGGTGGACTGGATCCGGTCCTTCGGGACCACCAGGTGCACGCCCTTGGAGGCCCGGACCTTCAGCTGGCCGCGGTCGGTGACCATGGCCTGGGTTTCATCGGTCCAGACACCGGTCGCGTTCACCACCTGGCTGGCGGCGATATCGAACTCGTCGCCGGTTTCCTGGTCCCGCACGCGCGCCCCGACCACCCGCTCCCCCTCGCGCAGGAAGTCCACCACGGCCAGCCGGTTGGCCACCGCGGCGCCGTAGTGGGCCGCGGTCCTGGCCATGGTGGCCACATACCGGGCGTCGTCGACCTGGCCGTCGTAATAGCGGATGGCGCCGACCATGGCGTCGTCCTTGAGGCTGGGTGCCATGCGCAGGGTCTGCTTGCGGGTCAGGTGCTTTTGCATGGGCACCCCGCGTGAGTTGCCCGAGGTCATGCCCATGGTGTCGTAGAGGAAAATGCCCGCACCCACGTACGGCCGCTCAATAAACCGCTTGGTCAGCGGATACAGGAAGGCCACGGGCTTCACCAGATGCGGGGCAATACGCTGGAGCAGCAGGCCGCGCTCCTTCAACGCCTCCTGTACCAGGGCAAAGTCCAGCATTTCCAGATAGCGCAGGCCGCCGTGAATGAGTTTCGAGGACCGTGAGGAGGTCCCTGACGCCCAGTCCCGGGCCTCCACCATGCCCACTTTCAGTCCGCGGGTCACCGCGTCCAGGGCTGCCCCGGCACCTACTACCCCACCCCCGACAATCAGGATGTCCAGCTCGTTGCCGGGCTTGGTGGTGGCCCGGAGCCGATCCATCGCTTCGTTCCGGTACTCGGGGCTCAGGGCGTCTGCAGACATGGTCGGGGTTCCTCTCTAGGGTCCTGCCGTAGCTGCGTCCACTCTAGGCAATCCGCGCAGGTTATTACAGGTTGTACTGGTAGGGGGACACCAATACCTCAATACGCTGGAACGCCTTGAGGTCCGAATACCCGGTGGTGGCCATGGCCCGGCGCAGCGCACCCATCAGGTTGGACGTTCCGTTCGTGTGGTGCGAGGGCCCCCACAGGACTTCCTTCAGCGACCCGACGGTATCCAGGCGGACCCTGTCGCCGCGGGGAAGCTCGCTGTGGTGCGCTTCCTGGCCCCAGTGCCACCCCTGCCCGGGAGCCTCTTCGGCGCGGGCCAGTGCGGAACCGAGCATCACGGCGTCGGCGCCCATGGCCACGGCCTTGATGATGTCACCGCTGGTGCCCATGCCGCCGTCGGCGATCACGTGCACGTACCGGCCGCCGGACTCATCCATGTAGTCCCGGCGGGCTTCGGCAATGTCGGAGATGGCGGTGGCCATGGGTGCGTGGATGCCCAGGGCACGGCGGGTGGTGGTGGTCGCGCCGCCGCCGAAGCCCACCAGGACGCCTGCGGCACCGGTACGCATCAGGTGCAGGGCCGGGGTGTAGCCTGCCGCTCCGCCAACAATAACGGGGACGTCCAGTTCGTAGATGAACTGCTTCAGGTTCAGCGGCTCCACGGTCTTGGACACGTGCTCGGCGGACACCGTGGTGCCGCGGATAACGAAGACGTCGACGCCGGCGGCCAGGACGGTCTTGTAGAACTCCTGGGTACGCTGCGGGGTGAGTGAACCGGCGACGGTCACACCGGCCTCGCGCATTTCGGCCAGGCGGGAGCTGATCAGCTCGGCACGGATGGGTGCGTCGTAGATTTCCTGCAGCCGGCGGGTGGCGGCGGGATTGAAGTTGTCACGGCTGAGCTGGGCAATTTCGTCCAGCAGGGGCTGCGGATCCTCGTACCGGGTCCACAGGCCTTCCAGGTTCAGGACACCCAGTCCGCCAAGTTTGCCCAGCGCGATGGCGGAGGCCGGGGACATAACGGAGTCCATGGGAGCGCCGATGACGGGCATCTCAAACTGGTATGCGTCTATCTGCCAGTTGATCGAGACATCCTGCGGGTCGCGGGTACGCCGCGAGGGCACAATTGCCACGTCGTCCAGGGAGTAGGCTCTGCGCCCTTGCTTGCCACGGCCAATTTCAATCTCGTTACTCACGCTCCCTAGGTTATCCCAGCAGGCGCCGGGCACATGAAAGCTGCCGGTAACCGTAACCTTCCGCAGCAGGTAAATGTCCTGTCCGCACGGGTGGTTAAAGACCGGAGGCAGCTCCTGCGATGTCTGCAGGAGCTGCCCCTTGGCCGGAAAACGGGTCCTAGCGGCGCGAACCGTAGTTCGGTGCCTCGACCGTCATCATGATGTCGTGCGGGTGGGATTCCTTCAGCCCGGCCGGGGTGATCCGGACGAACTTGCCCTTGGCCTTCAGCTCCGGGATGGTGCGTGCGCCGGTGTAGAACATGGTCTGGCGCAGGCCGCCCACCAGCTGGTGTGCCACGGCGGAAAGCGGGCCGCGGTACGGCACCTGGCCTTCGATGCCTTCCGGAATCAGCTTCTCGTCGCTGGGCACGTCCGCCTGGAAGTAGCGGTCCTTGGAGTAGGAGGTGTTCTTGCCCCGGGACTGCATGGCGCCCAGGGAGCCCATGCCGCGGTAGGACTTGAACTGCTTGCCGTTCACGAAGACCAGGTCGCCCGGGCTTTCGGCGGAACCGGCGAGCAGGCCGCCGAGCATTACGGTGTCGGCGCCGGCCACGATGGCCTTGCCGATGTCACCGGAGTACTGCAGGCCGCCGTCGGCGATCAGCGGAACGCCGGCGGGAATGGCCGCCTTGGACGCTTCGTAGATGGCGGTGATCTGGGGAACGCCGACGCCGGCCACCACGCGGGTGGTGCAGATGGAGCCGGGGCCCACACCTACCTTGATGGCGTCCGCACCGGCGTCGATCAGAGCCTGGGCGCCTTCGCGGGTAGCTGCCTGGCCGCCGATGATGTCCACGTGCGCCGCGGCCGGGTCCTTTTTCAGGCGGGCGATCATATCCAGCACGCCGGCGCTGTGGCCGTTGGCGGTGTCCACCACCAGGATGTCCACGCCGGCCTCGACCATGGCCATGGCCCGCTCGTAGCCGTCTCCGAAGAAACCGATGGCGGCACCGACGCGAAGCCGGCCTTCATCATCCTTGGTGGCCAGCGGGTACTGCTCGGCCTTGTCGAAGTCCTTCACCGTGATCAGGCCCTGCAGCTTGCCGGCGTCGTCCACCAGCGGCAGCTTCTCGATGCGGTTCTTGCCGAGCAGCTCCACGGTTTCCTCGGCGCTGATGCCCACGCGCCCGGTGATGAGGGGCATGCGCGTCATGACCTCTTCGACCTTGCGGTTGGGGTACTCGGATACCGGGATGAAGCGGGTGTCGCGGTTGGTGACGATGCCCAGCAGGGTGTTTTCGGCGTCGACCACCGGCAGGCCGGAAACCCGGAAGTGGGCGCAGAGATCGTCCAGTTCCTGCAGGGTCGCGTCGGGGGAAATGGTGACCGGGTTGGTGATCATGCCCGATTCGCTGCGCTTGACCCGGTCCACGTGCTCGGCCTGGTCGGCAATGGAAAGGTTGCGGTGGATAACGCCCAGCCCGCCCTGGCGTGCCATGGCAATCGCCATCCGGGATTCCGTCACCGTGTCCATCGCTGCGGAGAGCAGCGGGGTCTGCACGGTGATGCGCTTGGACAGCCGCGAGCTGGTATCGGCTTCGGAGGGGATGACATCCGTCGGGCCGGGCAGCAGGAGGACGTCGTCGTACGTCAGGCCGACGAAGCCGAACGGATCATGTTCTGGGTACTGCTGACTCAAAGCTGCGCCTCTTTCGGGGGATGAGGAAGGAGAAGGCCCGAATAAGCCTGTTCCTATCCTAAAACGAAAGCGGGGCCGCCCCTATTCCGCCGGTTCGTATCCCTTTGCCTTCACCGGTATGCCCGCCCGTCCGGTGCAAGCCAGGATCCGCAGGGACAGCGCCCCGCCGTAGTCAGCAGACCCGCAGACAGGTCCTCCCCGGATGGTCGCCTGCCCTTTAAACAGGCATGTTTCCAGGATTCCCGGCAGCCGTCCGCGCTGCCCGGCGTCGGCAAAGGACAGCACGCCTTCCTCCTGACCGGGGACCGGTTTCCCGTCCGGAGAGCTTTCGCGTGTGAGCGAAGCCACGGCAAAACCGTCGGGTGCGGTGCCCGGCAGGTACTGCGCCGTGGCGGCGTTCGCCTTCCCGTCCGGACACACAAAAGGCCCCGTCCGCGGAACGGTGTCCGCGGGCGGGGCCTTCGCGTGAAGCGAGGGGTTACCGGCTAGTGCTGGTGTCCGTGATCCTCATCCTCTTCGGCCGGCTTCTCCACCACGAGGGCTTCGGTGGTGAGTACCAGCGAAGCGATCGAGGCGGCGTTGCGCAGTGCCGAGCGGGTGACCTTGACCGGGTCGATGATGCCGGCGGCGATCAGGTCCTCGTACTCGCCGGTGGCGGCGTTGAAGCCGTTGTTGACCTTCAGGTCGCCCACCTTGGATACAACAACCATGCCTTCGGCCCCGGCGTTCTCGGCGATCCAGCGCAGCGGCTGGGCCAGTGCACGGCGGACCAGTCCGACGGCAGTGGCGGCGTCGCCTTCCAGCTTGGCCACCTCCGAGTCGGTGTCCAGCGCCTGTGAGGCGTGGACCAGCGCGGAACCGCCGCCGGCCACAATGCCCTCTTCCAGGGCTGCACGGGTGGAGGAAACAGCATCTTCGATGCGGTGCTTCTTTTCCTTCAGCTCCACCTCGGTGGCTGCACCCACGCGGATGACGCCGATGCCGCCGGAGAGCTTGGCCAGGCGTTCCTGGAGCTTTTCGCGGTCCCAGTCCGAGTCCGTGCGCTCAATCTCGGCACGGATCTGTGCCACGCGGTCGGCGACGTCGGCTTCGGAGCCGGCGCCGTCAACAATGGTGGTGTTGTCCTTGGTGACCGTGATGCGGCGGGCGGAACCCAGGACTTCCAGTCCAACCTGGTCCAGCTTCAGGCCCAGGTCGGGGCTGACCACCTGCGCACCCGTGAGGGTTGCGATGTCCTGCATCATGGCCTTGCGGCGGTCGCCGAACCCGGGAGCCTTGACGGCAACCACGTTCAGGGTGCCGCGGATCTTGTTGACCACCAGGGTGGAGAGCGCTTCGCCGTCCACGTCTTCGGCAATGATGAACAGCGGCTTGGAGGCCTGCAGTGCCTTTTCCAGCAGCGGCAGGAACTCGGCCACGGAGGAGATCTTGCCGGAGTTGATGAGGATCAGCGCGTCTTCGAGGACGGCTTCCTGACGCTCCGCGTCCGTGACGAAGTACGGGGAGAGGTAGCCCTTGTCGAACTGCATGCCCTCGGTGATGACCAGTTCGGTCTGCGTCGAGGAGGATTCCTCGATGGTGATGACGCCGTCCTTGCCGACGGTATCGAAGGCCTGTGCCAGCAGTTCACCGATCTCGGTGCTCTGCGCCGAGATGGCAGCCACGTGGGCCACCTGGTTGCCTTCAACCGGCTTGGCGTTTTCCAGCAGACGCTTGGCAACAGCATCCACGGAGACCTCGATGCCGCGCTTGAGCGCGCCGGGAGCTGCACCCGCGGCAACGTTGCGCAGGCCTTCCTTGACCAGCGCCTGTGCCAGCACGGTAGCCGTAGTGGTGCCGTCGCCGGCAACATCGTTGGTCCGGGTGGCTACTTCCTTGGCCAGCTGTGCGCCGAGGTTCTCGTACGGATCCTCCAGCTCAACTTCGCGGGCAATGGTGACGCCGTCGTTGGTGATGGTGGGGGCGCCCCAGGTCTTGGCCAGGACAACGTTACGGCCGCGCGGGCCGAGGGTTACCTTGACTGCGTTGGCCAGCTTATCGACGCCGGCTTCCAGCGAGCGACGGGCGGAGTCATTGAACTCCAACTGCTTTGCCATGTGTGTGTCCTTTCCGACAACTACATCTGCACCTACATCAGAAAACCCCGGCCAGAATGGTGGCCGGGGTTTTCAAGGGGAACTACTTTACGACGACGGCCAGCACGTCGCGGGCGGACAGCACCAGGTATTCCTGGCCGCCGTGCTTGACTTCGGTTCCACCGTACTTGGAGTAGATGACAACGTCGCCTTCGGCAACGTCAACCGGAACGCGGTTGCCGTTGTCGTCAACGCGGCCGGGTCCAACTGCAACTACTTCGCCCTCCTGGGGCTTTTCCTTGGCAGTGTCCGGGATAACGAGGCCGGAAGCAGTGGTCTGCTCAGCTTCGAGCGGGCGGACAACAATACGATCCTCAAGCGGCTTAATAGAGACCGACACTCGGGCTCTCCTTTGCGTAGTTTCTAACGGGTTTGGGGCCGTCGGTTGGCGCTGGCCGTCGTCGCGGTGCCGGTTCGCGCTTCCCTTCGGGGAGTTAGCACCCTCACGTGCGGAGTGCTAAGTCAGACTTTATGCATTGGTTAGCACTCGGTCAAGGTGAGTGCCAGAGCTGCGTGGATCACGCGCACAGGATTACGCCTCCGGGGTACCAATGACGTAAACCGAATTTGCTTAGGCTTACCTAACGGGATAGTTTTCATCTGCGCGCACCATTAGAAAACATTTCTGTGTCCTATTCCTGCGGTAGGCACATCGACTCTCACCGGAGCCCCCATGATCACCAAGTCCCGCCTGCTGGCCGGAACCGCCCTCGTGTCCCTCCTTGCGCTCAGCGCCTGCTCCACCGAAGCAGCAGAAGCCGACGCCGACTCGACCTCCGACTCGACCGTTACGGTTGAGCATACACAGGGCAGCACCGATGTTCCGGTCAACCCGGAGACCGTCTACACCTTCGACCTCGGCGCACTCGACACCCTGGATGCCCTCGACATTGACGTTGACGGTGTCCCGGCCGCAAACTTCCCGGAAAGCCTCTCCAAGTACGGCTCGGATGACTACGCCAAGATCGGCAGCATGAAGGAACCCGATTTCGAGGCCATCAATGCCGGCGCTCCGGACCTGATCATCATGTCCGGCCGCACTGCCGATTACTACGATGAGTTCTCCAAGATCGCCCCCACGATCAACCTCAGCACCGATGCCGCGGATCCGTGGAACTCCTTCATCTCCAACACCGAAATCATCGGGGAAATCTTCGGCAAGGAAGCCGAGGTCGAGGACAAGCTCGCCGCCCTGGACGCCAAGGTCGAAGAGACCAAGGCAACCGCGGCGGACGCCGGCAACGGCCTCATCATTATGACCAGCGGCGGCGAGCTGACCGCCTACGGAGCGGGTTCGCGCTTCGGCCTGGTGCACGACGTCCTCGGCGTTGCCACCGCGGCTGACATCAAGTCCGAAGCCCAGCACGGCGAACGCGTGGGCTTTGAATACATCGCGGAAAAAAACCCGGACAACCTCTTCGTGATTGACCGCGACGTCGCCGTCGGCAACGCAGGCGAGGTCGCCTCCGCTGTCCTGGACAACGAGCTTGTGCAGGGAACCGCAGCAGCGCGCAATGACCGCATCACCATGCTGGATTCCTCCAGCTGGTACCTCGTGGGCTACGGCCTGAACAACGTCGACGCCATGGTCAGCGCAGTTCAGGACGGCATTTCCTAACCCGCTTCCACGCTCCTGCTAAATCCTCGCCGGCCGGCCTCCCGCATCAGGGAGGCCGGCCTGGTGCGGAAGATGGAAAAGCAACATGACTGCAATCCTCTCCCCTCCGGCTCCGGCACCTGCCGGAGCTGCCGGCGTTGGCCGGCGGCGTCCCGGCCCCGGGGCAATGCTGATAGTGGGCGGAACCGCCGTCCTGGTGCTTGCCGTTGTGTCCATGTTTGTCGGTGTCAGCGACGTGTCCCTGCCCGCCCTGCTTGCCGGGGATGAACATGCCTGGCACATTTTCTGGATCAGCCGCCTCCCGCGGACCCTGAGCATCATCCTGGCCGGCATGGCCCTCAGCGTCGCCGGCCTCATCATGCAGCTGATGGCCCGCAACAAGTTCGTTGAACCGTCTACCGTGGGCACCGTGGAATCCGCATCCCTCGGCATCCTGGTGGTGACGGTGTTTATCCCCGGCGCCTCACTGCTGGCCAAAATGTCCACTGCCACGGTGTTCGCCATTGCCGGAACCGCACTCTTCCTGCTGGTCCTGCGCCGGATCCCGCTGCGGAACACGCTGATCGTGCCGCTGGTGGGCATTATGCTCGGCGGCGTGATTGCTGCCGTCACCACGTTCTTCGCCTACCGGTTCGATCTGCTGCAGACCCTGAACAGCTGGATGGTCGGCGACTTCTCCGGCGTACTGCGGGGTCGTTATGAACTGCTCTGGATTGTCGGCGCGCTGACCCTCATCGGATACCTGGCTGCTGACCGCTTCACCGTCGCGGGCATGGGCCAGGATTTCACCACCAACCTCGGCCTGAACTACAACCGCGTGATGACACTGGGGCTGATCATTGTGTCCCTGATCAGCGCCGTTGTGGTTGTCAGTGTCGGCTCGGTGCCGTTCCTCGGCCTGATCGTGCCCAACCTGGTCTCGCTGATGATCGGGGACAATGTACGCCGGGCCATCCCCTGGGTCGCCATCTTCGGGGCGGGGTTTGTCCTCGCCTGCGACATCATCGGCCGGACCATCCGCTACCCCTACGAAATCCCGGTGGGGGTCATTGTCTCGGCCATCGGCAGCGCCCTGTTCCTTTACCTGCTCCTGAGAAAGCGCTCCGCCAGTGCCTAGCAGTCCCGCCAGCGTCCTTCCCTCCGCCCTTACCGTGCGGCGCCGCCGTCCGGTGCGGAGCCTCTCCCCCCGTTTCTGGCTCATCCTGCTTTCGGTTCTGGCAGCAGCCCTGGTCACTGTATTCATGACCATCGAGCTGCGCGGGAACATCGGTTATGTCCTGCCTCGCCGGGCCATCAAGGTGGGTTCGATGATCCTGGTGGCGTACGCCGTCGGCGTCTCCACCGTGCTGTTCCAGACGGTAACGGCCAACCGGATCCTGACGCCGTCCATCATGGGTTTTGATGCCCTGTACGTGCTCATCCAGACGCTCCTGGTCTTCGCCTTCGGCGGCGGCGTGGTGCTCGCCATGTCCGGCCCGCTGCGCTACGGCATGGAGGTGGCCCTAATGGTGGGCTTCTCCTTCCTGCTGTACCGATGGCTCTTTACCGGCGGCGGCAAATCCCTGCACCTGATGCTGCTGGTCGGCATTGTGCTGGGCACGCTTTTCCGCGGCATTTCTTCCCTGCTGCAGCTGCTGATCGATCCCAGCGAGTTCATCATCCTGCAGGACCTGTTCTTCGCCAGCTTCAACAACGTGGACGGCAAGCTGCTCGCCTACTCGCTGATCGCCGCGGCAGCCGTGAGTATTCCGGCCTGGCGCCTGAGGCACCAGCTCGATGTCCTGTCCCTGGGCCGGGAGACCTCGATCAACCTGGGCATCAACCACAAACGCACCGTGACCCTGGTGCTGGTGATCTGCTCGGTGCTGGTGGCCGTCTCCACCGCACTGGTGGGGCCGGTGACCTTCTTCGGCCTGCTGGTCGCGTCCCTGGCCTATCAGCTCTGTTCACACTTCCGGCATGCCGCCGTTGTTCCAATCGCCGTCCTGCTCGGCATCATCGCCCTGGTGGGCGGCCAGCTCGTGCTCGAACGCGTCTTCGCGTTTGATACCGCACTGAGCATCGTCATTGAATTTGTAGGCGGGATCGTCTTTCTGATCCTGCTCCTGAAAGGCTCCGTCAAATGATCCAGGCAACCGGCGTCACCAAAAAGTACGCCGCCACCACGGTTGTGGACGGGGTGAGCTGCACCATCAAGGATGGCGGAATCACCTCGATCATCGGCCCCAACGGCGCCGGCAAATCCACCTTCCTGTCCATGATCAGCCGGCTGCTGGGGATGGACGCCGGAACGGTTTCCGTGGACGGGCTCGACGTCGTCTCCACCCCGGGCCGGGACCTGGCCCGGAAGATGGCTATCCTGCGCCAGGACAACCAGCTGACTGTCCGCCTGACCGTCCGGGACCTGGTGGGATTCGGGCGCTACCCGCATAACGGCGGGCGGCCCGGACCCGACGATAAAGCGCACATTGACCAGGCCATGGCGTACCTGGACCTGACCGCGCTGGCAGACAAGTTCGTGGACGAGCTTTCCGGCGGACAGCGCCAGCGTGCCTTCATCGCCATGGTGCTGGCCCAGGACACGGACTATCTGCTGCTCGATGAGCCCCTGAACAACCTGGACATGAAGCACTCCGTGGAAATGATGCGGCTGCTGCGCCGGCTCACTGACGATTTCGGCAAGACCGTGGTCCTGGTCATCCACGACATCAACTTTGCCTCCTGCTACTCGGACGACATCATCGCCATGTGCAACGGACGGCTGATCCATCAGGGCCCGCCGGCGGACATCATGCGCCCCGAAATCCTGCGTGACATTTACGAGATCGACATCCGGATTGAAGAGATCGACGGCAACCGGATCGGCGTGTATTTCGCCTAAGCAGGCAATCCGGTACCGCGCCCGTTCGGGCTGGCCGGAACGCGGACCCGCACCCCGTTCGGGTACGAAGTAGCCCCCTGCAGGACCGGAAATCGCCAATGTGCATTGCACCACGCCGCAGCCCTCTCCTAGGTTGAAAGACCCACATATCCGGTCTTTCGGGAAGGGCTTGCCATGGAGGAGTCGAAGCTGCGCGTGGCGGTCCGGCTTGATCTGAACGCCCGGCAGGCACGCCTGGTGGTGCGCGGGCGGGTCACCGAGCAGAACAGCAAGGTGCTGTACGTGCTGGCCCGGCGGGCCAATGCCGCGCTTCCCGGCCTTGCGGTGGTGCTGGACCTTCGGAAGGCGTCGGCCACGGAGGAAGCGCTGGCTGGCCTGCTGCGCAGTTCGGAAACGGGTGCCCTGCCGGTGCTGGCCGGCCGCACCGCACCTCAGTCACTGGCGCCGCGGCAGCTGAGTATCCTGGCGCCTGCCGCGTAGCTCTGCAGCGCCGCAGCTCCCGTGGCAGCAGCCCTTCCGCTGCGCAAGCTGCACCTCCCGTCCGTGCGTTTATCGCGCCCCGGCGTTTATCGCGCGGGCGGCGTCACCGCAGCCAGCCGCCTCACCGCCTCGGTGAGGACCTCGGGTGAGCAGGCAAAATTGAGCCGGGCGAAACCCGCTCCCTGCCGGCCGAAGCGAACCCCCGGTTCCAGGGCAACCCGTGCCTGGTCCAGGGCAAGGGCTGCCGGGGCGTCGCCCCAGCCCGCCGGGCCGAAGTCCAGCCAGGCCAGGTAGCCAGCGGCCGGCCGGAGGTACCCGACTCCGGGCAGGTGTTCCGCCAGCAGATTCCCCAGCAGCTCCCGGTTCGCGGCCAGTGATTCCATCACGCCGGACAGCCAGGGACCGCCGTCGTTGTAGGCTGCCACGGATGCGTGCAGCCCCAGGATGCTGGTCCGGGCCTGGACCTCCTCCGGCATCGATGCCAGCTGCAGTCTGGTCCGGCTGCTCTGCGCCACCATCACCGCGCACTTGGTGCCGGCGATGTTCCATGCCTTGCTGGCTGCGGTGACCGTAATCCCATAGTCGCGGGCATTCTCCGAGACGGAGAGGTACGGAGTGAAGGAGCCGGGGGAATAAGCCAGCGGGGCATGGATCTCATCGCTGATGACCGCCACACCGTACTTCACCGACAGGTCCGCGAGCGCCCGGAGCGTTTCGGCGGAGTGGCAAAGGCCCAGCGGATTGTGCGGATTGCACAGCAGCAGCGCATCCGCGCCCCGGATGAATGCCCGTTCGATACCCGCCAGGTCCAGCGCCCAGCCCTCATCGGCCGCGAGCAGGGGCACTTCCACCACGGAGGCGTCCGCTTCCACGGGCAGCTCGAAGAACGGCGGATACACCGGAGGGGTGATCACCACGCTGCCGTCCACGGGCACTACCTGGCGCAGGGACTCCACAATTGCCACACTCACATCCGTGGTGCACCCCACGTCCTCCGCGGCGACGGCCCAATTCCAGGTCCGGGACGCGAAGCCGGCAAAGGCTTCGGCCACCGGCCCGGGGCCGGCGACGTACCCGGTATCGGACGCCAGTACCCGGCTGATCACGGCCTGCTGCACGGGCTCGGCCAGCGGATAATCCATCTCCGCGACGAACAGCGGCAAAACGTCCGCGGGATAGGTCTGCCATTTGTAGCTGGTCCGGGACCGCAGTGCGGCCAGCGGCTCGGCGGAGATCCTCGTCATGCCGCCCAACCTACAGCTAACGTGCAGGTGCGCAGAAGAACTAGGCTGGAGGGCATGCCTGATACTTCCCTTGCACATGTTCTGAGCCCCGAGGGATGGCAGCTGCTGAACTCGCTTCCGCCGTACCTCGAATCCGAGTCCCTGAAGCTGAACACGGACCTGCGCAAGGCAGGGCACTCCCCCGAGCTGGTGGCTGCCGTCCTGACCCAGGCAAAGCTGCGGATGAAGGCGCGGGCCAAGTTCGGCCCGTTCGCCGAACACATGGTGTTTACCGCCCCCGGCCTGGAGCAGGCCACCCGGCTCAATGTGGCGGCCCTGCACGCCCGCCGGTACCAGGAGGCAGGGCTGGAGAAGGTGGCGGACCTGGGCTGCGGCATCGGCGCCGACTCCCTGGCGCTGGCCACCCTGGACCGACAGGTGACCGCCGTTGAACTAGATGAGATCACCGCAGCCGCGGCGACCATCAACCTGATGCCGTGGCCCGAAGCGACCGTGGTCCAGGGCAGGGCCGAGGAGTTCGACCTGACCGGGTTCGACGGCGTGTGGCTGGATCCGGCGCGGCGGACCACGTCCACCTCCGGTACCACCCGCATTTTCGATCCGGAGGCCTTCTCACCGCCGCTGTCCTTTGTGGAGTCACTGGCGGACTCCGGGCTGCCCGTGGGCGTGAAGATGGGGCCGGGCATCCCGCATGAGGCGCTGCCGGCGAACTGCGAGGCACAGTGGGTCTCCGTGGACGGAGACGTCACCGAGGCTACCCTCTGGTTCAACACGCTGCGCCGCGAAAACGTCCGGCGGGCGGCACTGGTGATCGGTTCCGGCGGCGCCGCTGAACTCACCTCACCGGTGGATTACGACGCCGGGGCCCAGGACGTGGAGCTGGGGCCGGCCGAGGGGTACCTCTATGAGCCTGACGGCGCCGTGATCCGGGCCGGGCTGGTGGCCGATGTTGCGCGCACCTTGGACGGGCACCTGCTGGATCCCCACATTGCCTACATCTGCGCCCCCGAACTGCGTGAGACGCCCTTTGCCCGGGCGTACCGGATCCTGGAGGTTCGCCCGTACAACGTCAAGGCGCTCAGGTCCTGGGTGAAGGAGAACCACATCGGCGTGCTGGACATCAAAAAGCGGGGTATGTCCGTTACGCCGGAGGAACTGCGCAAGGCCCTGCTCACCGGCACCGGCAAGGGCGGAGCCAAGGGGCAGAACAAGGCAACCCTGGTCCTCACCCGGATCGGCGAGGACCGCGTGGCACTGGTGGTTGAGCCGGTTCCGGAGTCCTGACGGCACCGCCGCGCGGATGCGGCACCGGCCCGTCAGCCGGCGGCTGGCCGGTCAGGCGCGGGAGAACTCGCTGGCCGCCCGGACCTGCTCGGGTGTGGGCCGCACCCCGGTGTAGAGCACAAACTGTTCCTCCGCCTGGATGGCAATCACTTCGGCGCCGGTGATGACCTGCTTTTCCGCCTTCCGGGCAGCGGCTATCAGCGGCGTCTCAGCGGGCAGCGCGACGACGTCGAACACCACCTTGGCGGCAGCCACGGCGTCGTCGGTGAAGGACTGCACGGACTCATCGGTGCCCGCCATGCCCAGCGGGGTCACGTTGATCAGCAGATCCGCCGTGGAGGTGCCCGGCTCGGCCTGCCAGCTGAAGTCGTACAGATCCGCCAGGGCCCGCCCGGTTCCCTCGTTGCGGGCCACCACCGTGACGTCGGAGAAGCCTGCATCCCGCAGCGCTGCGGCCACCGCTTTGGCCATGCCGCCGGATCCGCGCAGCAGCACCGAGTGCGAGGCAGGCACGCTGTGGTCCCGCAGCAGCCGGGCGATGGCCAGGTAGTCCGTGTTGTAGGCCGTCAGCACGCCGTCGTCGTTCACGATGGTGTTCACCGAATCGATGGCCCGGGCGGAGGGATCCATCCGGTCCACCAGGGCAATCACATCCTCCTTGTACGGCATGGACACCGCCGCGCCGCGGATGGGCAGCCCGCGCACCCCGGCAATCGCCTGCGCCAGGTCAGCCGGCGCAAACGCTTTGTATACGTAGTTCAGGCCCAGCTGGTCATAAAGGTAGTTATGGAAGCGCGTCCCGATGTTGCTGGGCCGGGCGGCCAGCGAGATGCACAGGGTCATGTCTTTGTTCAGGATCGGCATCTACCCATTATGGCCGTGCCCGGCCGGTGGCCCGGCACCCGGACGGGTTTTCGCCGGCGGTTCGCCCGGACCCGCGGCGGTTATAGGATTGTGAAGGTTCTCAAGCGCAAAGATGCGGGTCCGGGCGCTGTTATTTGGTATTGCATGAAGCAGGAGACAGTTTGGAAATCGAGTTCGCCAAGTCCGCGCAGTCAACCCTGGGAGTCGAGTGGGAACTCGCCCTGGTGGACGGCCGCACGGGTGACCTGGTCTCCGTGGCAGACCAGGTGCTGTCCGGTGTCAACGCCAACGATCCGGCGATGCGCGCGGATGAGGAGCACCCGCACATCAAGCAGGAGCTGTTGGAGAACACCGTGGAGCTGGTGACCGGGGTGTGCACCACCGTGGCCGAGGCGAAGGCGGATCTGACCCGCTCCCTCGAAGCCGTCCGCCGGGTCACTGACCCCATGGGCGTGGAGCTTTTCTGCTCCGGCTCCCACCCGTTCAGCGCGCCGAGGTCACAGCCGGTGACGGACAAGGAACGGTACGCAAAGCTCATTGACCGCACCCAGTGGTGGGGCCAGCAGATGCTCATTTACGGTGTGCACGTCCACGTGGGACTGGACAGCCGGGACAAGGTCCTCCCCGTCCTGGACGGACTGGTGAACTACTTCCCGCACTTCCAGGCGCTCTCCGCCTCGTCGCCGTTCTGGTCCGGGGAGGACACCGGGTACGCCTCGCAGCGGGCCATGATGTTCCAGCAGCTGCCCACGTCCGGGCTGCCTTTCCAGTTCGCATCCTGGGCGGAGTACGAGTCCTACGTGGCGGACATGCTCACCACCGGCGTGATTGACTCCATCAGCGAAATCCGCTGGGACATCCGGCCGGTTCCGGGGCTGGGCACCATCGAGATGCGGGTCTGCGACGGTCTGGCAAGCCTGCAGGACATCGGCGCGGTGGCAGCGCTGACCCAGTGCCTGGTCCACGAGTTCTCCTCGATCATCGACGCGGGCGGCACCATCCCCACCATGCCGCCGTGGCACGTGCAGGAAAATAAATGGCGGGCTGCCCGCTACGGGCTCGAAGCCATTGTTATTCTCGACGCCGCGGGCAACGAAAAGCTGGTTACCGAGCATCTGCTCGAAGATGTCCTGCCCCGGCTTGAGCCCATTGCGGAGCAGCTGGGCTGCAGCAACGAGCTGAACGACGTCCGCACCATTATTGAACGGGGCGCCGGCTACCACCGCCAGCGCCGTGTCGCCGCGGAGAACGACGGCGACCTGCGCGCCGTCGTCCTGGACGGCATCGCCCAGCTGCGCGGGGCCTGATCCGGCGGAGTCTGCCAAAAAGCATGAAGGGCCCCGGCGGGATAACCGCCGGGGCCCTTCTGCCAGGACTGAAGTTGCGGGGCGCGGATGCGCCGTCTGCCGTCTGCCGTCGAACGCTACGCGCCGGCGAACGCTACGCGCCGGCGGGAGCCAGATGGATGCTGGTCACGGGCAGGGACGGGTCCGTGCCGAAACCGATGCCGGAGGGTTCCCCGCCGGCCATTACCACCTGCGCGCCCAGGGCAGCCACCATGGCGCCGTTGTCCGTGCACAGGGAGATGGGCGGGACGCGCAGCGTGATTCCTGCGGCGGCGCAGCGTTCCCCGGTCAGCTCCCGCAGCCGGGAATTCGCCGCCACTCCCCCGCCGAGCAGCAGATTGGTGATGCCGTGCTCGGTGCAGGCCAGGACGGCCTTGGCGGTGATGACGTCCACTACTGCCTCCTGGAAGGACGCGGCGATGTCCGCCACCGGCAGCTCCTGCCCGGCGGCCTCGTACTGCTCCACGCAGCGGGCCACGGCCGTCTTGAGGCCGGAGAAGGACCAGTCGTAGCGGTGCGGGCCCGGGGCCTCGGCGGTGCCCATGTACTTGGGCTGGGTCAGGCCGCGCGGGAAGCGGATGGCTTTCGGGTTCCCTTCACGGGCCAGCCGGTCAATGGCCGGCCCGCCCGGGTAGCCCAGCCCCAGGATGCGTGCCACCTTGTCATAGGCCTCGCCCGCGGCGTCGTCAATGGTGGAGCCAAGCAGTTCAACATCACTGGTGAGGGAGGCAACGCGCAGGATTTCCGTGTGTCCGCCGGAGACCAGCAGCGCACCGAGGTTATCCGGCAGCGCGCCGCCGTCGAGCACGCCCACTCCCACGTGCGCCACCAAATGGTTGATCGCGTACAGCGGCTTGCCGGTGGCCAGGGCCAGTGCCTTTGCGGCGCTGACGCCCACCATCAACGCGCCGGAGAGCCCGGGCCCGGAGGTGACGGCGATGGCGTCCAGGTCCGCGAGGCTGACGCCCGCATCGGCCAGGGCCGCCTGCAGGGCCGGCACCACGGCATCAAGATGGGCGCGGGAGGCGATTTCCGGGATCACCCCGCCAAACCGCACATGTTCCTCCATGGAGGAGGACACCGTGTTGGTCAGCAGCTGCGTGCCCCGGACAATGCCGACGCCGGTCTCATCGCAGGAGGATTCGATGCCAAGCACCAGCGGGTCGGTGCGGTTCATTTGCTGTCCTTTTGCTGTTGTTCGGATGCTGCGGGGCCGGGCGCCCCGGTCCAGGCGGCCAGCGGCAGGCGCATGATGAGTGCGGAAGCGCCGTCGCGGTAGTAGCGCGGGCGGATGTGGATCTGTTCGAAGCCGAACCAGCGGTACAGCCGCTGGGCACGGGGATTGTCATCCCGCACCTCCAGCAGCACGTCTTCGGCGCCGCGCTGTTTCGCCTCCTCCACGAGTATGGCCAGCAGCCGGGAACCGATGCCGGATCCCTCATTTTCGGGCACAACCGCGATGGTCTGGACGTCCGCGATGGGCAGGACACACATGAGGCCGGCGTAGCCGATTACCGTGCCCGCCGGATCTTCCGCCACGTAGTAGGAGCGGGTGTCCGTCTGGGCGAGTTCATCGTGGAACATCTGCAGCGGCCACGCGTCGACGGGAAAAAGCCTGCGCTCCAAAGCATCCACCGCGGGGATGTCCTCGGTGGTCATGGGACGGATGGAGATGGCCGTGTTGCTCACAGGGCACGCTTCCGGGGGCCCGGGACCTTGGCATCGGATTCGCGCAGGTACAGCGGGGTGCTGGGCAACAGCGGCAGGCCACGCACCAGGCGGGCGGCCGCGGTGCGGCCGAGGGCCTCAGCGGTGGGCTGGGCGTTGGCGAAATCCTTTACGGCGTGCAGGACCTCCGGGTAAAGGCCCGCACCGGCGCCGTAGACCGGCAGGGCCGGAACCTGCGCCGGATCAGAGACATGCGGACCGTCGAGAAGCTCGGGTGTCCCGCCGGTGCTGCGGTAGGCAGCCCAGTAGACCTCCTTGCGCCGGGCATCGGTGGCGACGGCAAACTCGTCAATCCCCAGCCGCCAGGCGTCCAGGGCCGCATCCACGGCTATGGCGTCCAGGCTCATGACCCCGTGCAGCGGCTTGTCCCAGGCGAAAGCCAAGGTGCGGGCGGTCGCGATGCCGGCGCGCAGGCCGGTGAACGGCCCGGGGCCGACACCGGTCACCACGGCATCAAGGTCCGCACCGGTCACGCCTGCCCCGGCCAGCAGCCCGGCGATGCCCGGCGCGAGGACCTCGGCGTGGGAGCGGGTGTCTTCGGTGGCGAAGGACGCAATTACTTCCCCCTCCCCGGTGAGCAGTGCCGCGCTGGCTATGGCGGAGGTATCAATGGAGAGGATAAGCACGGTTTCCATTCTACGGCGCGTGCCGTGGTGCCCGTGGTGCGGGACCCGGCCTGCCCCCTCAGCGCAGGTCCGGTGCGTCCTGCCAGCGCGGACCGTAGCCGGCGAGCCGGAGGACGCGCTCCTCATCGGCGTCGTCGTCTGAAAAGTCGGTCCCCGGCGCGGTCCCGGCGGCCAGGGGGCGATCCCCTCCGACCTCCCGGACAAGGGTTATCTCCAGCCGGCTGTCCGCCAGGTGTTCCACCAGGCCGTGGCCCCACTCGACCACGGTGACGGCGCGGTCCATCGACGCTTCGAGATCAATATCATCAACTTCGCCTTCGGAGGCCAGCCGGTAGGCGTCCACATGGACCAGGTCCGGACCGTCGCCGAGGTTGGGGTGTTCCCGAACCAGCACGAAGGTGGGCGAGATGATCCCGGGCCGCACTCCGAGGCCTTCGCCCAGGCCCTGGGTGAAGGTGGTTTTACCCGCACCCAGTTCCCCGGTGAGCAGCACCAGATCCCCGCGGCGGAGGGTCCGGGCAAGACGGGCGGCCAGGGTCTTGGTCTCTTCGGCTCCGCGGGTCCGGTATTCAGCTTCCCACTGTGCAGACTGCGTCACTGTGCCCGGACCGCCTCGGCCCCGTTTGCTTCCGCGGTTCCGCCCGGCACGTCACCGGACGGCGCTACACCGGACGGCACTTCACCGGACGGCGCTTCGGGGACGGCTTCCAGCGCAATGGGCCCGGTTCCGGATGCTTCGGCGGTTCCTGCGGCGCTGTCGATGTAGGTGCGGGAAACCCGCTCACTGATCCGGGTGATGATTTCATAATTGATGCTGCCGGCGGCCGAAGCCCATTCGTCCACCCCGGGCAGGCCTTCGCCGCCGAAGAGAACCGCTTCCCTGCCGACCAGGGAATCCTCGGTACCGGCGATGCCGGTGCGGCCCAGGTCAATGACCATCTGGTCCATGGCGATCCGTCCGACCACCGGATACACCTGCCCGTCCACCTGGACGGGACCGCCGGTGGCTACGCGGGGGACGCCGTCGGCGTAGCCCAGCGGCACCAGGGCCAGCGTGGTGGGTTCCTGGGTGCGGTAGTGCAGCCCGTAGGAGACTCCCTGCCCGGCGGGGACCTCCTTGCAGGCGGAGATGGTTGTTTTCAGCGTCATGGCCGGGCGCAGTCCCAGCTCGGCCGGGGTCTGTCCGGCAAACGGAGACAGGCCGTACATGCCCAGCCCGATTCGGACCAGGTCGAAATGGGCGTCGGGGCGGGAGAGGGCGCCCGGGGTATTGGCAATGTGCCGCACCTCGCGGTCCACACCGGCGTCCTCGGCCACGGCGACGGCGATGCGGAACTTCTCCAGCTGCTGATCGGTTTCCGGCCGGTGCGGTTCGTCAGCCACGGCGAAGTGGGAAAAGATGCCCACCACCCGCAGCAGTCCCTCTTCCTGGTAGGCCAGCGCACGGCCCACGAAGGCTTCCCAGAGTTCCTCCGGGCAGCCGTTGCGGCCCAGGCCGGTGTCGATTTTCAGGTGCACCCGTGCCGGGATTTCCAGTTCGCGGGCGGCAGCCACCACCGCGTCCAGGTCCCAGCCGGATACTCCGACGTCGATGTTCTCCCGGATGGCTTCGTCGAACTTCGTCTGGTGCGTGTGCAGCCAGGCGAGCACCGGCGCGGTAATTCCGGCGGCACGCAGTTCCAGCGCCTCGCTGATGTGTGCCACTCCCAGCCAGGCTGCGCCTGCCTCAAGTGCGGCCCGGGCGGTCTGCACGGCACCGTGACCGTAGGCATCCGCCTTCACCACGGCCATGACCCGGGCGGGACTGACAATGTGGGAGAGGTGGCGGACGTTGTGCCGGATGGCGGCCAGGTCGATGACGGCGGCACGTTCTGCCGGGGAAGGGAATTCAGGGTAGTTCACGTCCCTATTCTTTCACTCCCGCACGCTTTCGCCGTCCCGGTCCGGCGCCGTTTCACCCTCTGTCAGCGAACGGTGCATGATGTGCAGTCCGGTCAGGCCGTGCCGCGGGTGCCGGAATGCCTCCGGCACGGTGGCGAGGATCCGGAAACCCAGCGACTGCCACAACCGCACTGCCCGGGTGTTGGTTTCCACCACGGCGTTGAACTGCATGGACCGGTAACCGCGGCGGGCTGCCTCGGCCAGCACATGCTCGGCAAGCGCACGGGCGATGCCGCGTCCGGTGAACGCCGTCCCGGTCATAAACGACGCGTTGGCCACGTGGCTGCCGTTGCCGGGGCGGTTTGGGTGCAGCTGGGCCGTGCCCGCTACGGTTCCGTCCAGTTCAGCGACGAACACGACGGCCGGGGCAGGCTCCAGCCAGAGGGGCCGTGCTGCGTCCTCCGAAGCGGTGGTGTCCCAGCAGTAGGTCTCCCCGGACCGAAGCACCGGTTCCATGATGGCCCAGAGGCCCGGCCAGTCTCCCGGCCGGGCCTCCCGGATGTGCAGTCCCTCCACTACGCCTCGAGGGCGGCGGCCCACAGGTTGATCTTGGAATCCACTGCGTAGTCGTCGATCCGGCGCAGCTCGTCGTCGCTGAATTCGAGGTTGTTCACGGCGGCCAGGGAGTCCTCCAGCTGCTTGACGCTGGAGGCTCCGATCAGGGCGGAGGTGATGGCGGAGCCGTCCGGCTGAGTACGCAGGACCCAGGCGATGGCCATCTGCGCCAGGGTCTGGCCCCGGGATTCCGCAATGCTGTTCAGCCCCCGAACCCGCTCCAGGTTCTGATCCGACAGCTGCGAGGGGTCCAGCGACTTGCCGGCGGCGGCCCGGGAATTATCCGGCACCCCGCCCAGGTACTTGTTGGTGAGCAGGCCCTGGGCCAGCGGTGAGAACGCGATGGATCCCGCGCCGACCTCACGCAGCGCCGCGAAGAGGTTGGGGTCCCCCTGTTCCACCCAGCGGTTGAGCATGGAGTAGGAGGGCTGGTGGATCAGCAGCGGGGTGCCCATCTCCCGCAGGATCCGTGCCGCCTCGAGCGTCTTCTCCGGCGAATAGGAGGAAATACCCGCGTACAGGGCACGGCCGGAGCGTACGGCGGTATCCAGGGCCCCCATGGTTTCCTCCAGCGGGGTGTCCGGGTCCGGACGGTGGCTGTAGAAGATGTCCACGTAATCCAGCCCCATGCGTTCCAGTGACTGGTCCAGGCTGGAGAGCAGGTACTTGCGCGATCCCCAGTTGCCGTAGGGGCCCGGCCACATGTCATAGCCCGCCTTGCTGGAGATCACCAGCTGGTCCCGGTACGGGCGGAAGTCATCGCGCAGGTGGCGGCCGAAGTTGGTTTCCGCGGAACCGTAGGGCGGTCCGTAGTTGTTGGCCAGGTCAAAGTGCGTGACGCCCAGGTCGAAGGCACGGCGAAGAATGGCCCGCTGGGTGTCAAAGTCCTTGTCGTCGCCAAAGTTGTGCCAGAGCCCCAGCGAGACGGCCGGCAGTTTCAGCCCGCTCTCGCCAACCCGGCGGTACGGCATGGAATCGTATCGGTTTTCCGCAGCTTCATAAGTCATGGCCCCCATAATGCCACCGTGCCCCACGCGGCGCTGCGTGCGGGTCCGCTCATGTCACGGCTCCCAGCTGCCACGGGACAAACTCATCCTCTCCGAGTTCCAGTTCCTCACTCACGGTCTGCCGGCCCGAGGCGGTGGCCAGGATCCGGTGGAAGATCCGCTCCCCCATCTCCTGCAGGTCGGTTCCGCCGTCAATGATTTCGCCGCAGTTGATGTCGATGTCTTCCGCCATCCGGCGGTACAGCTCCGTGTTGGTGCCCAGTTTGATGCTGGGCACCGGGCGGCAGCCCAGCACCGAACCGCGTCCGGTGGTGAAACACACCACCGTGGCCCCGCCAGCCACAATTCCGGTGACGGATACCGGGTCATAGCCCGGTGTATCCATAAAAACGAGCCCGGGCCCGCGGATCCGGTCCGCATAGCCAATGACATCGGTGAGCTCGGCACGGCCTGCCTTGGCAACGGCGCCCAGCGACTTTTCCAGGATGGTGGTCAGTCCGCCCGCCTTGTTGCCCGGCGACGGGTTATTGTCCAGGCTGCCTCCGCCGCGGAGCGCGTACTCCTGCCACCAGCCCAGCCGGTCCAGCAGCCGCTCCCCCACAGTGCGGGTTACCGCCCGGGCGGCAAGGAGGTGTTCCGCACCGAAAACTTCCGGTGTTTCAGCCAGGACGGAAGTGCCGCCCCAGCCGACCAGCCGGTCCGAGGCCACGCCCAGTGCCGGATTGGCGGTGATGCCGGAGTAGCCGTCCGATCCGCCGCAGTTCATCCCCAGGACCAGCTCCGAGACATCGATCGGTTCGCGCCGGCATTCGTTCAGCACCGGCAGCATGCGCCGGACTGCCTCCACGCCGGCACGTACCGATGCCCGCACCCCGCCGGATTCCTGGATGACCAGCCGCTCAACCAGCTCGGCGGATATCTCCGCATCGATCAGGCGGTCGGCCTGCAGCATTTCGCAGCCCAGCCCCACCACCAGCAGTCCGGCGAAGTTCGGATGGTGGGAATAGCCGGACAGGGTCCGGAAGAGAATCTCTGCACCTTCACTGCCAGCCACCAGGCCGCAGCCGGAGGAATGCGTCAGTGCCATCACGCCGTCGATATTGGGGAAGGCATCAAGGACCGGGCCGCGGAACTGGTCCGCGATCATCCGGGCGGTGCTCGCGGAGCAGTTGACGGAGGTCAGGATTCCGATGTAATTCCGCGTCCCGGCACGCCCGTTGCGCCGTCGGTAGCCCTGGAAGACCGGCCGCGGACCGTCCGGCGCCGGCGGCTGGAAGCGTGCCGTGCCGAACTCAATGTCCTGCCCGGCTTCTGCCATCGCCAGGTTGTGGCTGTGGACATGGTCTCCGGCGGTAATCGGTGTGGTGGCCTGCCCAATGACCTGCCCGTATTTGTGTACCCGGTCTCCCGCGGCGATATCCGCCAGCGCCAACTTGTGCCCCTGCGGAATGTTGGCGGCGGGAACCAGGACGGACCCTCCGGGCCCCTCCACCGGCTCCCCTGCCGGGAGCAGGCGCAGGGCTACGCCTACTTCGTCCCCGTCAGCGAGGCGCAGCACGGCGGTGTGCCGTGCGGGTCCGCTCTGCGGGTTTTCGCTGTGCGGGCTGTCGCTGTGCGGGCTTTCGCTGTGCGGCTCGGCGGTACTGCCCGCCGGCGCTCCGGGAAGGCTGCTCACCAGTCGTGCACCGTCCCGTCCAGCAGCCGGTTGACCGGCAGGTACGCAGGTGTGTAGTCAAAGGATTTGGCGGCCTCGTCGTCGTAATCCACGCCCAGTCCCGGAGCCTCCCCGGGGTGCAGGAGCCCGTCCCTGAAGCTGTAGCCGGTGCGGAAGACGCGCAGGGTGTCCTCGGAGTGTTTCATGTACTCCTGGATCCCGAAGTTGTGCAGCGCCAGGCCCAGGTGCAGCTGGGCGGCCTGGCCCACCGGGGAAATATCCGTGGGTCCGTGGAACCCGGATTTGATCGAGTAAACGGCCGCGAAGTCCATCAGCTTCCGCAGCGCGGTGATGCCGCCGGTGTGGGTGACGGCCGAGCGGACATAGTCAATCAGCTGCTCGGTAATGAGTGTCTGATAGTCGTACACACTGTTGAACACTTCCCCGATGGCCAGCGGAACCGTGGTCTGCGAGCGCACGCGGCGCAGCGCCTCCTGGTTTTCCCCCGGTGTGCAGTCCTCCAGCCAGAACAGGTCATAGGGTTCCAGCGACTTTCCGAGCCCGGCAGCCTGGTTGGGGGTCATCCGGTGATGGCCGTCATGCAGCAGGACCAGTTCCGGACCGAACTCAGCCCGGACATCGGCGAAGACCTGGGGAATGTGGCGAAGATACGCCCGCGTGTCCCAGGCTTCCTCGGCGGGCAGCGGAGCCCGCAGCGCTGGTTCGTAGTCGTAGCGCTGTCCGGGCCGCTGGTCCGCGGCGACCCCGTAGATCTGGCCCAGTCCGGGGACTCCCGTCTGGACCCGGATGGCCCGGAAGCCCTGGTCCAGGTGATTGCGGATGGAGGTGAAGAGTGAATCCCGGTCGCTGCCCGAGGCATGGCCGTAGGCCAGGCAGCCCGTGCGTGACGCCCCGCCCAGCAGCCGGTAGAGCGGCAGCCCGGCCTCCTTGGCCAGGATGTCCCAGAGCGCGACGTCGACGGCGGCAATCGCTGCCATGGTGATCGGGCCGCGGCGCCAGTACGCCCCGCGGTACAGGTACTGCCAGGTGTCCTCGATCCGGCGTTCATCCCGGCCGATCAGCAGCGGCACCACGTGTTCCTTCAGGTAGGCGGCCACCGCCAGTTCACGGCCGTTGACGGTGGCATCGCCCAGCCCGACCACCCCGGAATCGGTGGTCAGCCTGAGCGTGACGAAGTTGCGGCCGGGGCTGGTGACCAGCACTTCTGCCGAGCGGATTGCCATGGTCTCTCCTTGGTAGGGGTGGTGCTGATAGGGGCGGTGCCGGTAGGGGTGGCTGACAGGTGTGGCGCCGGTAGGGGTGGAACTGAGCGGGATGAAACCGTGCGCCCGGTCGCGGTTTTCAGGGCCGGGGCGCGTAGGACTGCAACGGAAGGTTGTAGGCGAGGTCTATTCCGGTCTCCACGGCCTCTGCCGCCGCCAGCCTGCCTTCCGCGACCAGACGGGCCAGGAAACCCGCATCGATCCTTCGGGCCAGGTCATGCCGGGCGGGGATGGACGCCAGCGCACGGGTGTCGTCAACGAAACCGCTGGTGTTGTAAAAGCCCGCGGTCTCCACCGCCGATTCGCGGAACCGGCGCATCTGTTCGGGGCTGTCCAGGAACCACCAGGGCGCACCAAGCCGCAGGGCGGGATAGGCGCCGGCCAGGGGCGCCAGCTCCCGGGAGTACACCGTTTCGTCAGTCGTGAAGACAATCATCCGGAAACCCGGATCCATGCCGAAGCTGTTCAGCAGGGGCTGCAGCGCACGGGTGAATTCCACCCGCACCGGAATATCGAACCCCTTGTCGGTTCCATAGCGGCTGCGGACGGCACTGCTGTGGTTGCGCAGCACCCCCGGATGCAGCTGCATCACCAACCCGTCCTCGGCGGACATGCGCGCCATTTCATACAGCATTCCGCCGGCGAAGGCTTCGGCTGCCGCCGCATCGGACTCACCGCGCAGCGCGGCGGCAAAGATGCTCCGGGCGTCGGCCGGATCCAACGGCTCGGCCGACGCGCTGAGATGTCCGTGGTCCGTGGCCCTGGCACCCGCCTGCAGGAACGCTGCCCGGCGTTGCCGCAGGGCCAGCAGGAACGAGTCGTAATCCCCCGCTTCGATGCCGGAGACTTCCGAGAGCCGGCGGACGTCGGCCGCCCAGCCGGGCCTGCGGATGTGCAGCAGGTCATCGGGACGGAACGTGGGCAGGATCCGCTGGCGCCCTTCCTGCTCTGCAAGCTTCCGGTGCCCTGCAAGGCCGGAGGCGGCAGAGTCGGTGGTGGCCAGCAGTTCCACGTTGAAGCGGTCCAGCAGCGCCCTGGGGCGGGACTCGTCCCGGGCCAGCCGGTCAAGAAGAAAATCGTAAAGCCCGTCGGCGGTTTCCTCCGAGGGAGGTGCAGGAGCCTCGAAGACCACCGCCAGTTCGTGTTCCAGCCAGTAGCGGGTGGGGGTTCCCCGGAAGAGTTTCCAGTTGCGGCAGAACCGGCGCCAGACCTCGCGGGGATCCGTCTCGTACGGGGATCCGTCCTGTGTGGGGATACCCAGTGCTGCGGGGCTTTCCCCCTGCGAGACGAGCATACGCACGAGGTAGTGGTCCGGGATCACGAACATCTCGGCGGGATTGGCAAAGGGCTCGTCCTGCACCAGCAGGTCCACGTCCACGTGCCCGTGCATCGACACAATGGGCAGTGCGGCGGTGGAGGCGTAGATTTCGCGGGCCAGGGCCCGGACGCCGGGCTCGGCCGGCAGGGCCCGATCCGGGTCCAGCTGCCAGGCGGTGCGCTGTTCAGTCACGTTGATGCCTCTCCTTTGAAACACGACGTTTGCAACAAATGCCACGCCCTGCACGGCCTGGTGCACTCCAATATGCGGGTGAATGCCTGAGAAGGCAAGGCCTTTCCGGGAGCGAATCAGCTTTGGAAAATCCGAACGGCGAAAGTATTGACACGGTTTGCAAACGATTGCATTGTGTGGTGTACGCCACACTCCGGTGGCCGCGACAACGAGGTGAGGCGGGTCCTGCAATGGCGGGTGCGGTAACTGTCAGGGATGTAGCGAGACTGGCCAGCGTCTCCGCATCAACGGTTTCACGTGCCCTCTCAGCATCGAACCTGGTCGCCCCGCACACCCGCGACCGCATCCTCGCCGCCGCAGCCCAGCTCGGGTACAGCGTGAACACCTCCGCACGCGGCCTGATCACCGGACGCACCAGCAACTTCGGCCTGGTGGTGCCGGATCTGGAAAACCCGTACTTCGCCTCAGTCACCAAGGGTGTGCAGGGCCGGGCCCTCAGCGAGGGCTACGCCGTTTTCGTGGCGGACTCGGACGAGGACGTGCGTGCGGAAATCGAGCTCGTACGGAAACTGGCCTCCCAGGTCGACGGGCTGATTCTCTGCTCTCCGCGCATGTCGGATGAGGATCTCGGGCAGATCGCCCGGGACACCACCATGGTGCTGATCAACCGGCGGCTGCCGCAGGTGGACAGCATCACTGTCGATGACACCGAGATTGTCCGCCAGGCGCTGGGACACCTTTACGCCCTGGGGCACCGTACGGTGTCCTACGCCGGCGGACCGGCGACGTCGTGGTCGGACAGCCAGCGTCGGAACGGCATCCGCCTGGCCCTCACCGATCTGCCGGGGCTTGAGGTGGTCAGCATCGGCTCCTTCCCGCCGGTTTTCGACGGCGGACTCTCCGCAGCTGACCTGGCGGCGGCGTCGGGCGCAACCGCGGTGCTGGCCTACAACGACCTCATGGCACTTGGCATCCTCTCGCGCCTGCAGGCGCGGGGCATACGCGTACCGGAGCAGATGAGCGTGGTGGGCATCGATGACGTCAGCGCCGCCACCCTGGTCTCGCCGGCGCTCACTACCGTCCGCGCTCCCCTGCGCAAGGTCGGAACCGCGGCCGTGGACGCGCTGATCGACCGCATTCTTCCCGAACGCCGGGATCTGCCGCCCGAGGCCCTGCCCATCCACCTGATGATCCGCGATTCAACATCCGTTCCCCACCGTTCAGCAGTGCCCCTCACGTCCCGCGAAGACGCAGGACTCAATGAAAGGTCAAGCAATGCGAAACAGTAAGAAATTGCAGATGGTTTCAGTCTTCGCGGCGACTGCGATGCTCGCAGCAGCCTGCGGGGCGCCCGGAGGAAATGCCGGCGGGGAAGAGCTCGCCACGAGCGACGTTCCCGATGCCCCGTCAGAGGCGGTGACGCTGAACATTCTCGACGTTGCCGGCAACAAACAGCTGACCGAAGGGATCTTCGACTCCTTTGTCAGCGAGCACCCCGATGTTGTCTCGGGAGTTACGTGGGAAACTGCGGGTGCACCGGATATGGCGGGGAAGGTCAAGGCCCAGCAGCAGGCAGGGAACCTGCAGATTGACCTGGTGCTCACCGGAACCGACGGCCTGTCCGCAGGGATCAGCGAGGATCTCTTTGTCCCCATCGCCGCGGACTACAAGGACCGGCTCTCGAATATGGACAACTACCAGGAGCCTGCAGCGGAAATGCAGAAACTGGCCGAGGACAAGGGGGTGGCCCTGACGTACTACCCCTCGGGTCCGCTGTTGGAGTACAACCCCGAGAAGGTTCCCAACCCGCCCACCACGGCCGAGGAACTGCTGACCTGGACCCAGGAGAATCCCGGCCGGTTCGGGTACGCGCGCCCGGCAAACTCAGGTCCCGGCCGCACCTTCCTGATGGGGCTGCCCTACATCCTTGGCGACGACGATCCCAAGGACCCGGCGAACGGCTGGACGAAAACGTGGGACTACCTCCAGCAGCTGAACCAGAACATCAGCTCCTACCCCACCGGCACCGGCGTCACCATGAACAACCTGAAAAACGGGACCTGGGACATGGCACTGACCACCACCGGCTGGGACATCAATCCGAGGGCACTTGAGCAGGTGCCGGCCAACTTCGAGGTGCAGGCGCTGGAAGGCTTTACCTGGGTGACAGATGCCCAGTACGCGGTTGTCCCCAAGGGCGTGTCTGCGGACAAGATGTCGGCCATCCTGCAGGTCCTGCAGTATGCCCTGACCCCTGAGCAGCAGGCGAAAACCTATGACAGCGGCTATTTCTACCCGGGTCCGGCCGTTGAAGGCGTGACCCTGGACATGGCCCCGCAGAGCAGCCAGGACGTCATCGCCAAATTCGGCCGTCCTGAATACGACGCCCTCATTGAGGACAACCCCAAGGCAACCCCGATCAGTGCCGAGGATCTGGTCACGGCCTTTAACACCTGGGATACCGACGTGGCGAGCGGAAAGATCGAAGAAAAGAAATGAGCATCCAGGCAACTTCCTTCAAGACACTGGAGCTCGAGCACGTCGCCAGGAATTTCGGCGGACAGGCGGCTCTGAGCGACCTGAACCTGAATATCCGCAGCGGCGAATTTATCGCCCTGCTCGGACCCTCCGGCTGCGGAAAGTCCACGGCGCTGAACTGCCTGGCCGGGCTGCTGCCCCTCACCGGCGGACGCATCCTCATGGACGGCCGCCAAATAGACCGGTTGGTGCCGGAAAAACGGGGCTTCGGCATGGTATTCCAGAACTATGCGTTGTTTCCGCACCTGAGCGTGGAGAAAAACATCGCGTTCGGGCTGGAAATGCGCAGGATCCCCCGGGCCGAGATCAAAACCAGGGTGGCGGAGGCCATCGAGCTGGTCCAGCTCGGCCCGCATGCCAGGAAACTCCCCGGGCAGATGTCCGGCGGACAGCAGCAGCGGGTCGCCATCGCGCGCGCCGTAGTGCTGCGTCCCCCGCTGGTGCTGATGGATGAACCGCTCTCGAACCTGGATGCGAAGCTCCGGCTGGAGATGCGGACCGAAATCCGCCGCCTGCACCAGTCCCTCGGCCTGACCACGATCTACGTCACCCATGACCAGGAGGAAGCACTGTCCCTCGCTGACCGCCTGGTGGTGCTGCGCCAGGGCGAAGTCCAGCAGGTGGGCACGCCCCAGGACCTGCATGAGCACCCCGCCAACTGGCACGTTGCCGACTTCATGGGGTACCGGAACCTGCTCGACGGCGTCGTGGAGCATACGCGCGGCGGCATGGCCACTGTCTCCGTAGCGGGCACGGGCATCACCGGCGCCACCCGGGATCCGCTTGCCCCGGGAGACGCAGTGAAAGTGGGGATCCGCCCCGAGGACTTCGAAATCACCGATGCTAGCGGCCCGGACGCCGGCCATACCCGGCTCGAAGCGGTGGTCGAAGTGGTCGAATACCAGGGCCGGGAATTCGCGGTCGAAGCCCGGACCGACACCGGCCAGGCACTCCACATCCGGACCCACCGCACGGCCGAAGCAGGGCAGCGGATCACGGTCTCGGCGCCCCACGAACGGGTCCTTGTTTTTGCTTCAGCCCTGACGGCTGCGGCGCCCGTCCCGGAGCTGCAGGAGGCCACGCCATGACCCAGGCGCCCGGGAGGTCCCGCAGCGCCGCCCCGGAAAAACCCGGAACCCGCCCCGCACTCTCCCACCGGCTTGCCGAGCGCGGCATTGACCGGCTGCTCCTGCTGCTGGTGCCGGCCCTGCTGTTCGCCCTGGTGCTGTTTGTGTATCCGTTTGTCTACGGCCTCGGGCTGTCCTTCCAGCCGCGTGAAGGCGGCCTGTTCGGCGCCTACGTCAAGTTCTTCACGGATCCCTCCATGCGGGGACTGGAATCCATCTGGATCACGCTGAAGCTCGCAGTCCCGGCCGCCGTCTTTAACGTTGCCGCCTCAATTCCCATCGCCTACAAGATGCGGGGAAAGTTCCGCGGCAAGCGGGCGCTGACCACCGTTCTGGTCATTCCGATTACCCTCGGCACCGTGCTGACGGCCGAAGGGCTGCTGAACTTCTTCGGCCAGCGCGGCTGGCTCAACCGGTTCCTGGAGATTTTCGGTTTCGGTCCCCTGGACCTGGTGCAGAACTACTGGGGAGTGCTGTGGTCCCTGATCATCTCGGGGTTTCCTTTCGCCTTCCTGCTGATCCTCTCCTACCTCTCCGGAATCGACCCCTCATTGGAGGCCGCCGCACAGACGCTGGGCGCGGATTGGAAGCAGAGGTTCCGGAAGATCACGCTGCCGCTCCTGGCTCCCGGCCTGGCCATCACCTTCTGCCTGACCTTTGTCCTGGCCTTCAGCGTTTTTCCGTCGGCCATCCTGGTGGGTGACCCGTCCGGCTCCACCCGGGTGATCGCCTACGTTGCCTACAACGCCTGGGGGCAGCAGTTCGACTATCCCCTGGCATCTGCCGCCGCAATTGTCATGGGTGCGGTGGAACTACTCGTCATTATCCTGGTGCTGCTGTGGCGGTCCCGGATGTACAAGGGAAGCACCGGAGGCAAAGGCTGATGAGCGCAACCACCCTCAAGGACACCGAGGCACCGCCGGTACCGGAGCCCGGACGGCGGCAGTTGAAGGCCACCCCCGGAACGTTCCTGGTCTGGGGCGGCATGGCCCTGTTCCTGATTCTCCTTTTCGGCGTTGTCGCCTCCGTGGTGGTGAACTCCTTCGCCGGCCAGTGGTTCGACTCCTGGTTCCCCTCCGGCTATACAACCGCCTGGTACGGGGAAGCCTGGCAGCAGTACGATCTCACCCAGGTGGTCAGCACCACCGTGATTGTCGCCGTGGCCGTCGTCGGCATTTCGGTCCTCATCGGTGCGCCCGCCTCCTATGTCCTTGCCCGGCGCAGTTTCCCCGGCAAGAACATAGTCATGCTGGTCTTCCTCCTGCCGATCATGATGCCGCCGATCACGTACGGCATTCCGCTGGCGACACTGCTGACCTACTACCATCTGGCACCTGGCCTGACCGGGGTCATCCTGGCCAACCTGGTGCCTTCGGTACCGTTCGTCATCCTGACCATGACGCCGTTCATTGAACAGATCAACCCGTCCATCGAGTCCGCCGCGCGCATGTGCGGAGCCAATATGACACGGTTGTTTACCCGGATCCTTGCACCGCTGCTGATTCCGGGGGTGCTGGCCGCGGCTGTGCTGGTCCTGGTGCGCACCGTCGGAATGTTTGAACTGACCTTCCTCACCTCCAATTCAAGTTCCGACACCCTGGTGGTGGCACTCTTCACGGCGATGACGGGGGCCGGCATCCGGGCACAGCAGTCGGTGGACGCCATGGCCGTGATTTACATGCTCATGATGATGGTGCTCCTGGTGGTTGCGCTCCGGTTCGTGAATCCCACGCAGCTGGTTTCCCAGGTGCGTGAAGATGTGGACTGAGACCGGCCCGCAGATCCCTCCTGCCGGGAAAGCGGCTCCGCGGTTGAGCCGGGCGTCCCTTGCGTCCGCCGGATGCGGTTCCGCGCTCGGTCCCGCGGTGGATCCGGGCAGCCTGCGGACCGGAATGGTCCATCTGGGGCTGGGGGCCTTCCACCGGGCACACCAGGCGGTGTACACCGAAGACGCTGCCGCTGCCACCGGCGACACCGGCTGGGGAATCCTGGGTGTGACCGGCAGGAGCGCCCGGGTGGCCGACACGCTGAAACCGCAGGACGGGCTGTACACGGTGCTGACGAAAGCGCAGCCCGGTGCGGGCAGTGCGGCAGATGCATCACTTCGGATCATCGGATCGCTGCGCGGCGCTGTGTTTCCCGGCCGTGACACACCACTGCTGCTCCGGGCACTGGCAGAACCGGACACCCGGGTGCTGACCCTGACGGTGACGGAGAAGGGCTATCCCCGGGATGCCTCAGGACATCTGGCCATGGCCGACGGCGTGGCAGCGGACCGGGCCGCCCTTGCTGCTGACAGCCGGCAGCGCCCGGCGTCCTCCGACGTCGCCGCCCGCACCCCGCTGGGCCTGCTGGCACGCGGCCTGTTTGCACGCTACCGCTCATCGGGTGCCCCGCTCAGCGTGGTGTCCTGCGACAACCTCATCAGCAACGGTGCCCTGACGCGAACACTGGTCACGGAGCTCGCGGAAGCCGGGGGCACCGGCTTTTGTGCCTGGCTGCAGGAATCGGTGGCGTTCCCCTCCACCATGGTGGACCGGATTGTCCCGGCAGCCACGGAAGCAGACCGGCAGCTGGGCAGTGGCATACTCGGGCTCCGGGACGAGGCACTCGTGGTGGCGGAGCCCTTCGGCCAGTGGATTCTGGAGGATGCCTTCGCCGCCGCCCGCCCGGCCTGGGAACTGGCCGGGGCGGTCCTGACCCCTGACGTGGCCCCCTTCGAAGCAGCGAAGCTGCGCCTGCTCAACGGCACCCACTCACTGCTGGCATACCTGGGTGCACTGAAGGGCCATGCCACCATCGCCGACGCGGCAGCGGATGAGGACCTCGCCGCTGACGCGTCCGCGCTGCAGGCGGAGGCCATCCGCACCCTGGTTCCGCCCCCGGGGGTGGACCTGCAGGAATACTCGGCTTCCATCCTGGCCCGGTTCCGTAATCCGGCCCTCGGCCACACCACACTCCAGGTGGCCATGGACGGTTCCCAGAAGCTTCCGGTCCGCGCCCTGGCGACGGTGGCGGACCTGTTGGCTCTGGGTACGGTTCCGGAGGCCCTGGCCCGGCTGGTGGCCGCGTGGATGGTGTTCGTTTACCGGCAGCGGAATGTCCACGGTTCCGTGCTGCCGCTGGAGGACCCGTTACGGGAAACCCTGGCCGCACAGGCTGCCGGCCCGGAATCCGGGCTTGTCGACAGGCTCCTGGACCTCTCCGCGGTGTTCCCGCCCCCGGTGGCCGGCCACCCCGGTTTCCGTGCAGCCGTCAAGGTCCATGCCGCTGAGCTGCTCGCCGCGGTTCCGGGGCGCTAGGGCCGTGTTGCGTGCCCGGTCCACATGCCGAAGGACACCCCGGTTGGATCTCGAAAAATGCCGAACCACCGATCGGCGCCACCCAAAGCAACCCGGGATCGCTCTACCAGGCCGCCGAGCGCTGCAACACGGTCGAGCCCTGCCTCAAGGTCATCGACCGCCACATACAACCGCGGTCCTGCAGACGGAGGAGGTGCCGACGGGTCCGCCCGCTGAAGCCCGCCTATTCCGCGATCGCCTGCCTTGATGATCCAGTAGTCCGCTCCGAGCTCCGTGTCCTCGAAGGCAGGCTCAAAAGACCAGCCTGAGAGCGCCGCGTGGAACTGCTGAAAAAGCTCCGGATCTGTCGTCTCGACTTCCCACCACACCACCTTGTCCATGGCCTCATGCTATGGACTAGCGGACTGGCCACGTTCCTCAACACGCCCTGGCGGTTCCCGAAGGCCAGGCAGGCCGCCGGGCAGCACGCGCCCGGGGACACCGCAGGAGCCCGATACGGCGAAGGCCGGCGGCGCAGGGCTTTTGCCCCGCACCGCCGGCCCACGGATCCGGTGTAGTGCGCCGGTGCCCGCAGGCCGTCAGTTCCCTGCTGCGCCCAGCACTGCAGCGCCGTAGCCGGGCAGCTGCAGTGCGTCGCCGTAAAGCTCCGACGGGCCCGTCTCAAGCAGGACCTGCGCTGCTGTACCCAGGGGAACCGGAACTTCCCGCGCCGTATCGGCGAAGTTCAGCGCCACGGCGGTGTCTCCGCGCCGGAACACCAGCCAGCGTCCCACCTCGTCGAAGTCCACACTCGTAGCGTCCATATCCGGGTCGGTCAGGTCCGGACGGTTCCGGCGCAGGTCCAGGAGTTGCCGGTACAACCCCAGCAGCCGGCCGTGGCCATCACCTTCAGCTTCGGACCAGTCCAGCTTCGAATTGGCGAAGGTCTGCGGGTCCTGCGGATTCGGTACGGTGTCCGGATCCCATCCCATCCGTTCGAATTCCCGCAGCCGTCCTTCCGCCGTCGCCTTGCCCAGCTCAGGTTCCGGATGCGAGGTAAAGAACTGCCAGGGAGTGGACGCCCCGAATTCCTCGCCCATAAAGATCATGGGCGTAAACGGCGACGTCAGGTTCAGCACGGCCGCCAGCGCCAGCTGCGGGTAGTCCAGGCTCGCGCTGAGCCGGTCCCCTGCCGCCCGGTTGCCGATCTGGTCATGGTTCTGGGTGCAGACCACCAGCTGCCGGGCGGAAACCCGGTCCTTGTCGATGGGCCGTCCGTGGGTTCGTCCGCGGAAGGATGAAAAGGTGCCGTTGTGGAAGAAGCCTTCCTGCAGCACCTTCGCCAGGGCTTCGACGGAATCGAAGTCCTCGTAGTAGCCCCCGTTTTCCCCGGTGAGGTTGGTGTGCGCGGCGTGATGGAAGTCATCGGACCACTGCCCGGCCAGGCCGTAGCCGTTCACGTTCCGCGGCGTGATCAGCCGGGGGTTGTTCAGGTCGGATTCGGCAATCAGGAACAGCGGTTTGCCGAGTGTTTCCGCGCACTCATCGGTGGCGGCAGCAATCTCTTCGAGGATGTGCACCGCCCGTTCGTCGTGCAGTGCGTGGACGGCGTCCAGGCGCAGCCCGTCCACGTGGTAGTCGCGGAACCACATCAGCACGTTCTCCACGATGTACTCGCGAACGGTGTCCGACAGCGGTCCGTCCAGGTTCACCGAATCCCCCCAGGTGTTGGCTTTCCCTTCCGTGAGGTAGGGGCCGAACATGGGCAGGTAGTTGCCGCTGGGACCAAGGTGGTTATAGACCACGTCCTGGATAACGCCCAGGCCCGCCCGGTGCGCGGCGTCGACAAAGCGCTGGTAGGCCTCGGGCCCGCCGTAGGTTTCCTGCACGGAATACCACAGCACGCCGTCGTAGCCCCAGTTGTGTGTCCCGTTGAAGGAGTTCACCGGAAGCAGCTCCACGTACCGCACGCCCAGCTCCGCCAGGTAGCCCAGCCGCTCGATGGCTGCATCCAGGGTTCCCTCGGGGGTGAAGGTGCCAACATGCATCTCGTAGATGGCCCCGCCGTCGAGCCCCGGAGACACCCAGTCCCCGTCCTGCCAGTCGAAGAGCTCCGGGTCAAACGTCCGGGACAGCTCATGCACGCCCGCCGGCTGCCGGCGGGAGCGCGGATCAGGCACCGGAGTCCCGGCGTCGTCAATGAGATAGCCGTAGTCAATGTCCTCGAGCAGCTCGGCATGCTGGGCGTGCCACCAGCCGTTCTCACCCCGGCTCATGGACAGGCGGCGCCCGTCCGCCAGCAGGGTCATGGTGTTGGCTTTGGGAGCCCACACATCGAAGTTCGTCCTCACTCGCCGTCCTCCCGAACCAGCAGCGCCACCGGGTAGCTGCCGAACAGATCTGCGACGGCCACCCGGCCGTCGCTTGTATGGGTAGTTCCCGTAATGACGTCGCGGTAGGTTCCCGCGGGCAGCAACACACCGGTTTCCTGCCAGCCGCCCTGCACCTGCAGCCCCACCGGGAGGCGGGTCACCAGGGTCACTGCTCCGCCGCGGTCAAAACCGAAAAGGTGCCGGGCTGCCGGGCCCTCCGCTGTGACGGGAACGTAGCCGCTGAAGAGCTCGGGCCGGCCGCGCTTGAGCTGGAGCGCGCGGGTGGTGATCAGCAGTTTTGCCGCTGCGTCCTCATCAACTTCCGGGGCTCCGGTTCCGGCGAACGACGCCGCCACGTCCCGGCGGCGCTGGAAGTCCACCTCGCGCCGGTTGTCCGGGTCCACGAGGGACCGGTCCCAGAATTCCGTGCCCTGGTAGACATCCGGAACGCCGGGCATGGTCAGTTGCAGCAGCTTGGCCGAGAGCGAGTTGGAGTATCCCGCGGTGCGGATCCGCTCCACCAGGGAGGTAACCAGGGTATTCACCTCGGCGTCGTCAAACGCGGCGTCGATCGCGGCGTGCATCCGGGCTTCGAACGCTGCGTCGGGGGCCGTCCAGGTGGTGCTGGCAGATGCCTCCCGTGAGGCTTTTTCCGCGTACGCATGTGCACGGTCCCGGCTGAGCGGCCAGGCGCCGATGACGGCCTGCCAGAGCAGGTTCGCCATCGGCTCGTCACCCATGGGCGCCAGTGCCTGCAGTTTCCCGAAGGCGGCTGCCCACTCGTCGGGGATTTCCGAGAGAACGGAAATCCGGGCGCGGGTGTCTTCGCTGCGCTTGGTGTCATGCGTGGTCAGGGCTGTCATGGCGGCGGGCTGTTCCAGCTGCCGCCGAAGCAGCCTGGCATGCAGCTCAAACGGCGTGACGGCGAAGTGCGCCGGATCGGCACCCACTTCGTTCAGGGAGGTCAGGCGTGAGTAGCGGTAGAACGCGGTGTCCTCCACGCCTTTCGCCATCACCATCCCGGAGGTCTGCTGGAACCGGACCGCGAGTTCTCCGAGGTCAGCCAGCGGGACAGTGGACGTCTCCCCTGCCGGCAGCGGGTTCAGCAGCCGGTGCAGGATGTGCAGGGCACCGGCAAGGTCCGGCCGACGAACGGTCGCGGCAACCACGGCGTCCGTGAGGTATTCACTCCCCTCGGGCAAGTAGCTGCGGTAGACCGGGAAGCAGGCCAGCAGCTCCGCCAGGGCGTCCGCTGCGGTTGCCGGATCCAGCCCTGAGTCCGCGGGCAGGAGCCGCACCAGCCGCTGCACCTCCGAGTTCAGCAGCTGATCCGCGATGCCGCGCTTGGTGCCGTGGATCATGTCGGCGTAGGGCTCGGTAGGCACGAGGGCGGTGAGTGTCTCCTCGCCGGCCGGGTCGGTGAAGAGACGGTCGACGTCGGCGAGCGCGTCGTAGCCTGTGGTGCCTTCGGTTTCCCAGTCCCGGGGCAGGGACTCTCCCGGTTCCAGAATCTTTTCAACCAGGATGTAGGCGCCGCCGGTAAGTTCCCGCAGCCGGGCGAGGTAGCCCTTGGGGTCCGCGAGTCCGTCCGGGTGGTCGATCCGCAGTCCGTCCACGAGCGACTCGTCGAACCACCGTCGGATCTCGGCGTGGGCCTCGTCGAACACCCAGGGCTCCTCCACGCGGATGCCTGCCAGGGTGTTGACGCCGAAGAACCGGCGGTAGTTCAGCTCGCTGTCGGCCCGCCGCCAGTTCACCAGTTCATAGTGCTGACGTGCGTGGACCTCCTGTGCCGAATCCCCGTCCCGCGCCGTGCCGGGAGCCACCGGGTAGCGGTTCTCGTAGTAGTGCAACTCACCGTTGACCAGCTTGAGCTGCTCCAGTTCGTTGTCGCCGTCGCCCAGGACGGGAAGGCGCAGCTTTCCGCCACCCGCTTCCCAGTCAATGTCGAAGGCCTCCGCGTACCGGGAGCCGCGGCCGTGTTCGAGTACCGACCACCACCATTTGTTCCGGGCAGGCGTGGCGACGCCCATGTGGTTGGGCACAATGTCCACCAGCACCCCCATCCCGGCTGCGTGGGCGGCCTCCGAGAGTGCCTTGAGCCCGTCAGCTCCGCCCCTGGCCGGATCGACGGCGGAGGGGTCAACCACGTCGTAGCCGTGGTCGGAGCCCTCCTCCGCTGTCAGGATCGGCGAGAGGTAGACCCAGTCCACGCCGAGGTCCGCCAGGTACGGGACCAGGGCGGCGGCGTCGTGGAGGGTGAACGACGGGCGGATCTGCAGGCGGTACGTGGACAGCGGGGTCCTCATTCGGCCGTCCCGGGGTTCTGCTGTGCCTTCGACCCGGCCAGTGCCGCGAGCGAAGCGGCCACGGAGTGGTCGTGTTCCTCTTCTTCGGCATGGGCCCGCAGCACCGCCATGGATTTGGCAGCCACACTCAGCTGGCTGTCCGCCGGTACCGGGTCCGCATCAGCATATTCACCGGCAGTGTCAATGACTACATCCCACATGGGGGCGTACTCCTTGGCCGGGACGGTGACCTTCACGGCCTCGTCGTGCGCGTTGAAGTAGAGCAGGAAGTTCGCGTCGGTGATCCGCTGTCCGCGGGCGTCCTTGCCGCGGATTCCCTGCCCGTTGAGGAACACGCCCAGGGACCGGCTGACCGGGGTGTCCCAGTCATCCGGAGACATGGGGGTGCCGTCCTCGGTGAGCCAGACGATGTCCGGCAGCGCTTCGCCCTCGCCGCGCCGCACGGGCCGTCCGTCGAAGAAGCGGCGCCGGCGGAACGTGGGATGTTCGGCGCGCAGCGTGTTGACCGCAGCAGTGAACTCCATGAGCGGGGCGTCCATGGAATCCCAGTTGATCCAGCTCAGCTCGGAGTCCTGGGCATAGGTGTTGTTGTTGCCCTGCTGGGTCCGGCCCAGCTCGTCGCCGTGCGCGATCATGGGCACGCCCTGGGAGAGCAGCAGCGTGGCAAGGAAGTTTCTCTGCTGCCGGGCGCGCAGGGAGAGCACGTTGGGATCGTCGGTGGGTCCCTCGGCTCCACAGTTCCAGGACCGGTTGTGGGACTCGCCGTCGTTGTTGTCCTCACCGTTGGCTTCGTTGTGTTTCTCGTTGTAGGACACCAGGTCTTGCAGCGTGAAACCGTCGTGGGCGGTAACGAAGTTGATGGAGGCAACGGGCCGGCGGGCCGAGGACTCGTAGAGGTCGGCGGACCCGGTGATGCGGGAGGCGAATTCGCCAAGGGTGGATGGCTCGCCGCGCCAGAAGTCGCGGACCGTGTCGCGGTACTTGCCGTTCCACTCGGTCCACTGGGGCGGGAAGTTGCCCACCTGGTAGCCGCCGGGTCCGATGTCCCAGGGCTCGGCAATCAGCTTCACCTGGGAAACTACCGGGTCCTGCTGCACCAGTTCGAAGAACGTGGACAGCTTGTCCACATCGTAGAACTCGCGGGCCAGAGTGGAGGCGAGGTCGAAGCGGAAACCGTCAACGTGCATTTCCGTCACCCAGTACCGCAGCGAGTCCATGATCAGCTGCAGGGAGTGCGGGTTGCCGACATTCAGCGAGTTGCCGGTGCCGGTGTAGTCCATGTAGTACCGCTTGTCATCGTCCACCAGACGGTAGTAGGACGCGTTGTCGATACCGCGGAAGGAGAGGGTGGGGCCCAGGTGGTTGCCCTCGGCCGTGTGGTTGTAAACCACGTCCAGAATCACTTCGATGCCCGCAAGGTGCAGTGCGCGCACCATTGCCTTGAATTCCTGGACCTGCTGCCCGTGGTCGCCCGTGGCGCTGTAGACGTTGTGCGGTGCGAAGAAGCCGATGGTGTTGTAACCCCAGTAGTTGGACAGCCCCTTCTCCTGCAGGGTCGAGTCATTCACGAACTGGTGGACCGGCATAAGTTCAATCGCGGTGATGCCCAGTTTCTGCAGATGGGCGATCACCGAGGGGTGTGCGACGCCGGCGTACGTGCCGCGCTGCTCTTCCGGAACGTCGGGGTGCAGTTCCGTCAGGCCCTTGACGTGGGCCTCGTAGATCACTGACTGGTGGTACGGGGTCTTGGGCTTCCGGTCCCCGTCCCAGTCGAAGAACGGGTTGATCACCACGCCCATCATCATGTGCGGTGCCGAATCCTCGTCATTGCGTGAGTTTTCGTCACCGAAGTTGTAGCCAAACAGCGCCTGGTCCCAGTCGATTTCCCCGGCCACGGCCTTGGCATACGGGTCCAGCAGCAGCTTGTTGGGGTTGCACCGGTTCCCGTTCTCGGGATCATTCGGTCCGTCGACACGGAACCCGTATTTCTGCCCCGGCATAACCTGCGGCAGGTAACAGTGCCAGACGTATCCATCCACCTCGCTCAGGCGGATCTGTTCCTCATTGCCGTCCTCATCGAACAGACACAGCGTTACGGAGTCCGCCACTTCGCTGTAGAGCGCGAAGTTAGTGCCGTTTCCGTCGTAGGTTGCACCCAGCGGATAGGCATCTCCCGGCCAAACTTCCATGTAGAGCTCCTGACTAGTTCAGTGACAACACCAAATTGATATGTCTGCTTACTTTTCTACCCCAGACTTGGAGCTTACTTGAATTCCCGGCCCCGGATGGGCGGTGAATTCCGCGACAAGCGATCGGATCTGCGGGTCAAGGCGGGATGGGGCCACCGGGCCGGCGGCTGCTGCGAGGCTGCCGGCCCGGCCGTGCAGGCTCGCAGCTGCTGCGGCCAGACGGGCGTAATGACCGGGTCCGCGCCGGTCCGCAGGCGTGCGGTCCGTGGCGAGCAGGGCGCCAAGGATGCCCGAGAGCGTGTCGCCGCTGCCCGCCGTCGCCAGCCACGGTGTTGCCTCGGCCTGGCTGTACAGCTCTCCGGTGGGCGCTGCTGCCAGCGTGGCCCAGCCCTTGAGCAGGACGGTGGCACCGGTGCGTTGGGCAGCGAGCCGGGCAAAGCGGACCGGGTCGCCCTCAATATCGGTGCGTGAGACCTCCTCCCCCATGCTGCGGAGCAGGGCGGTGAGTTCCCCGGCATGGGGGGTCAGCACGACGGCGGGATGAAGTCCCGGACCCGCGGCGGCCACTGCGTCGGCGTCGATCACTGCGGGCAGGCCCGAAGCCATGGCGTCCACGGCGCGGCGACGCTGCTCTTCGTCATCCCCGGCTCCCGGCCCGGCAAGCCAGGCCTGGACATGGGTTCCGTTGACCGTGCCGGTGCTGCACACAGCTTCCGGATGGGCCAGGTTGATCAGCCGGGCCACACCCTCCGGGCCCAGATAGCGGACCATTCCGACGCCGGTCGCCAGGGCTGCGCCGGTGGCCATCAGCGCCGCGCCGGGGTAAGCGGAGGAACCTGCGGCGATGCCAAGGACACCGCGGCTGTATTTGTGGTCAGCCCGGTCCGGGACCGGCAGGATACGGGCCAGCTCCGCCTCCTGCAGCCGGTAGGCGTCCGGGGTGCCAAGGTAGTCTCCGAGGCCGATGTCGATGCAATGGATGGATCCGGCGGCCACGGCGCCGGGGCCGGCCAGGAGCCCGGTTTTGACCGCGCCGAAGGTCACTGTCATATCAGCGTGCAGGCAGGTTCCCGGCATCCGCCCGGTGTCTGCGTCCACACCGCTGGGCAGGTCGCAGGCAATTACCAGCGGGCCGGCACCCCGCTCCCGTGCGGCGTTGAGCTCTTCGGCAAGCGCCCGGACCGGGCTCCGCAGTCCGCCGGATCCTCCGGTGCCCAGGACCCCGTCCAGCACTGCGTCCGCCGCCAAACACGCTGCCGCACACTCTGCGGCGTTTACTTCGGTCAGCTCCCGGACCGTACCACCCTGCGTGCGAAAGGCGGCCAGTGCCTCCGGATGCGCTGTCGGCGCGGTGAGCACTGCTTCTGCCGCTACTCCGCGCGCGGCCAGCCGGGCGGCTGCGTAGAGGGCATCGCCTCCGTTGTTACCGCTGCCGGCCAGCACCACGAGGCGGGCGCCGTAGAGCCGTCCCCTGCGGGTTTTGAGGGCGGACGCAGCAGCAGCGTGCAGCCCGTAGGCTGCACGCTGCATAAGTTCTGCTCCGCGCCCCTCCGCAAGCAGCGGGGCCTCGGCACGGCGGACGGCGGTTCCGGTATAGGCACTGATCATGCGCTACACCTTAGCCCTCGGCGACGACCATTGCTGTAGCTACATCCCCGTCATGACTGAGGGACAGGTGCCAGACCTGCACGCCCTTCCCGGCGGCCACGGCCGCTACCGTTCCATCGATCTGCAGCTGCGGCGCTCCGGCGGGATCCAGCCGGACCTGGCAGTCCTGCCAGTTCATTCCCGCAGGGGCTCCCAGGGCCTTGGCCACGGCTTCCTTGGCAGCAAACCGCGCTGCAAGGGAGCGCAGGTTCAGTTCCCGCTCCGCCGGGGCGAACAGGCGCGCCCGCAGGCCGGGGGTGCGTTCCAGCTGCCGCCCGAAGCGCGGTACGTCCACTACATCGACGCCGATCCCGATGATCATCTGCGGCCGCTTCCTACTCGACCGTGACGGACTTGGCGAGGTTGCGCGGCTGGTCCACATCAAAGCCCTTGGCCGTGGCCAGTTCGCAGGCGAAGATCTGCAGCGGCACGGTGGTCAGCAGCGGCGCCAGCAGCGGCGGCGTTTCCGGCACGTAGAAGATGTGCTCGGCGTAGGCCTTTACGGCGTCGTCGCCCTCTTCGGCAATAACGATCGTCTTGGCGCCGCGGGCACGGATCTCCTGGATGTTGGAAACCACCTTGGCGTGCAGCGAATCCCGGCCGCGCGGTGAGGGGACCACCACGAACACGGGCTGGCCTTCCTCGATCAGGGCGATCGGGCCGTGCTTCAGCTCGCCGGCGGCGAATCCTTCAGCGTGGATGTACGCCAGTTCCTTCAGCTTCAGCGCACCTTCCATCGCTACTGGGAAGCCGACGTGGCGTCCCAGGAAGAGCACCGAGCCGGTCTCCGACATCAGCTGCGCCAGTTCCTTGATCTGTCCCGAGTTATCCAGCACCTGCTGGATCTTGTCCGGTACCTTGGACAGGTCCGCCAGGATGTCCTTGATCTCGCCCTGGAACTTGTTGCCCCGGATCTGTGCCAGGTAAAGGCCCAGCAGGTAGGCGGCAGTGATCTGCGCCAGGAAGGCCTTGGTCGAGGCAACGGCGATTTCCGGTCCGGCGTGGGTGTAGAGCACCGCGTCCGCTTCGCGCGGAATGGTGGAGCCGTTGGTGTTGCAGATGGCCAGCACCTTGGCGCCCTGCTCCTTGGCGTAACGCACCGCCATGAGGGTGTCCATGGTCTCGCCCGACTGGGAGATGGCCACGATGAGCGTGTTCGCGTCCACGATGGGGTCCCGGTAGCGGAACTCGTGGCTGAGCTCTACCTCGACCGGCAGGCGGCACCAGTGCTCAATGGCGTACTTGGCTACCTGGCCGGCGTAGGCGGAGGTACCGCAGGCCAGCACCATGATCTTGTTGACGGATTTCAGTTCCTCGGGGCTGACCCGAAGCTCGTCCAGGGTCAGGCGTCCGTCAGCGTCGGAGCGGCCCAGCAGGGTATCCCCCACAGCCTGGGGCTGGTCGTTGATTTCCTTCTCCATGAAGGAGTCATAGCCGCCCTTTTCGGCTGCCGCGGCATCCCAGTTCACGTGGAACTCGGTGCCTTCGGCCGGCGTGCCGAAGAAGTCGGTGATCTCCACGGAATCGGGGGTGATGGTCACCACCTGGTCCTGGCCCAGCTCCACGGCCCGGCGGGTAAAGTCGATGAAGCCGGAGACGTCGGAACCCAGGAAGTTCTCGCCCTCGCCCAGACCGACGACGAGGGGGGAGTTGCGCCGTGCCGCCACCACGGTGCCGGGGGAATCGTTGTGCACGGCAAGGAGGGTGAAGGCACCCTCAAGCTGCTGGCAGGCAAGCTGCATGGAGCGGGCCAGGTCTCCGGCGCCTTCGCCGCGGTAGATCGAGCCCAGCAGGGCGGCGGCAACCTCGGTGTCGGTTTCAGAGACGAAGACGGTGCCGGCGGCGAGCAGCTGCGTCTTCAGCTCGGCGAAGTTTTCGATGATGCCGTTGTGGATCACGGCAAGGCGGCCGTTGTCCGCCAGGTGGGGGTGCGCATTTTCGTCGGTGGGTCCGCCGTGGGTGGCCCAGCGGGTGTGGCCGATGCCGGTGGAGGCGGCCGGAAGCGGCGAGGCTTCCAGTTCGGCTGTCAGGTTGGCCAGTTTTCCGGACTTCTTGCGGACCTGGATGCCTTCGGGGGTCAGGACGGCGACACCGGCGGAGTCGTATCCGCGGTATTCCAGGCGCCGGAGACCTTCCATCACGACGTCGAGGGCGCCGTGGCTCCCGGCCAGTCCGGATTCTGCTGCGGCTTCAACGCTTGCGGCGGCTCCGGGGCGGCCTGCATATCCAATAATTCCACACATACCACTAAGCGTACCGGCCAGCGGCCCGGCTTACCGAAACCTGCCTGCCGGCGGCGGTGCCATGCCGCGCTCTGCGCGGGCACACCGTTTGGGATTGCCGCCGCTACAGGGCAGAATTCCTAGGGTGTCAGAACGCCATATGAAGTCCTCCGGGGCCCAGTCGCCTGAGAGCAGCTTCACGCCTTTTGTGGAGCTCGACCGGAAGACCTGGTCGCGGCTCTCCCATGAGATCCGTTCTCCGCTCAACCAGGAGGACATCCTGCGGCTGCGCGGGCTCGGTGACCAGCTGAACCTGGACGAGATCCGGGAGGTCTATCTGCCGCTGTCGCGGCTGCTAAACCTGTATGTCGCTGCAGCGGGCCGCCTGCACAGCGCCACCACCACGTTCCTGGGTGAGAAAACCACGCGTACCCCGTTTGTCATCGGTGTGGCCGGTTCCGTGGCGGTGGGCAAATCCACCACCGCGCGTGTGCTGCGAGAGATGCTGCGCCGCTGGCCGGACACACCCAATGTCGAACTGATTACCACTGACGGTTTCCTCTACCCCAACGCCGAACTCGAGCGCCGCGGGCTGATGCAGCGAAAAGGCTTCCCTGAGTCCTATGACCGGCGCCGGCTCCTGCGCTTTGTCAGCGAGGTGAAAAGCGGCGCCGAGGAAGTCCGTGCTCCCCGGTACTCCCACCTCACCTACGACATTGTTCCGGGCGAGGAGATTGTGGTGCACCGTCCGGATGTGCTCATTGTCGAAGGGCTGAACGTCCTGGCACCGGCCCGCCCGCGCGCGGACGGGCGCTCCGGCCTGGCCCTGAGCGACTTCTTCGACTTTTCCATCTATGTGGACGCCCGGACCTCCTACATCGAGGAATGGTACGTCCAGCGGTTCCAGTCCCTGCGCAGCGGCGCCTTCGCTGATCCGGCGTCGTACTTCCACCGGTACGCCGATCTCACGGATGAGGAAGCCCGGGCCACTGCCCTGGACATCTGGAAACGCATCAATGAACCCAACCTGGTGACCAATGTCCTGCCCACGAGGGGCCGCGCCCAGCTGGTGCTGACCAAGGACGCGGACCACTCGGTGACGAGGATGCTGCTGCGCAAGACGTAGCAGCGGGCGGGATCAGACCGAAGCCCCTGCCTCAGCGTTGAGCGCCAGGTTTCCTTCAACGGCTGCGGCCAGCGTGCGGGCCGTGGATGCGGCCGTCTCCATGTCTGCGGCCTCTACCATCACCCGGACTACCGGTTCGGTGCCGGAGGGACGCAGCAGTACGCGGCCGGTTTCCCCCAAGGCTGCCTGTGCCTGTTCCACGGCCTGGCGGACCGGCTCGTTGGTCTGCACACCGGCCTTGTCCACGCCCTTGACGTTGATGAGCACCTGCGGGAGTTTCTGCATGACACCCGAGAGCTGCTTCAGGGTGCTTCCGGTGCGGGCCACCTGTGCGGCCAGCTGGAGCCCGGTCAGCACGCCGTCGCCGGTGGTGGCGTATTCGGAGAAAATTACGTGTCCTGACTGTTCGCCGCCGAGGCTGTAGCCGCCGGAGCGCATGCCTTCCAGGACGTAGCGGTCCCCCACTCCGGTTTCAATCAGATTGATGCCCGCCTCCCGGAGGGCCAGCTTCAGCCCGAGGTTGCTCATCACGGTGGCTACGAGGGCGTTGTCCTTCAGCTTGCCGGCGTCCTTCATGGCTATCGCCATGATCGCCATGATCTGGTCACCGTCAACGACGTTGCCCTCGTGGTCCACGGCCAGGCAGCGGTCGGCGTCGCCGTCATGCGCAATGCCCAGGTCTGCGCCATGGGCCACCACGGCGGCCTGCAGTGCCTCCAGATGGGTCGAACCGTAGCCGTCATTGATGTTGATCCCGTCCGGTTCCGCACCAATGACCACTACCTCGGCCCCGGCGTCGGCGAATACCTGCGGGGAACAGCCGCTGGCCGCGCCGTGTGCACAGTCCAGGACTACCTTAAGGCCTTCAATCCGGTTGGGGAGGGTCTGCAGCAAATGCACCACGTACCGGTCTTCGGCGTCGGCAAAGCGGTGGATCCGTCCCACGTCGCTTCCGGTGGGCCGGAGGCCGGGGCGTGACATTTCGGCTTCGATCGCGTCTTCGACGGCGTCGTCGAGCTTCTGCCCGCCGCGTGCCAGGAACTTGATCCCGTTGTCCGGGGCAGCGTTGTGGGATGCGGAAATGACGACGCCGAAATCGGCGTCCAGGTCGGCTACGAGGAACGCAGCCGCCGGAGTGGGCAGGACGCCGGCGTCGAAGACGTCAACACCGGAACTGGCCAGGCCTGCTTCCATGGCCGCAGAAATGAAGTCTCCGCTGATCCTGGGGTCCCGTGCCACAACGGCGACCGGCCGGCGGCCGTTCTCCACGCGGTTGTGGCCCAGTACCACGGCGGCGGCCTGGGCAAGGCCGAGGGCGACTTCGGCGGTGATCAGCCCGTTGGCCAGTCCACGGACGCCGTCCGTTCCAAATAATCTTGTCATTGCGCATCCTCAAGCAGGTTGTGGCCACAGCGGAGTACCGCTAAACGGGCAACTTACTGGCCCATTCTGCCACCGCTTCCCCCGTCCCTCCGAAACGGGTGGGTCAAAACTATGCGGAGGGCAGCCAAATCGGCATCCGTGGGTGTGTCCAACGTGACGCTTACCGGGCCGCTTAACGCCAAAAAAGGCACCCGCCGAAGCGACTGCCTTTTTGAACCAAGCACCGATCCGGCACCGCCAAATTAGCGCTTGTGAACCCAACCGCCAAATTAGCGCTTGTGAACCCAACCGCCAAATTAGCGCTTGTGGAGCCAAGCGCCCGATTAGCGCTTGTGGAGCCAAGCGCCAATTCAGTGCGAGGGCCCCATGGTGCATTCGCTCCAGCGAATGCACCATGGGAAGCGCTGAATTAGCGCTTGGAGTACTGCGGAGCCTTGCGTGCCTTCTTGAGACCGGCCTTCTTGCGCTCGATGACGCGGGCGTCACGGGTCAGGAAGCCTGCCTTCTTCAGGGCGGGGCGGTTGTTCTCGCGGTCGATCTCGTTCAGCGAACGGGCGACACCGAGACGCAGTGCACCGGCCTGGCCGGAGGGGCCACCACCGTGGATGCGGGCGATGACGTCGTAGGCGCCTTCGAGTTCAAGAAGCTTGAACGGCTCGTTGACTTCCTGCTGGTGCAGCTTGTTCGGGAAGTAGTCTTCGAGCTCGCGGTCGTTGACGATCCACTTGCCGGTACCCGGAACAACGCGCACGCGGGCGATGGCCTGCTTGCGGCGGCCGACGGCGGAGCCGGCGACGGTCAGGGCGGGGCGTTCCTTGACTGCGGTCTGTGCCGAGTCAGAGGATTCCGAGGTGTAGCTGGTGAGCTCCTCGGTGTTTTCATTCAGCTCTTCAGTGTTCTGAGCCACGATTCTCCTTGAATTAATTCTTTAGTTGGCGGGCCAGAACTACTGGGCGACCTGGGTGATTTCGAAGGTCTTGGGCTGCTGCGCGGCGTGCGGGTGCTCTGCACCGCGGTACACCTTCAGCTTGCTGATCTGGTCAGCAGCCAGGGAGTTCTTGGGCAGCATGCCGCGGATGGCCTTCTCAACTGCGCGCACCGGGTTCTTCTCCAGCAGTTCGGCGTAGTTGACGGAGGACAGGCCGCCCGGGTAACCCGAGTGGCGGTAGGCACGCTTCTGTTCGAGCTTGGCGCCGGTGAGGGCAACCTTCTCAGCGTTGATGATGATGACGAAATCGCCCATGTCCATGTGGGGAGCAAAGGTCGGCTTGTGCTTTCCGCGCAGCAGTGTTGCGGTCTGGCTGGCAAGACGGCCTAGGACAACGTCGGTGGCGTCAATGACGTGCCACTGGCGGTTGATGTCGCCGGGCTTCGGGGTGTACGTACGCACGGTTTTTGCCTTCGTTTCTTCTTCTTAGGTGGCGCGCTGTCCATGGATGCCATGGTCAGTGCAGCTTCTCTATGCGTTACCGGATGGTCAGGTGAGGACTGAATTAACCAGTGGTCCTGAGATCTCGGCTATTTCCCCGGGGCCAGGTGGCTCTGCAACTGAGCCGCTCCCGTGGGCATAGGCCTATCGAGGTAGGACACGCACAACGACTATAAACAATAGCCTGCTTGCGGGGTCAGGTCAAAAGCTGTCGCAGCAGCTGTTCGTTTCAACAGCCGCGGGCACCGGTATTCGATTTGCCTTCATTTTATGCCGCGACGTTCCATCGCGCTATCCGCGGTGCGCCCGGGTGAGGTCGGCGCGGTCCTGCAGGCCGGCGTCGGCGGGATACCTGACCTCTTCCAGCACCAGAGGATGGGGCGGCGCAAGGATGGATTTGGAGTCCCGGATCATGGCCGCGAGCCGCTCGGCCAGCCACTGGGGCCGGCGCTCCCCCGCACCCACCAGCAGTGACCCTCCCACCAGGGAACGCACCATGTTATGGCAGAAGGCGTCAGCCTGGATGTGGGTGGCTATGATGCCGTCGCTGCCTCTGGCAAAGCTGAACTCCTGCAGCTCCCTGATGGTGGTGGATCCGGTCCGTGGCTTGCAGTAGGACAGGAAGTCCCGGATGCCCAGCACACCCTCCGCCGCCTCGTTCATCCGGTCCGTGTCCAGCGGTGCCTTGTACCAGAGTGTGGTGTGACGGGAGAGCGGGTCGCGGGTTTCGGGCAGGTCGGCTATGCGGTAACTGTAGCGCCGCCACAGGGCCGAGAACCGTGCATCGAAGCCGTCAGGGGCGGGAGCGGCCGAACGGATTTCAATGGCTCCCCCCAGGGCATCCACTACCCGTCGCTGGCGTCCTTCGCGTCGGCCGGGGGCGGTGAGTTCCTTGTTCAGCACCCCGTGCAGGCGGCGGCGCAGTGAAACCCCCGGGTCCAGGTCCCGGCCGCGGGCCAGTGCGTCCCATTCGGCCCGGGTGAGGTCAAAGTGCACCACCTGCCCGCGGGCATGGACGCCGGCGTCTGTCCGCCCGGCGACCGTGAGGCGGACCGGGCGGCGCAGCAGTACGGCCAGGGCGTCCTCCACCATCCCCTGCACAGTCAGCAGGCCGGGCTGGGCAGCCCAGCCAGAGAACGGTGCGCCGTCGTAGGCGAGGTCCATCCGGACGCGGAAAGGCCCGCCGTCCATTTCCGGGACAGCGGGCCTTTCAATAGTCATAGCACCCATATTAAGGGCACCGGGACGTCAGCGAAGAATTACTTCTTCTCTTCGGTCTCCACGACTGCCTCATCAGCGGAATCAGCTGATTCAGCGGAGTCGGCCGACTCTGCGGAGTCAGCGGAATCTGCCGAATCGGCGGAGTCAGCGGACTCTGCAACCGGAGCCGGTGCGGCTGCGGCAGCTGCGGTGTTGGCCTCGGCCACTACCGACTGCTTGGCAGACAGCGGTTCCAGGACCAGTTCGATGACTGCCATGGGGGCGTTGTCGCCCTTGCGGTTGCCGATCTTGGTGATACGGGTGTAACCGCCGTCGCGCTTCTCGACTGCCGGAGCAATGTCGGTGAAGAGCTCGTGAACGATGCCCTTGTCGGAGATCAGGGCGAGGACGCGGCGGCGGGAGGACAGGTCCCCGCGCTTGGCGAACGTGATCAGGCGCTCTGCGTAGGGACGCAGACGCTTGGCCTTGGTCACCGTGGTGGTGATCTGCTTGTGCTCGAACAGCTGCGCGGCAAGGTTCGCCAGCATCAGGCGCTGGTGTGCCGGGCTGCCTCCGAGGCGCTTACCCTTGGTGGGTGTAGGCATTACTTTTTCTCCTCAAACGGTGCCGTGCGGTGCATCAAATGCCCGACGGCAAGAATTTGCTTCAGTTAGAGCTCGTCGTCCGAGTATTCGGACTCGTCCTCTTCAATAGCTGCGGCGTGGGCGGCCAGATCAAACCCGGGAGGGGAATCCTTCAGGGACAGACCCAGTTCAACCAGCTTTGCCTTCACCTCGTCGATGGACTTCGCACCGAAGTTACGGATGTCCATCAGGTCAGCCTCGGAGCGGGCTACGAGTTCACCCACCGTGTGGATGCCTTCGCGCTTGAGGCAGTTGTACGAACGCACAGTCAGCTCGAGGTCTTCGATCGGCAGGGCCATGTCGGCTGCCAGTGCGGCATCCGTGGGGCTCGGACCGATTTCGATACCTTCAGCGGCGGTGTTGAGTTCGCGTGCCAGGCCGAACAGCTCGACCAGGGTGGTGCCGGCAGACGCGACGGCGTCGCGCGGTGCAATGGCATCCTTGGTCTCGACGTCGACGATCAGGCGGTCGAAGTCGGTGCGCTGTTCAACACGGGTGGCCTCCACGCGGAAGGTCACCTTCAGGACCGGCGAGTAGATGGAGTCAACCGGAATACGGCCGATCTCCTGGTCACCGGACTTGTTCTGGCTGGCGGACACGTAGCCGCGGCCGCGCTCGATGGTCAGTTCGAGTTCGAACTTGCCCTTCGAGTTGAGCGTGGCGATGTGCAGGTCGGGGTTGTGGAACTCCACGCCGGCCGGCGGAGCGATGTCCGCAGCCGTAACCACGCCGGGGCCCTGCTTGCGCAGGTACGCCACAACGGGCTCGTCGTGCTCGGAGGAAACCGAGAGGTTCTTGACGTTCAGGATGATCTCAGTGACATCTTCCTTGACGCCGGGAACCGTCGTGAACTCGTGCAGCACGCCGTCAATCCGGATGCTGGTGACAGCAGCACCGGGAATGGAGGAGAGCAGGGTACGACGGAGGGAGTTACCAAGGGTGTAGCCGAAACCGGGCTCCAGCGGTTCAATGATGAACCGTGAGCGGTTGTCGGCTACGACTTCTTCAGTGAGGGTGGGGCGCTGTGCAATGAGCACTTGCATTTCCTTTCAGCGAGCATCCGCTATATGACGCAACACAAATGGTGGAAACGACGACGACGGGTCTTCCGCGGGCGTCTTGGACGGCTAACAGCCAGCCCGGGACCGGATCCCTCCGGCGGGCAGGCCACCGAAGTGGAGTGCCCGCCGGAGGGATCCGGAACCGCAGTGCTGCTTATACGCGGCGGCGCTTCGGGGGACGGCAGCCGTTGTGTGCGCTCGGGGTGACGTCCTGAATGGAGCCAACCTCCAGGCCGGTGGCCTGCAGCGAACGGATAGCGGTCTCGCGACCCGAGCCCGGACCCTTCACGAAGACGTCGACCTTGCGGACGCCGTGCTCCTGTGCGCGCTTGGCGGCAGCTTCAGCAGCCATCTGAGCAGCGAACGGGGTGGACTTGCGGGAGCCCTTGAAGCCAACCTCACCGGCGGAAGCCCATGAGATAACAGCACCGGACGGGTCCGTGATGGACACGATGGTGTTGTTGAAGGTGCTCTTGATATGCGCCTGGCCGAGCGCGATATTCTTCTTATCCTTGCGACGCGGTTTGCGGACCGCTCCACGAGTCTTGGGGGGCATTACTTCTCCTACAAAGAGTTTGGTTTAGGTGGCCCGGATTCGGGCCTTGGCCGTAGGACCGCTTATTTAGCGGCCGGCCTTCTTCTTACCGGCAACGGTACGCTTCGGGCCCTTGCGGGTACGAGCGTTGGTCTTCGTGCGCTGACCGTGGACGGGCATGCCGCGGCGGTGCCGGATGCCCTGGTAGCTGCCGATCTCGACCTTGCGGCGGATGTCGGCGGCCACCTCACGGCGGAGGTCACCCTCAACCTTGAAGTTGCCCTCGATGTAGTCACGCAGCTGAACGAGTTCAGCGTCGGTGAGGTCCTTGACGCGAGTTTCCGGGCTGATGCCGGTCTCCACAAGGGTCTGCTCTGCACGGGTCTTGCCCACGCCGTAGATGTAGGTAAGCGCAATCACTACCCGCTTTTCGCGGGGAATGTCAACGCCAGCGAGACGTGCCATATCGGCGGTTCTCCTTTGGTTATTACCGGAGGTCTGAAGCAGTGCGTCCCTGTTGCCAGGTCCCCGGCCTCCGTACCGGGGGTGTGCGTCACGCGTATTGACGCTGCACTGCCATATTCAATTAACTACGCGTGGGCTGTTCCCTGGTGTCAGGGGCCCTCTATCCGGTGCCCGTAAGGACCCCGGCGTTAGAGCGGCTGATTAGCCCTGGCGCTGCTTGTGGCGCGGGTTCTCGCAGATCACCATGACTCGACCGTTACGGCGAATCACCTTGCACTTATCGCAGATCTGCTTGACGCTCGGCTGGACCTTCATGGTTTTCCTTTGCGTGGTTGCAGGGTTGAGCTTCAACGGGCGGCCAACCGGCAGTGCCGGCTGGCTTTCCGTCTTTGCAGCGGTTTATTTGTAGCGGTAGACGATCCGACCCCGGGTGAGGTCGTACGGGCTAAGTTCCACTACAACGCGGTCTCCTGGGAGGATGCGAATGTAGTGTTGACGCATCTTTCCCGAGATGTGTGCGAGCACAATGTGGCCGTTGGCCAGCTCAACGCGGAACATCGCGTTGGGCAGGGCTTCGTTGACCGAGCCCTCGATCTCAATGACGCCGTCTTTCTTGGCCATATCCTCCGCTAACGTCTGTGTCCCCGGCTAAGACCGGAAACGGTTTTCGATTGTGGCTTTCCCTGCCGTATCCGCCCGCCGATCCCGGGGCACAAGCCATCGAGATCGGTCAATCAGGGCACAAACGTAGAGACAACCAACAGATAACTCTACGGGAAGAGGCCGCATAAGTTAAATCGCTGCCGCTGTCCAGTTTCCCAGGTACCGTTTTGCACCGCAGTTGCAATGGCGGAAAAGACTGCAGGCCCCGCTCCCCAAAGGGAACGGAGCCTGCAGTCCTTGTCCGGTATCCGGCTGCTAGGGAATCGGGACCGGTGTGACACCGAGCGGTTCGAGCCGGGAGGCCCCGCCGTCCGGAGCCGTCAGCACCCAGATTCCCTTTTCATGGATGGCCACCGAGTGCTCCCACTGGCTGGACCGGCTGCCGTCAACCGTGATGACCGTCCAGTCATCCTCAAGGGTTTTGGTTTCGATCCCGCCACGCACGAGCATGGGCTCAATGGCCAGGCACAGCCCGGGCCGCAGCTTCGGTCCGCGATGGCTGGTGCGGTAGTTCAGGACGTCCGGCGCCTGGTGCATTTCGGTTCCGATGCCGTGTCCGACATAGTCCTCGAGGATGCCCAGCCGCTTGCCCGGCACGGAGCTGACATAGTCATCAACCGCCGCACCGATATCGCCCACGAATTTACCCTTGGCTGCGGCGGCAATACCGTGCCACATGGCGTTTTCGGTGACATCCGAGAGACGCTGGTCCTCGGGGTCGGGCGTGCCCACGATCACCGTGCGTGCCGAGTCCGAATGCCAGCCGCGGACTACTGCGCCCCCGTCAATGGAAATGATGTCGCCCTCCTGCAGCACCCGGTCCCCCGGGATGCCGTGGACAACTTCCTCATTCACCGAAGTGCAGACCGTTGCGGGGTAGTCGTAATAGCCAAGGAAATTGGAGGTGGCTCCGGCTTCCTTCAGCACCCCGGCGAAAACCGCGTCGATTTCCCGCGTGCTGACTCCTACCTCTGCGGATTTCACGGCCGCGTCGAGTGCGGAGATCAGCACCAGGCCGGCTTCGCGCATGATGCGCATCTGCTCGTTGGTTTTGTATTGGATTCGAGGCTGGCCGAACATGTGTCTTCTAACTTTCTGGCGGATAACTTTTAGCGCAGGTCCTTCAGTGCTTCCATCACGCGCTCGGTGACTTCGTCGATGCCGCCCAGTCCGTCGACGCGGGTCACGATGCCGCGGTCCTGATAGCGGGAGACGACGTCGGCCGTCTGCTGCTTGTAGAGGTCCAGCCGGTGCCGGATGACGTCTTCGGTGTCGTCGCTGCGGCCCTCGAGTTCGGCGCGCTTGAGCAGGCGGGCAACCAGTTCGTCGTCGTCGGCGGTGAGCAGCAGCACGGCGTCGAGCTTCTGGCCCTTGCCGGCCAGGATGTCGTCGAGTTCATCGACCTGTGCCACGGTGCGCGGGTAGCCGTCCAGCAGGAAGCCGGGCTCGACGTCGTTGTCCTGCAGCCGGCTGCGGACCATGCTGTTGGTAACGCTGTCCGGAACAAAGTTGCCGGCATCGATGTACTTCTTGGCCTCCACGCCCAGGGGCGTGAGTTCCTTGACGTTGGAGCGGAAGATGTCGCCGGTCGATATTGCCGTGACGCCGAGGCGCTCCGAAATGCGGGCGGCCTGAGTTCCTTTACCGGCACCGGGAGGCCCGATAATGAGCATTCTTGTCATCGCAATAACCCTTCGTAGTGACGTTGCTGGAGCTGTGCGTCAATCTGTTTGACCGTTTCCAGTCCCACACCAACCATGATGAGGATTGACGTTCCGCCGAACGGGAAGTTCTGGTTAGCTCCAACCAACACCAGAGCAATCAGCGGGATCAGGGCGACGAAGCCCAGGTACAGGGCGCCGGGCAGCGTGATCCGTGAGAGCACATACTGCAGGTATTCGGCGGTGGGGCGGCCGGCCCGGATGCCGGGAATGAAGCCGCCGTACTTCTTCATGTTCTCCGAGACCTCGTCCGGGTTGAACGTGATGGAGACGTAGAAGTAGGTGAAGAAGACGATCAGGAGGAAGTACACCAGCATGTACAGCGGGTGGTCGCCGCTGACCAGGTAGTTGTTGATCCAGACCACCCATTCCGGCGGCGTGCCGGTGGCGGGGGTATTGAACTGGGCCAGCAGGCTGGGCAGGTACAGCATGGAGGAAGCGAAGATCACGGGGATCACGCCTGCCATGTTCACCTTGATCGGGATGTAGGTGTTCGTCCCGCCGACGGTGCGCCGGCCGACCATGCGCTTGGCATACTGCACGGGCACGCGCCGCTGCGACTGTTCCACGAAGATCACCAGTGTCACGGTGAGGACACCCACGGCAAGGACGGCCAGGAAGATGGTCCAGCCCTGTGCGGTGAGGATGGCGCCGAGGGCGCTGGGGAAGGAAGCGGCGATGGAGGTGAAGATGAGCAGCGACATGCCGTTGCCCACGCCCTTCTCCGTGACCAGTTCGCCCATCCACATGATGACGCCGGTGCCGGCGGTCAGGGTGATGATGAGCAGGAGGATGGTGACCAGGCTGTCATCGGGGATGACGGGCAGCGCGCACTGGTTGTTGAACAGTGCCCCGGAGCGGGCCAGGGAGACCACTGTGGTGGCGTTGAGCAGGCCAAGCGCAATGGTGAGGTAGCGCGTGTACTGCGTGAGCTTGGACTGGCCCTGCGCTCCTTCTTCATGGAGTGCCTGGAAGTGCGGGATCACCACGCGCAGCAGCTGGACGATGATGCTGGCCGTAATGTACGGCATGATGCCCAGGGCAAAGATGGAAACCTGCAGCAGGGCGCCGCCGCTAAAAAGATTGACGAATTCGTATATGCCACCCGAAGTGGCACCCAGAGCCAAGCACTGCTGCACATTGCCGTAGTCAACACCCGGGGCCGGGATAAAAGCACCCATGCGGAAGATAGTGATGATACCCAGCGTAAACAACAGCTTGCGTCGCAGGTCTGGCGTCCGGAAAGCCCGGCCAATAGCGCTAAGCAAGCGTCCTCCTGAAGTTTGAAAGTCCCATGCGGACTTGTGACAGAAACAGAGTCTAGCCGCTCGGACCCCGTACTGCGTTAACGGCGTACGGGCGGCGGTAGTTGCGTTAAACGAAACTGAACTCCTGCCAGACCGTTCTATCGGTCCGCCAGGAGTTCAGTCACTTCACACGGGGAGTCGCACGCCCCTCCCCCGCCGTCCGCTCAGGGCGTCCGGCGGGGAAAGGAGGCTGATCCGCCACAAGGTTCTAGACCTCGGTGGTGGATCCGCCCGCTGCGGCGATCTTCTCAGCTGCGCTGGCGGAGAAGGCGTTGGCCTGCACATCAACCTTGACGGTGATGTCGCCGGATCCAAGAACCTTCACGGGCTGGTTCTTGCGAACCGCACCCTTGGCAACCAGTGCTTCGATGGTCACGGCGCCGCCTTCGGGGAACAGCTCCGAGATCTTGTCCAGGTTTACAACCTGGAACTCGACCCGGAACGGGTTCTTGAAGCCGCGCAGCTTCGGCAGGCGCATGTGCAGCGGAAGCTGCCCGCCTGCGAAACCGGCCTTGACCTGGTAGCGGGCAGCCGTACCCTTGGTACCGCGGCCTGCCGTCTTACCCTTGGAACCTTCACCGCGGCCTACGCGGGTCTTGGCCGTCTTGGCACCGGGTGCCGGACGCAGGTGATGAACCTTCAGAGCTTTGTTATCTTCGGGCATGTTACTTCGCCTCCTCAACCTTCACGAGGTGCGGAACCGTGTTGATCATGCCAACGGTCACTGCATCGGCAGTACGGACGACGGAGTCGCCGATGTGCTTCAGGCCCAGTGAACGCAGCGTGTCGCGCTGATTCTGCTTACCACCGATGGTGGACTTAATCTGAGTGATTTCCAGCCGTGCCGAGCTAACGGCAACGTTCTTCGGAGTCGACATCAGGCACCTGCCTTCTGCATGTTGCGGAGCATCGCGGCGGGAACAACCTCGTCGAGCGGAAGACCGCGGCGTGCAGCCACAGCCTGGGGCTCTTCGAGACGCTTCAGCGCATCCACCGTGGCGTGCACGATGTTGATGGCGTTGGAGGACCCGAGCGACTTGGACAGCACGTCGTGGATACCGGCGCATTCGAGGATGGCGCGAACCGGACCGCCGGCGATAACGCCGGTACCGGGGGAAGCCGGACGCAGCAGGACAACGCCTGCAGCTGCTTCACCCTGGACGAGGTGCGGAACGGTTCCACCGATGCGGGGGACGCGGAAGAAGGACTTCTTGGCTTCTTCAACGGCCTTCGCGATAGCGGAGGGAACTTCCTTTGCCTTGCCGTAGCCAACGCCGACCATGCCGTTGCCGTCACCGACAACTACGAGGGCGGTGAAGCTGAAGCGACGGCCACCCTTGACCACCTTGGCAACACGGTTGATGGTAACGACGCGTTCAATGAACTTGTCCTTATCATCGTTGCGTCCGCCATCGCGGCCACCGCGGCCACCGCGTTCGCCGCGGCCTCCACGGTCGGAGCGCTGCTCGCCGCGACGTCCGCCGCGGCGGTCGTCGGTACCGGTGGCTGCGGCTTCCTTGGTCTCAGTTGCCTCAGCAGCTGTAGCTTCAGTCACCTGATTTTCCTTTTCCTTGTTTACCTCGGTCACAGTGCCAGCCCACCTTCACGTGCGCCGTCTGCAACTGCAGCAATACGGCCGTGGTAGCGGTTGCCGCCGCGGTCAAAGACAACGGCTTCGACGCCGGCGGCCTTGGACCGCTCAGCGACGAGTTCGCCGACGCGCTTGGCCTTGGCAGTCTTGTCGCCGTCCAGTGCACGCAGATCCGCTTCCATGGTGGAGGCGGATGCCACGGTTACGCCGCGGGTGTCATCGACAACCTGGACGAATACGTGGCGGGAGGAGCGGTTGACCACGAGGCGCGGACGAGCCGTGGTCCCGGAAATCCGCTTGCGGATACGCAGCTGGCGACGGCTGCGGAGGGCAGCCTTGCTCTTGCTGTTTCGCTTCTTATTGATGCTGATGGCCATGGTTACTTACCAGCCTTTCCGACCTTGCGGCGGACAATCTCGCCGGCGTAACGAATACCCTTGCCCTTGTAGGGGTCGGGCTTACGCAGCTTGCGGATGTTGGCGGAAACCTCGCCCACCTGCTGCTTGTCGATACCGGACACGGTGACCTTCGTCGGGCCGACCACGGTAAGCGTGATGCCTTCCGGGGCGGTGACGGGGACCGGGTGGCTGTAGCCCAGGGCGAACTCGAGGTCCGCTCCCTTGGCGACAACGCGGTAACCGGTACCAACGATTTCCAGATCCTTCTTGTAGCCTTCGGTCACACCGGTGATCATGTTGCTGATCAGGGTGCGGGTCAGGCCGTGGAGGGAGCGGGATTCACGCTCGTCGTTCGGGCGGGTAACGGTAATGATGCCGTCTTCCAGGGAAGCCGTGATCGGGCTGGGCACAGTGTGGCTCAGCTCGCCCTTGGCGCCCTTGACGGACACAACGTTTCCGTTGATGGCGATATCTACTCCGGCAGGAACCGGGATGGGCAGACGTCCAATACGTGACATTTTTCTTTCCCTTCCCTGCTACCAGACGTAGGCGAGGACTTCCCCACCTACACCCTTCTTGGCGGCCTGGCGGTCGGTCAGGAGACCTGACGACGTCGACAGGATTGCGATACCCAGACCACCGAGCACGCGCGGCAGGTTGGTGGACTTTGCGTAAACGCGCAGACCGGGCTTGGAGATGCGGCGAACGCCGGCGATGGAACGCTCGCGGTTCGGACCGAACTTGAGGTCCAGGGTCAGCTTCTTGCCGACCTCGGCTTCTTCTTCCTTCCAGCCGGCGATGTAGCCTTCGGCCTTCAGGATGTCAGCAACGCGCGCCTTGAGCTTGCTGTAGGGCATAGACACGGAGTCGTGGTATGCCGAGTTTGCATTGCGCAGACGCGTGAGCATATCTGCGACAGGATCTGTCATTGTCATTTGGGCTCTTGCCCTCCCTCGTAACGGTTTCCTGCAGGATTCCCGTGCGGCGTCGCCTCACGGATGTCCGTCGGACCTGTTACGTAGTAATTAATCTTCGGATTTGAACGGGAAGCCGAGCGCCTTCAGCAGCGCGCGTCCCTCGTCATCGGTCTTTGCAGTGGTAACCACGGTGACGTCCATGCCGCGTACGCGGTCGATCTTGTCCTGATCGATTTCGTGGAACATCGACTGTTCGGTCAGACCGAACGTGTAGTTGCCGTTGCCGTCGAACTGCTTGCCGTTCAGGCCGCGGAAGTCACGGATACGGGGCAGAGCCAGGGTAACCAGGCGGTCCACGAACTCCCACATCCGGTCGCCGCGCAGGGTAACGTGCGCGCCGATCGGCATGCCTTCACGCAGCTTGAACTGCGCGATGGACTTGCGTGCCTTGGTGACCTGGGGCTTCTGGCCCGTGATCTGGGTGAGGTCCCGGACAGCACCGTCAATGAGCTTGGAGTCCTTGGCGGCATCTCCAACACCCATGTTCACGACCACCTTGACGAGGCGGGGAACCTGGTTGACGTTTGCGTAGTTGAATTCGTCCTGCAGGGTCTGCTTGATCTCCGCTGCGTAGCGGGTCTTCAGACGGGGAACGATCTTGGTGACAGTCTCAGTCATTAGAGGTCCTTCCCAGAGCCCTTGGCCACGCGGATACGCACTGTGCGCTCACGGCCATCTTTTTCGACGGTTTCAGTGCGGAAGCCAACACGGGTCGGCTTCTTGGTTTCCGGGTCGACAACGGCGACGTTGGAAACGTGGATCGGGGCTTCAACAACCTCGATGCCGCCGGTCTTGGAACCACGGGAGGACTGGCCAACCTTGGTGTGCTTGGTGACGCGGTTGATGCCTTCAACGAGAACGCGGTTGCTCTCGGGGAAAACCTTCAGAACCTTGCCCTGCTTGCCGCGGTCTCCGCCGCGCTCAGCCTTTGCACCGGTGATGACCTGAACGAGGTCACCCTTCTTGATCTTTGCCATGGACTACAGCACCTCCGGAGCCAGCGAAATGATCTTCATGAACTTCTTGTCGCGAAGTTCGCGGCCGACCGGCCCGAAGATACGGGTACCACGGGGGTCGCCGTCGTTCTTCAAGATCACTGCAGCGTTCTCATCGAACTTGATGTAGGAACCGTCCTGGCGGCGGCGTTCCTTCTTGGTACGGACGATGACGGCCTTGACCACGTCGCCCTTTTTGACGTTGCCGCCGGGAATTGCATCCTTGACGGTGGCAACGATGGTGTCGCCAATGCCTGCGTAGCGACGGCCGGATCCACCGAGAACGCGGATGGTCAAGATTTCCTTGGCACCCGTGTTGTCGGCGACCTTCAGTCGCGACTCCTGCTGAATCACTTATTACTCCTGTCGTCGCGCCGGTTCTCAAATATGAGCCTTGCGGAACGGATATGGGTGGACCCCGTAATACTGGTACTCAACGCCTGCCCGCCGGCCGCACGCCAGTGCGGGCCGCCTTCAAGGCGTCGAACAAGATTATCGGGCTTTTGTCTCATTCGGCGGTGAGGAAACCGGCTCGGAATTCCGGCTCGAACACGGCCGTTCTCCGGGCACACTTCCGCACCACACAGACAAGATTTCAAGTTTATCGCGAAAAGGCCCCGGATGCGAAATCGTAGATGATAACGCGGCCGGGGCCCTTACGCTGTGGACGGGGCCGGCATGTTCTTCACGCTCCGGGGAGCCTGGCGAACACACCGGCGGTCCGGCCGGTATTGCTTACTACTAGGTTACTTGGCCTTTTCGAGGATCTCGACCAGGCGCCACCGCTTGGTAGCGGACAGCGGCCGGGTCTCGGCGATCAGCACGAGGTCACCAATGCCGGCAGCGTTCTGCTCGTCATGGGCCTTGCGCTTCTCGGTCCGGCGAATAACCTTGCCGTAAAGGGCGTGCTTCACGCGGTCTTCAACCTGGACAACGATGGTCTTGTCCATCTTGTCCGAGACCACGTAGCCGCGTGCGGTCTTCCGGTACCCGCGGGCATCGGCGCCGTTTGCGTCAGTTGTCACTGCTGCCTCATTCTTGTTTTCGCTCACTTGGCATCATCCTCAGCGACCTTGGCTTCAGCTTCAGACTCAGTAGCCTTCTTCTTGGACTTCTTCGGTGCCTCGGGTGCTGCTTCCTCAACGGGAGCAACTACCTCGGGACGAATGCCCAGCTCGCGCTCACGCAGCACCGTGTAGATGCGGGCGATATCGCGCTTGACTGCACGCAGACGACCGTGGTTTTCCAGCTGGCCGGTGGCCGACTGGAAGCGGAGGTTGAACAGCTCCTCCTTGGACTTGCGCAGTTCCTCGACGAGACGGTCCTTATCGAAGCCGTCCAGCTGCTCAGTTGTCAGCTCTTTTGATCCAACTGCCATTTCTATTCACCACCCTCGCGACGCACAATGCGTGCCTTCAACGGCAGCTTATGGATCGCCAGGCGCAGGGCCTCACGAGCTACCTCTTCGGAAACACCGGAGAGTTCGAAGAGAACCCGGCCCGGCTTGACGTTTGCAACCCACCACTCCGGAGAACCCTTACCGGAACCCATACGGGTTTCAGCAGGCTTCTTCGTCAGCGGACGGTCCGGGTAGATGTTGATCCAGACCTTGCCGCCACGCTTGATGTGGCGTGTCATGGCAATACGTGCAGCTTCAATCTGGCGGTTGGTGACGTATGCAGGCGTCAGAGCCTGGATACCCCACTCGCCGAAGCTGACGGCAGTGCCGCCGGTTGCAGCGCCGGAGCGACCCGGGTGGTGCTGCTTACGGAACTTGACTCGACGTGGGATAAGCATTTAAGCCTGTCCTCCTTCTGCTGCGGGGGCAGCTGCCTCAGCGGCCGGAGCCTCTGCAGCAGGCGCGGCGGCCTTGTCGCCGCGGTCGTTACGACGACGGCGGTCGCCGCCACGGTCGCCACGGTCGGCGGGGCCGCGGCCCGGACGGTCGTTGGAGCGTCCGCGGGACGGTGCAGCAGCCTGCTGTGCAGCCAGTTCCTTAGCGGTGACGTCGCCCTTGTAGATCCAGACCTTCACGCCGATGCGGCCGAAGGTGGTCTTGGCTTCGAAGAAACCGTAGTCGATCTGCGCGCGGAGGGTGTGCAGGGGCACACGGCCTTCGCGGTAGAACTCCGAACGGCTCATTTCAGCGCCGCCCAGACGGCCGGAGCACTGGATACGGATACCCTTTGCACCTGCACGCTGTGCGGACTGGATGGCCTTCTTCATCGCACGGCGGAAAGCCACGCGGGAAGAGAGCTGCTCAGCAACACCCTGGGCAACAAGCTGTGCTTCCATCTCGGGGTTCTTGACCTCAAGGATGTTCAGCTGAACCTGCTTGCCGGTGAGCTTTTCGAGCTCGCCGCGGATGCGGTCAGCTTCGGCGCCGCGGCGACCGATCACGATGCCCGGACGTGCGGTGTGGATATCCACACGAACACGGTCACGGGTGCGCTCGATCTCAACCTTGGCGATGCCGGCGCGATCCATGCCGGTGGACATCAGCTGACGGATCTTGATGTCCTCGCGGACAAAGTCCTTGTAACGCTGGCCCGGCTTGTTGCTGTCAGCAAACCAGTGCGATACGTGGTCAGTGGTGATGCCGAGTCGGAACCCGTGCGGGTTTACCTTCTGTCCCACTTAGCGTTCCTCCTCGATCGTAGGGGTTGCGACTACCACGGTGACGTGGCTGGTCCGCTTGTTGATGCGGTAGGCGCGGCCCTGGGCCCGCGGCTGGAACCGCTTCATGGTGGGTCCTTCGTCAACGAATGCTTCGCTGATGAAGAGGTCACCTTCGTCGAAGGCCACGCCGTCACGGTCCGCGAGGACACGTGCATTGGCCATAGCCGACTGAACTACCTTAAGTACCGGCTCCGAAGCTGCCTGGGGGGCAAACTTCAGAATTGCCAGAGCCTCATTCGCTTGCTTGCCACGAACAAGGTTGACGACGCGCCGGGCCTTCATAGGCGTTACGCGGATATGACGCGCAATTGCCTTGGCTTCCATTGCTTTCCTTCTCTCGTCTTCTGCCGAAAGAGCAGCGCCTAGCGGCGCTTGCCCTTGCGGTCGTCCTTCACATGGCCGCGGAATGTCCGCGTCAGAGCGAATTCGCCGAGCTTGTGCCCGACCATCGACTCGGTGACAAACACCGGAATGTGCTTACGTCCGTCGTGTACGGCGATCGTGTGCCCGAGCATGTCGGGGATGATCATCGAACGGCGGGACCACGTCTTGATGACGTTCTTGGTGCCCTTTTCGTTTTCGGCCGCTACCTTGAGAAACAGGTGCTGGTCGACGAAGGGGCCTTTCTTCAGGCTGCGTGGCATGTTTCCAGGCTCCTATCGCTTGTTCTTGCCGGAACGACGGCGACGCACAATGAGGTTGTCGCTCTCTTTATTGGGGCGGCGGGTGCGGCCTTCGCGCTTACCGTTCGGGTTGACCGGGTGGCGTCCACCGGAGGTCTTACCTTCACCACCACCGTGCGGGTGGTCAACCGGGTTCATGGCGACACCGCGGACGGTCGGGCGTACGCCCTTCCAGCGCATACGGCCGGCCTTGCCCCAGTTGATGTTGGACTGCTCGGCGTTGCCAACCTCGCCAATGGTGGCGCGGCAGCGAACGTCAACATTGCGGATTTCTCCGGAGGGCAGACGCAGCTGGGCGAAACGGCCTTCCTTGGCAACGAGCTGAACAGATGCACCGGCGGAGCGGGCCATCTTGGCGCCGCCACCCGGACGCAGTTCAACTGCGTGGATGGTGGTACCCACGGGGATGTTGCGCAGCGGCAGGTTGTTGCCGGGCTTGATGTCAGCCCCGGCGCCGGCCTCTACGAAATCGCCCTGCTTGAGCTTGTTCGGAGCAATGATGTAACGCTTGGTGCCATCAACGTAGTGCAGCAGCGCAATGCGGGCGGTACGGTTCGGATCGTATTCGATCTCGGCAACGCGAGCGTTGACGCCGTCCTTGTCGTGGCGACGGAAGTCGATCAGACGGTACTGACGCTTGTGTCCACCACCCTTGTGCCTGGTCGTGATCTTACCGGTGTTGTTACGGCCGCCCTTCTTGGGCAGCGGACGTACCAACGACTTTTCCGGCGTCGACCGCGTGATTTCGGTGAAGTCGGCTACGCTCGAGCCGCGACGGCCCGGGGTAGTCGGCTTGTATTTACGGATTCCCATTATTTATTCCTCGTTAAAGTGGTCTCCGCCCTAGCTGAGCGGACCGCCGAAGATGTCGATTGTGCCGTCCTTGAGGGTGACAATGGCGCGCTTGGTGCTCTTGCGCTGTCCCCATCCGAACTTGGTGCGCTTACGCTTACCGGCACGGTTGATGGTGTTGATCGAGTCGACCTTGACGGAGAAAATCTTCTCCACGGCCAGCTTGATCTCGGTCTTGTTCGAGCGGGGGTCGACCAGGAAGGTGTACTTACCTTCGTCGATCAGGCCGTAGCTCTTTTCCGAGACGACGGGTGCAAGCACTACGTCGCGCGGGTCCTTAGCGGTGGTCGCGCTCACTTGGCGTCCTCCTTGACAGTGTTCTTGCCAACGAACTCGTCGTAGGCAGCCTTGGTGAAGACCACGTCGTCGGATACCAGCACGTCGTAGGTGTTCAGCTGATCTACGTAGATCACGTGAACTTCCGGGACGTTGCGCACGGACAGTGCAGCAACATCGTTGGCGCGCTCGATAACAACGAGCAGGTTCTTGCGGTCGGAGACCGAACGCAGGGCGCTCAGTGCATCCTTGGTGGACGGCGTGGTGCCGGCAACCAGGGTCTCGAGGACGTGGATACGGCCGTTGCGTGCCCGGTCGGACAGGGCGCCGCGCAGTGCAGCAGCCTTCATCTTCTTGGGGGTGCGCTGGCTGTAATCGCGAGGCGTCGGTCCGTGGACCACGCCGCCGCCGGTCATGTGAGGCGCACGGATGGAGCCCTGACGAGCCCGGCCGGTGCCCTTCTGCTTGAACGGCTTGCGGCCTGCACCGCTCACCTCGGCGCGGGTCTTCGTCTTGTGCGTACCCTGGCGGGCGGCTGCAAGCTGAGCAACTACCACCTGGTGGAGCAGCGGTACGTTCGTCTGAACGTCGAAGATCTCTGCGGGGAATTCAACAGTGGTTTCGTTAGCCATGAGACTAAGCTCCCTTCACGGCGGTGCGTACGAGGACGACCTGGCCGCGGGCGCCGGGAACGGCACCCTTGATCAGCAGGAGCGACTTCTCGGCGTCCACACCGTGAACCGTGAGGTTCATCGTGGTGTGACGGACGGCGCCCATACGGCCAGCCATCCGAACGCCCTTGAAGACGCGGCCCGGGGTGGATGCGCCACCGATGGAACCCGGCTTACGGTGGTTCTTGTGTGCACCGTGGGAGGCACCGACGCCGTGGAAGCCGTGACGCTTCATGACACCGGCAAAGCCCTTGCCCTTGGAGGTTCCGACGACGTCGACCTTCTGGCCGGCTTCGAAAATCTCAACAGAGAGTTCCTGGCCCAGCTCGTAGGTGTCGGCGTCTGCGGTACGCAGTTCAACTACGTGGCGGCGCGGCGTAACGCCGGCCTTTTCAAAGTGGCCGGCCAGCGGCTTGGTCACCTTGCGCGGGTCGATCTGGCCGTAGCCGATCTGAACGGCGGTGTAGCCGTCCTTTTCCGCGTTGCGCAGCTGCGTGATGACGTTGGAGTCAGCCTGGACGACGGTTACGGGGATGAGCTTGTTGTTCTCGTCCCAAACCTGGGTCATGCCGAGCTTGGTGCCCAGCAGTCCCTTTACCTGGCGTGTAAGTGAAGTAGACATATTATCCGCTCCCCCCCTACAGCTTGATTTCGATGTTCACGTCTGCAGGCAGGTCAAGACGCATCAGCGAGTCAACGGCCTTAGGCGTGGGGTCAATGATGTCGATCAGGCGCTTGTGCGTGCGCATTTCAAAGTGCTCGCGGCTGTCCTTGTACTTGTGCGGCGAACGGATAACAACGTAAACGTTCTTTTCCGTGGGCAGCGGCACGGGGCCTACTACCGTTGCGCCTGCACGCGTGACCGTCTCAACGATCTTCCGTGCTGATACGTCGATGACCTCGTGGTCGTACGACTTCAGCCGGATGCGGATTTTTTGTCCCGCCATGGCGTCGTGCCTCTTTCTTCGAGTAATGCTCTCTGTACAGTTTTTGCGCCGAACTGCCTTACGGCCAGGCGCCCCTCCAACAGACTGAATCCGGATGAATCCGGGTTCCTCACCCTGTCGAGGCTCCGACCCCCGCGCTCGGGCGTGTCGTGGTGATGAAACCAACGACGCCCAGCAAGAATGGGGGCGGGTTATATATGGGCTCTTCCCCTGAAGGATCCGACCCTGCACCAGGCATTATCCTGGCCGGGACTGAATCTCAACACTTCCCTGTTCCTGCTGTACAGCCGGAACGTGGGCGTGTGTGGGCACAAAAGCGCTTGAACAACTTCTCTAGTCTGCCAGACCTCGGCGCAGATGGCCAATCCGGCTTTTCCCCTGCGGCGCAGCCGCATCGGAGAGCTTGACCTGATCAGTCTAACGCAGAGGGCGGCGGGCCGGAAAGTTCGTGCCGGCCGTCACGGTTTGCGGAAAATCCGTGCCGGCTGCCACGCCTGGCCGGAAAGTCAGGGCCTGCCCTCCCGGTTGGCACGCCGGATCCGCCGTGCCCGGTCAATTTCCGGACGGAACCGGCGGCGGGCCCAGCCAATCCCTGCCGCCGCAGCTGCGGCAATGGCCAGGAAGATAAGAAATTCCATCCTCCGAGCCTAACCGAGGGCCCAGGTGCACGTCAGTAGCCCCGCTCCTCCCCTGCCCCGGTCAGCGGAGCCCGGGATCCCTCCGCCGGGCCTGCCTGGGCGTTCTCCGGGCCGGGCTCCCCCTCGCCGCGACTGTCCTTCCGCTCCGGCTCATCGGAGCGCACCCGTGTGAGCCGCCAGACGGCCAGCGCGATCAGGCCGATACCCAGAAGTGCCAGCCACAGGAAGGTGTAGCCCCGCAGGTACCACAGCACCGCCAGCACAACGCCGGCTGCGCCCCAGAGCGTAAAGAGTCTCCTGCTGGCAAGCAGGCCGAAAGCCAGCAGCCCGGCGTGGGCCACCAGTGCCCACAACTGTTTGCCCGCACCGCCGCTGATGATGGTGGAGAGCCCGCTCAGCGAGAGGATTGCCGCCGCGGCCGCCAGGACAATGGTGCCCCGGTTTTCTCGTTTCCGGAGGTACTCGTAGGCGGCCAGGCCGGCCAGGACGCATGCCCAGTACTGCAGGGACCAGAAGCCGTTGACGTCTCCGAGGAGAAGCCATGCAATGCGCTGGACCGCCAGCGCCGTGAGGAGCGCCGCTGCCTGTACCGCCGGTTCCCGGAACCTTGCCGGCACCTCGATCAGCCCAACGCCCAGCGCCGCGGCCAGGGTCAGGGAACCGGCCGCCGCCGAAGCATCGGGTGCCATGGCCGGGACCGCTGCCAAGGTCAGGATGAGGGAGGCACCGGCGCCGATGATGTGTCTCCGCAGGACACCGTCCCGGTGCTTCGCTCCCGCTTCCGCAGCGTGCCCCGGGATCAGCAACCGGATTGCCAGCAGCACCGCTGCGGCAGCCCACGCAGGGACCAGCGCGGCATACCCCGTCTCCAGCAGCCCGCCCAGCGCCGAGCCTGCCGTGGACCAGCTCAGGAAAAGCATGCCTGCCGCCACCAGGGGTGGCAGCCCGACCGCCAGCCAGGGACGCTGTCTGGAGAAGGACAATGCCAGAAAGAGGGCACCGGCAAAGCCGAAGACTGCCGCTGCCAGCAGGGCGCTGCCCGATGCTGCCGCCAGAAACAGGGCCGCCGCCGTATACGCTGCCGAGATTGAGAGCAGTGCCGTGCGCAGGGGTATCTCCAGGGTGTGCCGGAACTCGCCCCATAGCCCGGCAGCGGCCAGTGCCAGCAGGGTTGCTCCGGCTGCCACCGGGCTGAGGACCGGTTCCGGGAGCAGCCCTGCTTTGTCAAAGTCCGGCAGGCGGGTCAGCACTACGGGCAGTGTGCCGAGTGCCAGGCCGGCGATATAGATGACCCACTGCGAGCGCGGCTGACGGTCTGCATTCCACCGGATAAAGGCAACTGTGGCACTGAGCAGCAGCAGGATCAGTTGGACGGTCACGACGTCCCGTCTGACGCCGGGTCCTGCGTTAATTGCATATCCCAGAGGCGCCAGCAGCAGGAGGCACAGGCTGACCCACCCCGAGACTTCGGCGTATCCCAGATTGCCGAAATGCCGGTCCAGAAGCGTCCGGATGATGTGCTGGGCAGCGAGGACGGCGGTTCCGGCAACGAATGTCCCATGCCGTCCCGCACCAAGGTCCACAGCCACGAGAACAGACAGGAGCACCACGAGTGCCTGGATACCCAGAAGATACAGGCCACGCGTGGTGAGCTCCCGGTTCAGTGCCAGCGAGGCACAGTAGACGAGGGCTGCCAGCGCCAGCACCTCATAGCCGTGTATCCCGAAGACTCCACCGCCGAGCATCGCTGCCGCGGTGAACCCCGCCGGTGCTGCCACCTCGTACGAGGCGAATCGCAGCAGTACCAGCGAAATGGCGATGTTCGCTGCCAGCCCTCCCCAGATCAATGCCAGGCTCCACACCACCGGCGCATCAATGCCTCGGGACGCAGCGGCGGCAATCACAACAATCAGTCCGGCCGACAGCATCAGTGCAGCCGCGAACGGCAGGGCTGTACCCCGCCGCACCCGCATCGCGGTGGACAACTGGATCAGGACAGCCACCGCAGCGGCGGTGGTCAGGAGGAACATAGGGGTTCCGTCCTGTCGCCCGGAACCCATCAGGACCACATAGGCCAGCGCTACGGTTCCGGCGGCACACAGGCTTCCCCACTGGGCAGGACCGGCCAGGCCCAGCGGTTCCAATTGGCGGGCGAAAAGTACCCGCAGCACTTCGCAGACGGCGATGCCCACCGCAGCCGCGGCAAAGACACTGTGAATTTCCCCGGTCAGGTCTGCCGTCACCAGGGCGGCAAGAACAATCAGGAGAACCTGCGCCGCCAGCAGATAGGCACCACGGAACGGGTTGGTGCGTCCGAGGACAAAATAGACGCAGTAGATCAGTGCGGCGGAAACCAGTACCTGATAGCCGCGCACCCCCAACAGCCCTGCCCCTGTGGCAGCGGTAGCCACAAAACCGGCAGGAGCCAGCAGAACCGGCCAGGAATGCCGCAGCAGCAGTGCAGTGAGAATATTCAGGGCCAAGGCTCCTGCGAGGACAGCAAGGGCGACGGTCCCGTCAGTCGCGTCCACGGTGCGGACGCTTACGCTGAGCAGCAGCGCCAGCGCCGAAGCGGCGGTGGTGGCTGCGAGCGCGGCGTGGCCGGCTCCCCGGTCCGGACCGGCAGCCGCAGCGCGGGGGCGTACGGCGGGGGCAGGTGTGGTGAAGGGGCCGGCCGCGGGGACGACGGGACCGGAAACGGGGACGACGGGACCGGAAACGGGGACGACGGCTGCCGCCCCGGTGTCCGGGCTGACCCGGGACCGACCTGCCGCTGTGAAGGCGGCTACGCCCTGCGTGATCAGTGCAGAAGTGACGGCAATGACGAGCAGTGCCAGTCCGGTTCCGGGCCGGGCCGCCGTATCGGTCAGGATGTAATAGGCCGGTGCCGTCATTGACAGCGCCGTCAGCGTTGCCCACATAAAGGTCCGGGCCAGTCCCAAGGGCCGCAGGCGTCTATGCAGGACGATCCTGGCGAGATGCTGGACGGCGAGTGATGCCGCCAACGCCGTGAAGATGCCGTGCACATCCATGCCCAGGTCCGCTGCCGCCAGCCCCGTCAGGACGGTTATCAAAACCTGTCCCACGGCTATGTAGAAGGTACGGTGTCCGCGCGGCCCAAACTTCCGGACCATGAGCACGCAGTACACCAGTGCCGCCGCAACCAGAAGCTCGTAGCCGCGCACGCCCAACAGCCCGGCACCCATCAGGGCAGCGGCCATGAAGCCCAGCGGGCCGGCCGTCAGGAACCGGCTGCGGGCAAGACGAAGCGTGGTCAGGATATTGACGGCAACCAGTACCCAGAGCGCAGCCACGGCATGGGTTGGCTCCAACCGCGGTTCGAAGCACAGCACCAGGACACCAGCGGCGGTTCCCGTTGCCGAAGCGAGGATCACCCACCCCGGGACGTACTCCGGTTTCCCTGCGGATACCCGGATAACTGACGCCGTCTGATTGGCGGCCATGGCCACTACGGCGGTTAACAGCGCCCAGGACCAGCCGTCCGCTCCCCCCGCGCCCGACACCGACGCCAGCACGGTCAACGGGAGCAGCAGAACACCAGCGGCCCTGGCTCCAAGCACAAACTGCATGCGTGTTGCTTCTCCCCTGGCACGCACCATCAGGTACGCAGTAAGCGCCGCCGTGACCAGGACGGATGGCCACAATGGTTCCTTCGCCAGCAAAGCATGAGGGACAAAAGACAGGCCCAGCGGAACAATGGCGGCGAATTCCAGCAGCCCGCCCACTGTCCTTGCCGCTGCAAGATAGGTGCCCAGGACCACCAGGATGGTGGCCGAGAAGATCATTGTGCTTCCCGATGATTCCGATGTGCCAAGGGCCTGGAACAGCCCGGCGGCAAGACCCGTGGCAGCCTGCATCACCAGCAGGGCGGCCACGTCTGTGCGGAAGAACCTGCGCGCCCGGATTTCCGGCTCCACGGCCGGTTTCTTCGCAAGGCTGACCCCGCCCGCGGCGGGAGCCGGGTCCGGCGTTCCGCGGCGCGGCACTGCTCCGCCGGCAGCCTGCCCGCCCGAAGGTACGCCCGTTGTTCCTGCGCCGCGCCGACCAGCTGCTGCTTCTGCGTCCAATCCCTCGTCCAGGGGCAGTCCTGCAGTCCGTGAGGCGATCTGCAGCAGAGCCGCTGCTCCATACACCGGTTTCCGCAGCAGGATGCCGGACAGCTGCGCTGCGATCTGTATGGCGAACGCCAGCAGCGTCGCCTGCGTACTGCCGGTGAAGGAGTAGCAGAGGGCGGTGAGGCCCACGGTTCCAGCGGCGCGCAGGCCGTAGCTGTTGGCCAGCTGGTTCCTCGCCGGGCCCTGCCACATCATGACTGCGTAGTGGAGAGCGAAGGCCAGGAACAGGATGGACAGCTGCCCCGCCGTCAGGTCCCCGGATATCTGGACCGCGGCAATGGCCGCGGCAGGAACCAGGTACCGGTGCGACCTCACGAAGGCGTCGAGATACAGATTGTTCAGCCACTTCGGCCGCCGGATCGCGGCAAGGCTGATCAGGGTTGCGAGCACTACGGTAAACAGGAAATACCAGATGATCCCCGACCGGAGGACAGCGCCCGAGGCCAGTCCGGATGACAGCAGGAACGTCAGTGCCAGGTAGGTAACTACCCGGCTGTCAATCCTCGCGGCGGCAAAGGCAAACGCCACGGTGCCCGCCAGCGACGTGATAAGCCATGCGGCCGGACCGTCCTGCAGGACCACTGTGTGCAATGCCAGCCCGACAACCGGTATCAGCGCCAGTCCCGTACCGGTGAAGGCCACGGCAGCCGGACGAAGGCGGCGGCTGCGGGCATGCACAACAAGCCCGGATACATAGAACAGTGCGGTGACCCCCACAACGCCGAGGAAGCGTGCCCCGGCCGGGATGGCCAACCCAATAAACAGGGCCGCGGCCGCAACGAGCAGCAGACTCGCGGAGTACAGCGTGATGTTGATGTTCCGCAGGTCCCTCCGCCGTTTCTCGGCCTGCAGCTGTGCCTCGGTTTTGACCGGAGGAGCCGGCCTGGCGGGCCTGGGCGGCACGGGAGTTGAGGGAGTCGCGGGCGGGAGACCACGGCGTCCGCCTGTTCCTATTGAGTGTACCGGAGCACCCGTGCTGCCCGGGGCCGGAACATAAGGGGATTGTGGTGCTGAGGACACCGGGGTGGAGGCCGTACCGCTCTGCCCGGCCGGGGTAACGGGAGAGGCAGCCGGGACGGAGGGCGGGGGTACCGGCCGTGACGGCGCGGGTGCCGAGGGGGATGCCCATACCGGGGGAACCGGCTGTCCGGGCTGCCCTGCGCGGCGGTCGGCATGCCCCGGACCCGCGGGCGGGCCGGCAATCCCCTGCCCGGCCTGTACCGCGTCCCGGGGAGCGGCCGGCCCGGCTGCTGCAGGACCCGTCACTGGATTTCCTGTCGCCGGCTGTCCCTGCCCGGCCGCCACCCCGGCGCCTGCCTGCCCGTAACGCGCTGCGGCGGCGGCCAGCCCCGCACGGTAGCCCTCGTCATAGATCTGCGCCGGCGGCGGCACCCGGCGGCCCAGCAGGTCCGTGCCCCGGCCCGCCTTCACACCGACGACCCGTCCCACGAAGAAACTGGCTGTTATGGCAGCCAGGAATAGCAGGAAGACCCCCATGTCACTGCTTCCTTCCGGTTGGCGTAATTGCTGCCCATCCTAAGGTGCGGCACGCCGCCCGCAGTGGCACCCGCGCCCGCGGTTGTGTATAACGCCGCCGCTATGCGCCGCCGGGGACTCCTGTGGAGGAGAACAGGCAGCACCACCGTGCAACAACTGATTCGCACCGGCTGCGATGCGTCTCGGGCAGACCTGTTCCGGCCCGCAGACCCAACTGGTAGCGTCATCGGCGCACGAGGGTAGCGGTAACCACGCAGACGACAGAAAGGCCCTCACGGCCATGTACCTTTCGGTCCTCGGAACCCACAGCGGCATGGACACCGGCAGCATCACCGGGACGGTGCAGGTTCCCAACTCCAAATACCACGCCCACCGAGCATTGATCCTGGCGTCCCTGGCACCGGGCACCAGCCGGATTTCCGGCCTCACCGACGCACGCCACGTGCAATACACCGTGGCCATGCTCCGCCGGCTGGGCACCGGGATCGATGTGCAGGACGATACCTTCGTCGTCCACGGCGGCCCCTACCAGCCGCGCAGTGCCGCCGTGTCCGCGGGCAGTTCCGGCACCACTCTTTACTTCATGGCCGGACTTGCGTCGCTGGCCTCCCGCGACGTCGTCGTGACCGGCCAGAAGTACTTCCAGCGCCGTCCCGTCGGCGCCCTGCTGGCCGCGCTGCGCCAAATGGGGGTGGACATCTGGGCACCCAATGACTGCCCGCCGCTGCACGTCACGGCCGGCCGGCCGCACGGCGGAGAAGTGCATATCCCCGGCACCCTGTCGCAGTGGATATCCGGGCTTCTGCTGCTGGCGCCTTTTGCCCGCAGCCACACCACGGTGGTAGTTGACGGCGAGCAGAATGAGAGCAGCTACATAGAACTGACGGTAGCCATGATGCAGCGTTTCGGCCTGCAGGTGGACGTCTCCGAAGACTTTCGCCGTTTCCGGATAGCCCCGGACCAGCAGGCTGTCCCCACAGATCTGCGGATGCCGCCGGATATCGGATCCGCTGCCTTCGGTATCGCTGCGGCGGCCCTTCACCCGGCGGATGTGACGCTTGAGGGACTCCCCGCCGTCTCTTCTGCCGGATCGGACCACCCCGAAGCGGACTTCCTGGACCTGGCAGCGGAGATGGGGGTGCCCATGGTGGCCGACGCGACAGCCGGCTCCGTCAGCATCCGCCACAGCGGACTGCAGTTGGCGCCCATCGACGTCGACTGCCGGCGGGTGCCTGACATGCTCCCGGTCCTCTCCGTGATGGCATGCCTGGCCCGGGGCCGCAGCACGTTCCGGAACATTGACCACGTGCGGATGAAGGAATCGGACCGGGTCGCTGCCATGCTGCAGTTGAATTCGATGGGGGCCAACCTTACCGTGGAGGGCTCCACGCTGATGATCCACGGCGTCTCCGGGCTCAACGGGGCGGATCTCTCCTCGTTCAACGATCACCGGGTCCTGATGTCCCTGGCGCTGGCTGCCACCGCTGCCGAGGGCCGCAGCACCCTGAGCTACCCCCACGCCTACCGCATCTCCTACCCCGAGTATCTTGCCGCCATGACCACGTTCGGGCTGCGGATGCAGGTGGAGGAGGGGGTTATCCGTCGGCCCCGCATCACCCGCCCCGTCCGCACTGCCAGGGGCAGCCGGCCGCGCACCATCACCGGTCAGGCCGGGGTGGAAGCCGCCGCGTCGGTCACTGGGCCCGAATGGGTCCGGCGGTGGTCCGCAGAACGGCCCAATGAAAGCGCAGTGATCGACGGCGGCGCCGGCACCGCCGGCCATCTGACCTGGGCGGAACTGGACGCCCGGGCTGACAGGGTTGCAGCAGCCCTGCTGGACCTGGGGATCCGGCCGGGCGACCGCGTGGCCTTCCAGCTCCCCAACCGCAGCGAATTTGTCATCCTCGCTGTCGCTGCCCTGCGCATCGGCGCCGTCGCTGCCCCCATTATGCCGATTTTCCGCGAACGCGAGGTGGCGCTGGCCCTGCACCGCGCCCGTGCCCGGCTGTTCGTGACGGTAGAGGAGTTCCGCGGCCGCCGCCCCGCCGAAGAACTCGCCGGGCTGCTGCAGCGCGCGGGCGGGACCGACCCGGGAACGGCAGCCAGCGTTGAACGGGTCCTGGTAGTGCGGGATACACCCTCCCGGCGGCCCCTTCCCCGGGTGCCCGGCGGCCCGGAGTTCGCTGACTGGACGGACACTCTGGAACGTGCACGGCCGGACCACCGGGTGCTGGCGCAATATGCACCGGCGGCCAGGGACGCCGCGCAGCTTCTGTTCACCTCCGGCACGTCCGGCGAGCCTAAGGGTGTTGTGCACCGCCATTCCACGCTCAGCCGGGCCGCCGCCATGGAAGTGACCCATCTGGGCCTGACCAGTGATGATGCCGTCTTCATCCCCTCCCCCCTAGCCCACCAGACCGGCTTCCTGTACGGCATGTGGCTTTCCTTTGTCCTGGGCTGCCCGCAGGTCCTGCAACCCGTCTGGGATGCAGAGCGCGCCCTGGCGCTGATGAGCGGCTGGCGGGCCACGTTTGTCCAGGCTGCCACCCCGTTCCTCTCGGATCTGGTCCGGGCGGTGGATACGGGTGCGCCGGCACCCTCCAGTCTGCGGATCTTCGTGAACACGGGCGCTGCCGTTCCCCGGCATCTGGCTGAGCGTGCCACCCGCGTCCTCGGTGCCCGGATTTGCGGCGCCTTCGGCACCACGGAAACCTGCCTTGGCACCCTGGCTTCCCCGCGGGACGAACCGGTGAAGGTGTGGGGCACCGACGGACGCGCACTGGCGGGGGTGCAGACACGGATTGTCGACGACGACGGGAGGCTCCTTCCTGACGGGGTCGAAGGCAACTTCGAGCTGGACAGCCCGACTGTCTTCGAGGGCTACCTTGACCGCCCCGACCTGACCAAGGAAGTCTTTACCGAAGACGGCTGGTACCGCACCGGCGACACCGGCGTCATCGATGCGGACGGATTTCTGCGCATCACCGGCAGGGTCCGGGACATCATCAACCGCGGAGGGGAGAAAATCCCGGTGGCTGAGATTGAGCAGTTGCTGTACCGGCATCCCGCCGTAGCTGACGTGGCACTCGCGGCCATGCCGGATGACCGGCTGGGTGAGCGGGCCTGCGCCTTTGTGGTTCCCGCGCCGGGAAACCTGCCCCGGCTGACAGACCTCACCGCGTTCCTGGACGGACACCAGGTGTCCAAGCACTATTGGCCCGAGCACCTTCACCTGCTGGAAGATATTCCGCGCAACGCGGTGGGCAAGGTGCAGAAGTTTCTGCTGCGTGAAATGGCACGCAGTTTCACCGACGGTGACAGTGTTTCTTCCGCTTTACCCTCCCCGGATCGGAGCAGCTTGTGAGCGTCACCGGCATCACCGCAGACGGCAGGGGCAGCAGCGTTTCCGACACCCGGTACCGTGAGCTGCTTTCAGCCGTCACGTCCTGGGTGGAGGGGCCCGGCGAGGAGTGGGCCGGACGCATTGAGGCCACCGGGCAGGTTCCTGACTCGCTGTGGAAGGAGCTGCGCGAGGCAGGTTTCCTCTCCCTCGCAGCGCCCGTGGGACTGGGCGGACAAGGGCTGAGCTTTGTGCAGTGGATGGGGCTGATGGAGGTTTTCTCCCGTTCCCACGCCTCCGTGCGCATGATCGTGCACGTGGTCAACGGCACCTGGCGTGCCATGAACCCGCACGCGGATGAACAGCAGCGGGAAAAGTTTGTCCGGCCCTCTGTTGCGGGCGAGCTGATCGTTGCCTTCACACTGACGGAACCGGGCAACGGCACCGGCGCCGACATCACCTCCAGCGTCCGGCGGGACGGGGACACCTACTACCTGACCGGACGCAAACACCTGATTACCTTCGGCGTACGCTGCGACTACTGGCTGTTGTTCGCCCGGATTGAGGGCAGCTCCGGCAGCGACGGCACGGTGGCGCTGCTGGTGGACAGGCATGCCCCCGGTGTGGTTGTTGAGAACACCTCCGAGACGCTCGGGGTGCACGGAACGGACCATGCCTCATTGACCTTCACGGACACACCTGTTCCGGTGTCGCACCGGCTGGGCGCCGAAGGGGACGGGCTGGCGGTCGCGTTGGGCGGCTTCCTGACCCCGAGCCGGATTTCGGTGGCCATGAGCTGCGTTGGCCTGGCCGGGCGGGCGCAGCAACTGGCCGTGGCGTACGCCTTGGAGCGCACCACGTTCGGCAAGCCGCTGGCTTCGCGGCAGGCCATCGCCTTTTCGCTGGCCGAGAATGAAGCCGATATTGCTGCGGCCCGCGCTCTGACTCTGCAGGCAGCGGAAGACTGGCAGAAGGGCTCGGGCGCCGCCCCGGCGCTCTCTTCCATGGCCAAGCTGACCGCAGTGGACATGCTCACCCGTGTCACCGACAAGGCGTTGCAGGTCCACGGCGGCATTGGCTACTGGAAAAGCATGCCCATTGAACGGGTGTACCGGGACGCGCGTGCCCAGCGCTTCGAAGAGGGCACCAACGAGATCCAAAAGACGGTCATAGCCCGCGATCTTTTCCGCCGGGCGTCGGCTGGTGCAGCTGAAGCTGCCGCCGCAGCGGATGTCCCGGACCCGGCAGCGGCACCGGAATCACTCGGCTGACGGTCAGGCGCCCACCGATGCCGGACAGGGTCTTCACACCCGTTTCCCTGGGCCCGCTGCGGCTGGCCCACCGGATCATGATGGGCTCCATGCACCTGAACCGGGAGGACGATCCGCAGGCGCTGGCCGCCTTCTACCGGGAACGGGCTGCCGGAGGCGCAGCGCTGATAGTCACCGGCGGGGCGGCGGTCAGCCGTACCGGGGCAGGCGGCCCTAACTACCTGCTGATAAACGAACCGGAAGCCGCTGCCGTCCTCTCCCCCACTTTGGAGGCCGTGCACGGTGCCGGCGGGAAGATCGCCCTCCAGCTCTTCCACGCAGGCCGGTACGCCTTCGAGTCCAGCTACGGACTCCGCCCTGCCGCCCCGTCGGAGGTCTACTCAGGCTTCTCCCGCGCCGTGCCGGCCGCCATGACCCAGCAGCAGATTGAGGCCGTTCTCGCCGACTTCGCTGCGGGAGCTGCCCAAGCGCAGTCGCTGGGCTTCGACGCCGTGGAAATCATGGGCTCGGAGGGTTACCTGATCAATCAGTTCGCCTCACCGCTCACCAACCTTCGCACGGACGGGTGGGGCGGTGACCCGCAGCGTCGGCAGTCGTTCCCGTTGGCGGTTCTTGCAGCGGTACGCGGCGCCGTCGGTCCCGCATATCCGGTCATTTACCGCACGTCCGGAGCTGATTTCGTGGCCGGGTCCAGCACTCTGGAGGAATCCCGTGCCCTCGCGGTTGCCCTGGCAGCGGCCGGCGCGGACGCCCTGAACATCGGGATCGGCTGGCACGAGTCACGCGTGCCCTCCGTCCAGGCGCTTGTCCCGCACGGGCACTGGATGGGTATTGCCGGCAGCATCCGTGCCGCCCTTGCCGGGGCCGGCGTGCAGGTACCGGTGATCGGCAGCAACCGGATCAACTCGCTGCATCTGGCCGAACAGGCCCTGTCCGCCGGCCAGGCCGATGTGGTCTCCATGGCCCGTCCCTTCCTCGCGGATCCGGAGATTGTGGCCAAGACCCGGCGTGGGCAGGCGGAGCTGGTGAACACCTGCATCGCTTGTAACGAGGCCTGCATAGACCGCTCGCTCGGCACGGAAGCGGTCTCCTGCCTGGTAAATCCGCGGGCCGGCCGTGAGCTCGCGTTCCCGCTGGTCCGTTCCGTTTCCGCACCCGACCTGCGCGTCGCCGTCGTAGGCGCAGGACCGGCGGGCCTGCAGGCGGCAGCCACGCTGGCGCAGGCCGGGGTGCCCGTGGACCTTTATGAGGAGAGCGACGGAATCGGCGGCCAGTTCCGTCTGGCCGGAACCGTGCCGGGAAAGGAAGATTTCCTGCAAACCATCAGGTACTTCCGCAACGAGCTTCCGCGGTTGGGCGTCCGGATCCGGCCCTGCGAATCCCCCGGGGCGGAGGCGTTATCCGGTTATGCCCACGTAATCCTTGCTACGGGTGTCCGTCCCCGGCCGGTGCCGTTGCCCCGCACCGGCCGGCTGCCCGTCCGGGACTACCGCGAGGCATTTGCCGCGCCCGCAGACCTGGGCCGCCGAGTGGTGGTCATCGGAGCCGGAGGAATAGCCGTGGACCTGGCCCGCCTGCTCACGGGGACCCCTGGAGGGCCGGCCGACGTGACCCTCCTCCGGCGCGGACACCGGATCGGAGAGGGAATCGGACCGTCCACGCGCTGGGCCGTACTGCAGGAGCTCGCCGCTGCCGGGGTGCGCACCCTTCCCGGAACAACGCCCCTGGAAGTCACTCCTGAGGGACTGCTCGTGGCCACCGCGCAAGAAACCGTGCTGCTGCCGGCGGACACCGTGCTGCTGGCAGCCGGGCAGGTGCCGCACAATCCCCTCCACTCCGCCCTGCTGCACCAACGGATTCCCTGCACCGTCATTGGCGGAGCACTGGACGCCTCCGGCCTGAACGCCGTGCGCGCCTTTGATCAGGGACTGGAAACGGGCTCACTGCTGGCCAGGGAGCTGCAGCAGCCTTCCGGGGTTAAACGCAGCAGGACCCCGCTGCCGTAGCAACGGGGTCCTGCTAAGAACCGAAGAGGTTCAGGCTAGAACATCAAATTACTTGATGATCTTGGTGACGCGGCCTGATCCAACGGTGCGGCCGCCTTCGCGGATAGCGAAGCCGAGGCCCTCTTCCATAGCGATGGGCTGGATGAGCTCAACGGTCATCTCAGTGTTATCGCCGGGCATAACCATTTCAGTGCCCTCGGGGAGGGTGATGACGCCGGTTACGTCCGTGGTACGGAAGTAGAACTGCGGGCGGTAGTTCGAGTAGAACGGGTTGTGGCGTCCGCCTTCATCCTTGGACAGGATGTAGACGTTGGCTTCGAAGTCGGTGTGCGGGGTGATGGAACCCGGCTTCACGACAACCTGGCCACGCTCTACGTCTTCGCGCTTGATGCCGCGGAGCAGCAGGCCACAGTTCTCGCCGGCCCATGCTTCGTCAAGCTGCTTGTGGAACATCTCGATACCGGTAACCGTGGTCTTCTGGACCGGACGGATGCCGACGATCTCGACCTCGGAGTTGATGGCGAGGGTACCGCGCTCGGCGCGGCCCGTGACAACGGTTCCACGACCGGTGATCGTGAAGACGTCCTCGATCGGCATCAGGAACGGCTTGTCCTTGTCGCGAACGGGGTCCGGCACGTTTTCGTCAACGGCTTCCATCAGCTCTTCGACGGAAGCAACCCACTTGGGATCGCCTTCCAGAGCCTTCAGGCCGGAAACGCGGACGACGGGAGCGTTGTCGCCGTCGAAGTCCTGGGAGCTCAGCAGTTCGCGAACTTCCATTTCCACGAGGTCGAGCAGTTCTTCGTCGTCAACCATGTCGGACTTGTTCAGTGCGACCAGCAGGTAGGGAACGCCAACCTGGCGGGCGAGCAGAACGTGCTCGCGGGTCTGGGCCATCGGACCATCGGTAGCGGCAACCACGAGGATTGCGCCGTCCATCTGAGCTGCACCAGTGATCATGTTCTTGATGTAGTCAGCGTGGCCGGGGGCGTCAACGTGTGCGTAGTGACGCTTCTCGGTCTGGTACTCGATGTGCGAGATGTTGATGGTGATACCGCGCTGGCGCTCTTCAGGTGCAGAGTCGATAGCAGCGAAATCGCGCTTTTCGTTCAGATCAGGGTACTTGTCAGCAAGCACCTTCGAAATGGCAGCGGTCAACGTGGTCTTGCCATGGTCAACGTGACCAATGGTGCCGATGTTGACGTGCGGCTTAGTCCGCTCGAACTTTGCCTTCGCCACGGGTTCCTCCTAGAGAGTTAGAAGACTCAATCTTCAGCCGCGCTTTTCGCAACTGAAACTGATGTAAGTCTACTGGGGGCTGTTTATTTGATGAAATTGCCGATTTCCGCAGCAGCCTGGCGAGGCCGCTCAGTCTGGCTATGCAGCGGGCTTCCGGCCGAAGCCCTGGCCCGCTGCACACGGTCGGTGTTCCGAGGTTCCCCGGAACACCGACCAGGGTTTTATTCGCCGCGCGTCTTCTGGATGATCTCGTCGGCTACTGCCTTCGGGACCTCTGCGTAGCTGTTGAAGGACATGGAGTACACGGCACGGCCCTGGGTCTTGGACCGCAGGTCGCCGATGTAGCCGAACATGCCGGACAGCGGGACGTGTGCCCGGATGACCTTTACGCCGGCTGCATCTTCCATGGACTGCATCTGTCCGCGACGGGAGTTGATGTCACCGATAACTTCACCCATGTATTCCTCAGGGGTGCGGACTTCAACATCCATCATCGGCTCCAGCAGAACCGGGCTGGCCATCCGTGCAGCTTCCTTGAAGGCCTGGCGTCCGGCAATCTTGAACGCCATTTCCGAGGAGTCGACGTCGTGGTAAGCGCCGTCAAGCAGCGTCGCCTTGATGCCGACAACCGGGTAACCGGCGAGCACACCGTCGGTGAGGGCGCTCTGGATACCCTGGTCAACGCTGGGGATGTATTCGCGCGGAACACGACCACCGGTGACCTTGTTCTCGAATTCGTAGAACGTGCCGTCGGAAGTATCCAGCGGCTCGATCGCGATCTGGATCTTTGCGAACTGACCCGAACCACCGGTCTGCTTCTTGTGCGTGTAGTCGTGCTTGGCGACTGCACGGCGGATGGTTTCGCGGTAAGCAACCTGGGGCTTGCCCACGTTGGCTTCGACGCGGAACTCGCGGCGCATACGGTCAACCAGAATGTCCAGGTGCAGCTCGCCCATACCGGCGATGATGGTCTGGCCTGTGTCTTCGTCGAGGGAGACCTGGAAGGTCGGATCCTCTTCGGAGAGCTTCTGGATGGCGGTGGAGAGCTTCTCCTGGTCACCCTTGGTCTTCGGCTCGATGGCCACGGAAATCACGGGCTCCGGGAAGCTCATGGATTCCAGCACGATCGGGTTCTGAAGATCGCACAGGGTGTCGCCCGTGGTCGTGTCCTTCAGGCCGATGGCGGCGTAGATGTGGCCAGTCGTGATTTCCTCGACCGGGTTTTCCTTGTTGGCGTGCATCTGGAAGAGCTTTCCGATGCGCTCCTTCTTCTGCTTGGTCGCATTCATGACCTGGGCGCCGGAAGCAGCGTGACCGGAGTACACGCGGATGTAGGTCAGACGGCCGAAGAACGGGTGCGTCACAACCTTGAACGCCAGCGCGGAGAACGGAGCGTTGGCATCGGCGGCGCGTTCGAGGATGACCTCTTCGTCGCGGATGTCGTGGCCCTTGATGTTCGGCACGTCAAGCGGGCTGGGCAGGTAGTCGACGACGGCGTCAAGCATGGGCTGAACGCCACGGTTCTTGAACGCGGAGCCGCAGAGAACCGGGTAGACCAGCGAGTTGATGGTCAGGTGGCGGATGCCGGCCTTGATTTCCTCGATGGTGAGTTCTTCACCTTCGAGGTACTTGTTCATCAGCTCGTCGCTTGCCTCGGCAACGGTCTCGATCAGCTGTGCGCGGTACTCTTCGGCCTTTTCCTGCAGTTCTGCGGGGATCGGTTCGATTTCGTACTTGGCGCCCATGGTGACATCACCCTTGGCGTCGCCGCGCCAGGTGAGGGCACGCATTTCGAGAAGGTCAACGACGCCCTCGAATTCGCTCTCGGCACCGATCGGCAGCTGCAGAACCAGCGGCTTGGCACCCAGGCGGTTGATGATGGTGTCAACGGTGAAGTAGAAATCAGCGCCGAGCTTGTCCATCTTGTTGACGAAGCAGATGCGCGGGACGTTGTACTTGTCAGCCTGGCGCCAGACAGTCTCGGACTGCGGCTCCACGCCTTCCTTGCCGTCGAACACGGCTACGGCGCCGTCGAGCACGCGCAGGGACCGCTCAACCTCGACGGTGAAGTCAACGTGACCCGGGGTGTCGATGATGTTGATCTGGTTGTTGTCCCAGTAACACGTGGTAGCTGCGGAGGTAATGGTGATACCCCGCTCCTGCTCCTGTGCCATCCAGTCCATCGTGGACGCACCGTCGTGGGTCTCGCCGATCTTGTGGTTGACACCCGTGTAGAACAGGATGCGCTCGGTAGTCGTCGTCTTGCCGGCATCGATGTGGGCCATGATGCCGATGTTGCGGACCTTGTTCAGGTCGGTAAGCACGTCAAGTGCCACGGTTTCTCCCTATATTTGGTGTTTGCCGTTTCGACTGCGTTTATCTGCTTCGGGCCCTGCACCCCGCCGTAGCGGAATGCAGGGCCTTGAAGGAGGGGCCGCCGTCGGCCGGGCTTATTACCAGCGGTAGTGGGCGAAGGCCTTGTTGGACTCGGCCATCTTGTGGGTGTCCTCGCGGCGCTTCACAGCTGCACCGAGACCGTTGGAAGCGTCCAGGATTTCGTTGCGCAGGCGCTCGGTCATGGTCTTCTCGCGGCGGGCCTTGGAGTAGCCAACCAGCCAGCGCAGTGCCAGTGCAGTTGCACGGCCCGGCTTGACCTCAACGGGGACCTGGTAGGTGGCGCCGCCAACGCGGCGGGACTTGACCTCAAGGCTGGGCTTGATGTTGTCCATGGCCTTCTTCAGGGCTGCAACCGGATCCTGTCCGGTCTTCTCCTGGGCGCCTGCAAGTGCACCGTAAACGATGCGCTCTGCGGTGGACTTCTTGCCGTCGATCAGGACCTTGTTGATCAGCTGCGTGACCAGCGGGGAACCGTAGACGGGATCCAGTACTAGCGGCCGCTTGGGGGCCGGACCCTTGCGGGGCATATTACTTCTTCTCCATCTTCGCGCCGTAGCGGCTGCGAGCCTGCTTGCGGTTCTTGACACCCTGGGTATCGAGGGCACCGCGGACGATCTTGTAGCGAACACCGGGAAGGTCCTTCACACGACCGCCGCGCACCAGCACGATGGAGTGTTCCTGAAGGTTGTGACCCACACCGGGGATGTAGGCGGTTACTTCGATGCCGCCGTTGAGGCGGACACGTGCAACCTTACGCAGAGCCGAGTTCGGCTTCTTCGGGGTGGTCGTGTAAACGCGGGTGCAGACACCACGGCGCATCGGGCTGCCCTGAAGGGCAGGAGCCTTGGTCTTGGAGACCTTGGGTGAGCGGCCCTTGCGGACCAGCTGCTGAATCGTAGGCACTTTCGTGTTCTCCGTTTTTTCTCGAGATAATTCTCTGGTTGCCCCGCCCCGCTGACGGCTGGAAGCCGGCTCAGGGCGGTGCGCTTAAAGTCGTTGCCGCAATGCCCCGAGAAGTTCCGTGTTCTCGCCGAAAGCGACCGTAGGCGTGCAAAAGTGTGGCATTCGTTGCGCAAGAAGCCCGCAACCCGGAAACAGGCCCGCCCATTCCTTTCGGAATGCATTCCCCCGAGTATCTCACCACGGAGGGCACGCGAGCGGCCTTCATCCACTGCCACACAAACAATTGGTTTTCAGTCTAGCAGACTTAACGCCTTCCGCGGTGACGTGAGGCCAGGATCACTAACTGCGGGCCGCCAGGGCATCAGTGATGGTGGCCGATGCCTGCTGCAGATGCGGCAGCACGCGGGCCGCGGCATCTTCCAGTGTAGGCCCGCCCAGCCCCATCGTTGCCTGCATGGAGGTATTCAGGGCTGCGCAGACCCTGCCCTGGGGGTCGTACACGGGGACGGCGACAGAGCGCAGGCCCTGTTCGAGTTCCTGGTCCACCACTGCCCAGCCCTGTTCCCGGACGCCGGCAACCAGTTCGCGGAGCCGGGCAGGGTCGGTGACGGTGCGGTCGGTGAGCGGTTGCAGGTCCACTGTGGTGAGGTAATCCTCGAACCGGTCTTCGGGCAGCCCGGCGAGCAGGACCCGCCCCATGGACGTTGCGTAGGCCGGGAAGCGCGTGCCCACGGCAATGCCCACGGTCATCAGCCGGCGGGTATGGATGCGGGCTATATAGACAATCTCGCTGCCGTCGAGCACGGATGCGGACGTGGACTCGGAGATCTGCCGGGACAGGTCCTCCAGTACGGGCTGGGCCAGCTGGGGCAGCGACTGGCCCGACAGATAGGAATATCCCAGCTGCAGCACCAAAGCGGTGAGCTCGAAGGTCCGTCCGTCCGTGCGGATGTAGCCCAGTTCCACCAGGGTGAGCAGGAAGCGCCGGGCCGTGGCCCGGGTCAGGCCGGTGCGCCGGGAGACCTCGCTGAGCGTCATCTGCACGTGGTCGGCGTCGAACGCGCGAATCACTAGCAGGCCCCGGGCCAGCGACTGTACATACTGGTCGCTGGCCGGCACGGTCTCGCTCATCTGTCCCCCATGATTGGTGTCCTGCTAGCTTCCGTCCGCGGCGCGGATCAGCGGGATATCCATCTTCGCCGCCAGCTCTTCGAAGGTGGTGCCAAAGGTCTCGCGTACGTGTACGCCGTCCTCCTTCAGCAAAAAGACTGCTTCATTAGTGTAGACGCGGGTCACGCAACCCACCCCGGTCAGCGGATAGCTGCACTCCTTGACCAGCTTGCTCACGCCGTCGCGCGTGAACAGGGACATCATGACGTAGACGTCCTTGGCTCCGGTGGCCAGGTCCATGGCACCGCCGACTGCAGGGATGGCATCCGGTGCCCCGGTATGCCAATTGGCGAGGTCACCGGCAGCCGAGACCTGGAAGGCGCCCAGTACGCAGACGTCCAGGTGTCCGCCCCGCATGATGGCGAAGGAGTCGGCATGGTGGAAGTAGGCTGCGCCCGGCAGCTCCGTTACCGGAATTTTTCCGGCGTTGATCAGGTCCGGATCCACCTCGTCGCCGTGTGCTTCCGGCCCCATGCCCAGCATGCCGTTCTCGGTGTGCAGGGTGACTTTCTGCTCGGGCACCAGATAGTTCGAGACCAGGGTGGGCTGCCCGATGCCCAGGTTCACGAAGGACCCGGGGGCAATGTCGGAGGCGACCAGGGCCGCGAGTTCGTTCTTGTCCAGCTTCTTGTCGGTGCTCATGCTGCGGCCGGTGCTTTCTCCCGGTCCACGCGGACCAGGCTGTTGACGTAGATCCCGGGAGTAACAACGTTTTCGGGGTCCAGTTCCCCAACGTCCACAATTTCGCGTACCTGCACGATGGCATGCCCGGCGGCGGCAGCCATGATGGGTCCGAAGTTCCGGGCCGTCTTGCGGTAGACCAGGTTGCCGGCTGTGTCAGCCCGCAGCGCCTTCACCAGGGCAAAGTCCGCGTGCAGTGGTGTTTCGAAGACGTAGCCGCGGCCATCTATGACCCGGGTTTCCTTGCCTTCGGCCAGCGGGGTTCCGTACGCGGTGGGAGTGAAGAAGCCGCCAATGCCGGCGCCGGCTGCCCGGATGCGTTCGGCCAGGTTGCCCTGGGGCACCAGTTCCAGTTCGATCTCCCCCGCACGGTACTTCGCGTCGAAGATCTGCGAGTCGGACTGCCGCGGGAAGGAGCAGATGATTTTCTTCACGCGGCCGGCACCGATCAGGGCTGCCAGGCCCTGTTCCCCGTTGCCTGCGTTGTTGTTGACCACGGTCAGGTCCGTGGCGCCCTGCCGCAGCAGCGCCTCGATCAGTTCCACGGGCTGGCCGGCGCGGCCGAATCCGCCAATCATTACGGTGGCCCCGTCATGGATGGGCGCTACGGCCTCATCTGCGTCCTGCACTATGTTGAGCACGGTTTTTCCTAACGTGTGCGGTGTCTGGGTATCAGTTGGCGTTTTCGAGGACGACGGCGAGGCCCTGCCCGACGCCGATGCAGATGGCTGCCACGCCCCAGCGCTCTCCGGAGTCCTGCAGGCGGCGGGCCAGCGTGCCCAGGATACGGGTACCGGAGGCACCCAGCGGGTGGCCGATTGCCACGGCCCCGCCCCACGCGTTGACGATGGCCGGGTCCACGTCCCAGGCGTCCAGGCAGGCCAGCGACTGGGCGGCGAAGGCTTCGTTCAGTTCCACTGCTCCAACCTCGCTCCAGCTGATGCCGGCACGCTTCAGGGCAAGGTTGGCCGCTTCCACGGGGGCATAGCCGAAGAACTGCGGCTCATTGGCGGCGGCGCCGCGTCCGGCAATCCGTGCCAGCGGAGCCATGCCCAGGATGCCGGCGGCGTTCTCGCTGCCGAGCCAGGCTGCCGAAGCGCCGTCGTTCAGCGGTGAGGCGTTGCCTGCGGTCACGGTGCCGCCGGAGGCATCGTCGGAGGCGGGCCGGAAGACGGTGCGAAGGGTGGCCAGCTTTTCCACGGTGGAGCCTGCGCGGATGCTTTCGTCACGGTCCAGCTCCACGCCGTCCACGGCAACGGTGAGATCCGCATATTTACCCTCGTCCCAGGCCTTGGCAGCCAGGGCGTGGGAGGCAGCGGCGAACTCGTCCTGGCGCTCACGGCTGATACCGTGCTTCTCGCGCAGCTGCTCGGTGGCTTCACCGAGGGAGACGGTCCATTCCTTCGGCATGGCCGGATTGACCAGGCGCCAGCCCAGGGTGGTGGAGGCCAGGGTCTGGTCCCCTGCCGGGTAGGGCTTCTCATTTTTCGGCAGTACCCAGGGGGCGCGGCTCATTGACTCGGCGCCGCCGATCAGCATCAGGTCGGCTTCGCCGGTGTTGATCTGGCGGGAGGCGATGAGTGCCGCGTCCAGGGAGGACCCGCAGAGCCGGTTCACCGTGGTGCCCGGAATCGAGGTGGGCAGACCGGCCAGCAGGGTGGCCATCCTGGCCACGTTGCGGTTTTCCTCGCCGGCTCCGTTGGCGTTGCCGAAAATCACCTCGTCGATGCGTGCCGGGTCCAGGCCGGGCGCGCGTGAGACGGACGCCTTGATGACCTGGGCGGCGAGGTCATCCGGGCGGACCCCGGCGAGGGCTCCGCCGAACTTCCCGAAGGGCGTACGGACTGCGTCGTAGATATAGGCCTGGTTCACCGGTGCTCCTTGAAACTCAAAAAGAAAAGTCGAATGGCTGGGAAGGTTCGGGGGCCGCTAGGCCGCGGAGTCAATCTCGCGGAAGACGCCCTGCGCCACCTTGAAGGCGGAGTTCGCGGCGGGAACCCCGCAGTAGATGGCAGACTGCAGGACAATTTCCTTGATCTCGTCCCGGCTCAGGCCGTTGCGCAGCGCCGCCCGCACATGCATGGCGAATTCCTCCATGTGCCCGTGCGCAATCAGCGCCGTGAGCGTCACGGCGCTCCGCATGGTGCGGGGCAGGCCGGGGCGGGTCCAGATGGTTCCCCAGGCGTACTGGGTGATCATGTCCTGGAAGTCGGTGGTGAACTCGTCCTTGCCGGCGTTGGCACGGTCCACATGCTCGGAGCCCAGGACCTCCCGGCGTACGGCCATACCCTCGTTGTACACGTCCTGCCGGCTCTTGTGTCCGTCTGCAATCACGGTGTTATTTCCCTTCCGGATACTGGGTGCCAAAGAAATCCTTCAGCAGGTCGGCGGTCCGTCCCGGCTGCTCGACCGGGACCAGGTGGGCGGCGTCCTCAACGACGGCGGCCGTTCCGTTGGTAACCCGGTCCGCGATGAGCTCCGCGAACGACGGCGGGGTGACAACGTCCTGCGCACCGGCCACGGCAAGCACGGGGACGGTGATATCAGCGAGACGGCCGCGGACGTCGAAGCCGGCCAGCGCGGAACAGCAGAAGGCGTAGGAGAAGCGGTCCGCGTTCTGCAGGGAGTGCAGCAGTGCGGACGCCGCAGCGGGTTCGCGTTCCATAAATCCGGGGGCGAACCAGCGCTGGCCGGAGCCGACCACCTGGGTGGGGGTGCCCTGGACCCTGACGGTTTCGCCGCGCTCTGCCCAGCCGTCGGCGTCGCCGATTTTGGCTCCGGAGCACAGCACTGCCACGGCCTGGAAGAGTTCGCCGTGGTCCAGCGCCAGCTGCAGCCCAACGGCACCGCCCAGCGAGACACCGGCGTAATAGACCGGTGCTTCAGGGGCAATATCGCCTGCGTTCCGGGCCCCGTTGACCAGATTGGCGACGCCGGCGGCCAGGTCTTCCACGCTGAAGGCACCGGCGGCGGCGGGGCTGGCACCGTGGCCGGGCAGGTCCCAGCCGATGACGGTGAAGGTGTCCAGGGCAGCTGCCGTCCGGCTCCACAGCGGTGTCACTGCTGTTCCGAGCGACGGGCCGGCAACCAGGACGGGCGCTGCGGGACCGGCGTCGGAGAGGCGGGAGGCTTTGATGGCGGGAACACTCATGCTGAGGGCTTTCCGGGGTAGGCAGCCGTGATGCGCTCTATAAGTGCGGCGGCCTCCCCTACGTAGTTGACGGGGTCAAGGATGTCCGCGAGCCGGTCGTCGGAGAGGATGTCCTCCGGAACGGTGCTGCGCAGCACGGTTGCGAACGGCTCGCCGGTGGAGAGCGAGTGGGCGACGGCCTCGGATACCAGCTTCTTTCCGCGGCCGGCCACACCGTCGTCGAGCAGCGGGGCGACGACGGCCATGATCTTCTCGCTGACCACCAGCGGGCCGGCTGCTGCCAGATTCCGTTCCAGTGCCCGGGTGTGAACCTGCAGGCCCGCGGCCAGCTCGGCGAGTTTGGCGGCTGCTCCCCCGGCCAGGCGGAGCAGGGAGCGCAGGGCCTGCCATTCAACGTGCCAGGATCCGCTGGGACGCTCGTCGTCCGCCGCTGCGGCGGCAGCCTGCAGCTGCACGCCGTGGCCGGGTGCGGCAAGGGCTGCGCTGCGGATCAGTACGGACAGCACCGGATTCTGCTTCTGCGGCATGGCGGAGGAACCGCCGCGGCCGGCGGCCCGCGGTTCGGACACCTCGCCGATCTCCGGCCGGCTCAGCAGCAGCACGTCGTTGGCCATTTTGCCTGCCGCTGCGGTGAAATCCTGCAGGGCAGCTCCGAGGCCGGTGACGGGCAGCCGGTTGGTCTGCCACGGTGCTACCGGCTCCGCCAGTCCCAGGGCAACGGCAAGGCGTGAGGTCAGGTCAAAGGGTCCGTCAGTGCCGCTGTGCGCCGCGGTCGCGGTGGTCAGCGCGGCCATGGTTCCGGATGCCCCGCCCCACTGCAGGGGCAGCCCGAGGGCGGCGGTGCGCAGCCCTTCGGCAGCCTGACCGACACCGTGCAGCCACTGCGCTGCGCGCAGCCCGAAGGTGGAGGGCAGGGAGTGCTGGGTCAGGGTCCGGGCAACACACAGGGTCCGGGCATGGCGCCGGGCAAGGTCTCCCAGTGCCGTGACGGCCCGGTCTGCGTCCGAGAGGATGGCCTCCAGCGCCCGGCGGGCCAGGAGCATCAGGGCGGTGTCCATGATGTCCTGGCTGGTGGCGCCACGGTGGATCGCGCCCGCAGCCGCCGGGGATTGGGCCTGTGCCAGCTTCCGCAGGTCCGCGAGCAGGGGGATGACCGGGTTACCGCCGCCCTGTGCCCGTTCCGCCAGGGACGCGGCGTCATACAGGGAGGCGTCGCTGACGGCCGCCACGGCAGCGGGCGCTTCAGGGTCGGCCAGCCCGGCGTCCGCCAGCACCCGCACCCAGGCCAGCTCCACGTCCAGCAGGGCCTGGAGCAGCGCCGTGTCCCCCGTCAGCGCGGCCACCCGGGTACCGGCCCATGCCGGTGCGAGCAGGCCGTAGTCGGCGCTCTCCGCTGCACCCATGCCTAGGCTCCCGGGTAGGTGAGGAAAACTGTTTCGTTCTCCCCCTGCAGCGAGATGTTCCAGCGCAGTCCGCCGTCGGCCTCGCGCGTGGCAATGAGGGTGCGCCTCCGCTCCTCGGGGAGCGAGGAGAGCAGGGCGTCGCGTGCCAGCGCTTCCTCGTCATCGGGCAGGTACATGCGGGTATGCAGCTTATTCAGCAGGCCGCGGGCGAAGATCACGAAGGAGATGAAGGGCGCTGAACCTGCTTCGGTGGGGCCGGGGTTTACCGTGGTGAACGTGTAGTTTCCCGTGTTGTCCACGGCTGTGCGGCCCCAGCCGGTGAAGGTGTAGCCGTCCCGGACCAGCGAGCCGGTCTGCTGCGGGATGTTGCCCTCAGCGTCGGCCTGCCAGATTTCGAGCAGGGCATCGGGGATGGTTTCCCCGGCGCCGTCCGTGACCGTTCCCTGCAGCCGGATGCTGCCGGGCAGTCCCGGCGCAAGGAGCTGGTTGTCCTTCTCGAAGGGAAGCGCGTATCCGTAGAACGGGCCGATGGTCTGCCCGGGTGTGGCGGTAAGTTTCTGCTCGCTCATTTACTCTGCGTCCTCGTCTTCCATCCAGGTGCGGTTGCTGCCGGTGAGCACAATGTCCCAGTTGTAGCCGGTGGCCCACTCATGCGATGTCAGGTTGTGGTCATACGTGGCCACGAGGCGGTCGCGTGCCTTCTGATCGGTAATCGACTGGTAGATCGGGTCCAGCGCGAACAGCGGATCGCCGGGGAAATACATCTGGGTGATCATGCGCTGGGTGAAGTCGGTGCCGAACAGGGAGAAATGGATGTGGGCCGGGCGCCAGGCGTTGAAGTGGTTCTTCCAAGGGTAGGGCCCGGGCTTGATGGTGGTGAACTCGTAGTAGCCGTCGTCGGTGGTGATGCAGCGGCCGACGCCGGTGAAGTTCGGGTCCAGCGGAGCCGGATGCTGGTCCCGCTTGTGGATGTAGCGGCCGGCCGAGTTGGCCTGCCAGATTTCCACCAGCTGGTTGCGCACGGGCCGTCCGTCGCCGTCGAGGATCCGGCCGCGGACAATGATGCGCTCCCCCAGGGGCTCACCGTTGTGCTGGATGGTCAGATCGCTCTCCAGGGCGTGCACGTCCTGGTGTCCGAACGCCGGTGACCACAGTTCGATTGTCTCGGGGTCAACGTGGTGCGGATCCTTGGTGGGGTGGCGCAGGATGGAGCTGCGGTAGGGAGGGAAGTCGATGCGGGGCTGGCTTTCCGGGGCGGCGCCGTCATGTACGGACTTGTCATACGCCGCGTGGACCGAGGCAATCTCCGCCGAAATCTGGTCCTGCGACGCCTGCGCCGCATCCAGTTTCTCGACGACATGGCTGTTCTGGAAAAGATCCTTTTCCATTTCCATGGTTTTTCCTTTCGACTTCGAGCGCATCCTTGCACTCCGGCTATCCAACAAGCGTCCGCGTGGTCGAGACCACACTACACCGCTTGTTCATCTTGTGTACAGGTGTTCGTCATACGAACGAAATTAGGCGTTGGGCCACCCGGTGTAGGCCTCGGCCAGGTATGCGCTGCCATGCCGGGAGGCGACGACGCCGCTGAGCTCGCCCAGCGCACGCTTGCGTTCAAAGGGGCTGGCGTCTTCGCGGGTGTGCAGCATGGAAGTCATCCAGTAGGAGAAGTTCTGCGCCCGCCAGACCCGCTTTAGTGCCTTGTCGCTGTAGCCTTCCAGCAGTTCGGGCGACTTGGTGGCGTAGAAGGAGTCAATGGCTTCGAACAGTACCTGCACATCGGCCAGGGCCAGGTTCAGCCCCTTGGCTCCGGTGGGCGGAACCGTATGTCCGGCGTCGCCGGCAAGGAAGAGGTTGCCGTAGCGCAGCGGCTCGCACACGTAGCTGCGGAACTTCAGGACGGTTTTTTCGAAGATGGGTCCGCGCTTCAGTTCCAGGCCGTCGGGCCCGTCCACCCGGGCCTGCAGCTCATCCCAGATCCGGTCTTCGCTCCAGGCGTCCGGGTCTTCATTCGGATCGGACTGGAAATACATCCGCTGGACCGTTTCGCTGCGCTGGCTGATCAGGGCAAACCCGCGGTCGGAATTGGCATAGATGAGTTCCGGCGCGCTGGGGGCGGCCTCGGTGAGGATGCCGAACCAGGCAAAGGGGTATTCGATGAAGTTATCCGTGCGGGCGTCCTTGGGGATGGAGCGCTTGCAGATGCCGGCGGAGCCGTCGGAGCCTACCAGCAGCTCGCAGTGGATCTCGAACTCCGTACCCTCAGCGTCCGTGAAGAGAATCTTCGGGGTGTCAGTGGTGAGGTCGGTGACGGAGGTGTCGCTGACGCCGTAGCGTACGTCACCGCCGTCGCGCTCCCGGGCCGCGGCCAGGTCGGTGAACACTTCATTCTGCGGGTACAGCCAGACCGATTCCCCGACCAGGTCCTGGAAGTCGATCCGGTGGCTTACGCCGCCAAAGCGAAGATCGATTCCGTCATGCCGGTATCCGTCCGTAAGCACCCGGTCGCTGACTCCGGTCTCGGTGAGCATACGCACGCTGCCGTGCTCCAGGATGCCTGCGCGATGGGTGGTGCGGATGGTTTCGTGGTCCCGCTTTTCCACCACGATGTTCTCGATCCCGGATTTCGAGAGCAGATGGGAGAGCATCAGGCCTGCCGGGCCGCCTCCTACAATGCCGACCTGCGTCTTGATAACCGTGCGCTGTGCGCCCATCTGGTACTCCCTTTGGAAAATCTGTTGCGGTTCCTGGTCTCCAGTGTGACTGCGCGCACAACGTGTTACCCAGAGGGTTCCCATTCAATGGGAATCCCGGTCCGGTTCCCACCTTCATCAACCGGCTGCCGCGGGTTATCGGCCGTAATGCGGCCCGGCGGCGTCCGCCCGCACCCCCAGCCCGCGCGAGATACCCCGCGCCGCGGTCATCAGTGCGGGCACGGTGGCTGAGATGTTCTCCTCCCCCGTCGGCACCACCACGCCGATTGCAGCCACCGCCGTTCCTCCGGCTCCGAACACGGGCACGGCTATCCCGGTGGTCTCGGGCACGACGGCGCCGGGCAGGCTGGCGCTGCCCTGCAGCCGCATCTGGGCCCACGTCGCCCGCAGGCCCCGCACCTCGTCCGGTTCCAGGTTTCGCTTCGACAGATATGCCTCCTGCTGGTGCCTGGGAGCGTGGGCCATCATGACCATCCCGGAGGAGGAGACATGCACCGGCAGGCGTCCCGCTACCTGCGCGTGGTTGAGCACGGAACCGTGGCTGGACAGCCGCTCGATGAACAGCACCTCGTCCTGGCTGAGGATGGACAGCTGGGTGTGCTGCCGGACCACGGCCTGAATGTCCTCCATAAAGGGCATGGCTATCTGTTTGAGGCCAAGGGCGGCGGAACTGCGGTTGGCCAGTTCCCACAGCCGCAGGCCCAGGCGGACACTGCCGCCGGATTCCTTCTGCAGGAAACCGTGACCCATCAGGTCATTGACAATCCGGTGAGTGGTGGACAGCGGCAGCCCGGTGCGGCGTGCCAGCGTGGCCACGGACATGCTCGGGCGGGTTCCGTCGAAGGCACCGATAATCCGCACAATCCGGTCCGTCATGGACTCGCCCGTTGGAGAATTCGCCATGACATTCAGTCTGGCACAGCGCTGCCGGCCGCCGGGGAGCGGTTAAACGCGGAAGGTCCCGCACCCTGGTGGGTACGGGACCTTCCTCTGCTTGCGCTTTCCTTAGCGGAAGTCGCTGCCCATGTCGTAGTCATCCAGCGGGATGGCGTGGAACTCGGGGCTGAGGCCGCCGTCAACTCCGGCGTAGTCGAAGTCGCTGAAGGCGCTCGGGCCGGTGAACAGGTTGGCCTTTGCTTCCTCGGTCGGCTCGACAGTGACCTCGGTGTAACGGGGCAGGCCCGTTCCGGCCGGGATCAGCTTACCGATGATGACGTTCTCCTTGAGGCCGAGCAGCGGATCGCTCTTGCCTTCCATGGCCGCCTGCGTCAGGACGCGGGTGGTCTCCTGGAAGGAAGCTGCGGACAGCCAGGACTCGGTGGCCAGGGAGGCCTTGGTGATACCCATCAGTTCCGGACGGCCCGAAGCAGGCTTCTTGCCTTCCGAAACCACGCGGCGGTTCTCGCTCTCGAACCGGCGTCGTTCGGTCAGCTCACCCGGGAGCAGATCGGAATCGCCGGACTCAATCACGGTCACGCGGCGCAGCATCTGGCGGACAATAACCTCGACGTGCTTGTCGTGGATGCCCACACCCTGGCTGCGGTACACGCGCTGGACTTCGTCCACCAGGAACTCCTGTGCCTTGCGCGGGCCGAGGATACGGAGGATCTGCTTGGGATCCACCGCACCGAAGACCAGCTGCTGGCCAACCTCGACGTGGTCGCCGTCGGCAACCAGGAGGCGTGCACGGCGCAGGACCGGGTACGCGATTTCCTCGGAGCCGTCATCGGGAGTGACAACCAGACGCATCTGGCGGTCGGTCTCTTCGATGGTGACCCGGCCCGCGGTCTCGGAGATCGGAGCAACACCCTTAGGCGTACGTGCTTCGAAGAGCTCCTGGATACGGGGCAGACCCTGGGTGATGTCCTCAGCAGAAGCAACACCACCGGTGTGGAAGGTACGCATGGTCAGCTGGGTACCCGGCTCACCAATGGACTGTGCAGCGATGATGCCCACGGCCTCGCCGATGTCCACGGTCTTACCCGTGGCCAGGGAGCGGCCGTAGCAAAGTGCACAGGTACCGACGGCGGACTCACAGGTGAGTACGGAGCGGACCTTGATGTCGGTAACACCGGCTTCGAACAGCTTCGCGATGAGCACGTCGCCCACATCGTCGCCGCCCTTGGCCAGGACGTTGCCCTGCGGATCGGTGACGTCGGTGGCCAGCGTACGGGCGTAGGCCGAGTTCTCGACCTCTTCGTGCAGCTGCAGCTCACCGTTGGCATCCGGAACCGCGATGGTCACGTTCAGGCCGCGCTCGGTGCCGCAGTCTTCCTCGCGGACAATAACGTCCTGCGAAACGTCCACCAGACGACGGGTCAGGTAACCCGAGTTGGCGGTACGCAGAGCGGTATCGGCGAGACCCTTACGGGCACCGTGCGTGGCGATGAAGTATTCCAGCACCGACAGGCCCTCACGGTAGGAGGACTTAATCGGACGCGGGATGATCTCGCCCTTAGGGTTGGCCACCAGACCACGGATACCGGCAATCTGCCGGACCTGCAGCCAGTTACCACGGGCGCCGGAGGAGACCATGCGGTTGATGTTGTTGAATTCGGGCATGTTTGCCCGCATTGCAGCAGCAACCTCGTTGGTGGCCTTGTTCCAGATATCGATCAGTTCCTGGCGGCGCTCGTCTTCAGCGATCAGGCCCTTGCCGTACTGGCTTTCAACCTTGGCAGCCTGAGCTTCGTAGCCCTCCATAATGGCCGGCTTGTCGATCGGAGCCGCGATATCGGAGATGGCGACGGTAACGCCCGAGCGGGTGGCCCAGTAGAAACCGGAGTCCTTCAGGTTATCCAGCGTGGCAGCCGTGACAACCTTCGGGTACCGCTCAGCGAGATCGTTGACGATCGCCGAAAGCTGTCCCTTGTCTGCAACCTTCGCAACCCAGGGGTAGTCCGCCGGCAGGGTCTGGTTGAACAGAACCTGGCCGAGGGAGGTTTCGATGAGGGCGGGGGTGCCTTCTTCCCAACCTTCCGGTGCGGGCTGGTCTGCGCTGGGGACGAAGCCGTCAACGCGGATCTTGACCAGGGCGTTCAGGTGCAGCTCGCCCATGTCCGAGGCCATGATGGCTTCGGCCAGGGATCCGAACACGCGGCCTTCACCGGCAGCACCGGGGCGCTTGGTGGTGAGGTGGTGCAGGCCGATGATCATATCCTGCGAAGGCAGGGTGACCGGGCGGCCGTCGGACGGCTTCAGGATGTTGTTCGAGGACAGCATCAGGATGCGTGCTTCAGCCTGCGCTTCGGGGCTCAGCGGCAGGTGTACTGCCATCTGGTCACCGTCGAAGTCGGCGTTGAAGGCGCCACAGACCAGCGGGTGCAGCTGAAGGGCCTTGCCTTCAACAAGCTGCGGCTCGAAGGCCTGGATGCCGAGGCGGTGCAGGGTGGGTGCACGGTTGAGCAGCACCGGGTGTTCGGTGATGATCTCTTCCAGCACGTCCCAGACCTGCGGGCGGAAACGCTCGACCATACGCTTGGCGCTCTTGATGTTCTGGGCGTGGTTGAGGTCAACCAGGCGCTTCATCACGAACGGCTTGAAGAGCTCCAGGGCCATCTGCTTGGGCAGACCGCACTGGTGCAGCTTCAGCTGCGGGCCGACAACGATGACGGAACGGCCGGAGTAGTCAACACGCTTACCCAGCAGGTTCTGGCGGAAGCGGCCCTGCTTGCCCTTAAGCATGTCGGACAGCGACTTCAGCGGACGGTTGCCCGGTCCGGTGACCGGACGGCCGCGGCGGCCGTTGTCGAACAGGGAGTCAACAGCTTCCTGCAGCATGCGCTTTTCGTTGTTCACGATGATCTCGGGGGCACCGAGATCCAGCAGGCGCTTCAGGCGGTTGTTGCGGTTGATCACGCGGCGGTACAGGTCGTTGAGGTCGGACGTCGCGAAACGTCCGCCGTCGAGCTGGACCATCGGGCGCAGTTCCGGCGGGATGACCGGGACGGCGTCCAGGACCATGCCCAGCGGGCTGTTCGAGGTGGTCAGGAACGCGTTGACAACCTTCAGGCGCTTCAGGGCACGCGTCTTGCGCTGGCCCTTGCCGTTCTGGATGATGTCGCGCAGCGACTCGGACTCGGCCTGCATGTCGAAGTCTTCAAGACGCTTCTTGATGGCTTCGGCACCCATGGAGCCTTCGAAGTACAGACCGTAGCGGTCACGCAGTTCGCGGTAGAGGCCTTCGTCGCCTTCCAGGTCGCCGACCTTGAGGTTCTTGAACCGGTCCCAGACCTGCTCGAGGCGCTCGATGTTGTGGTCGGCGTCGCGGCGTACCTTGGCCATCTGGCGGTCGGCGGAGTCGCGGGCCTTCTTCTTGTCGGCAGCCTTGGCGCCTTCGCCTTCGAGGCGGGCAAGCTCGCCTTCGAGGTCCTTGGCGATCGCAGCGATGTCGGAGTCGCGCTGGTCGACCAGGTGCTTGCGCTCCAGGTCGTGCTCGGCCTGCAGGTTCGGCAGCTCGGCGTGGCGGTTCTCTTCGTCAACCGAGGTGATCATGTAGGCAGCGAAGTAAATGACCTTCTCGAGGTCCTTCGGTGCAAGGTCCAGCAGGTAGCCCAGGCGGGAGGGGACACCCTTGAAGTACCAGATGTGCGTCACGGGAGCGGCGAGCTCAATGTGGCCCATCCGTTCGCGGCGAACCTTGGCACGGGTCACCTCAACGCCGCAGCGCTCACAGATGATGCCCTTGAAGCGCACGCGCTTGTACTTGCCGCAGTAGCACTCCCAGTCACGGGAAGGACCGAAGATCTTTTCGCAGAAAAGACCGTCCTTCTCCGGCTTCAGGGTTCGGTAGTTGATGGTTTCCGGCTTCTTGACCTCGCCGTAAGACCAGCCACGGATTTCATCCGCGGTGGCAAGGCCGATTCGCATAAGGCCGAACGTGGAATCGTTGGACATGGGTCCCTGTTCTCTCTTGTTCTCTAAATCTGAATGTCTCGGGGTACGGAAAGAGCTCTAGGTGACCATCCCACTGGCGCCAGGCGGTCCGGGTTAGGCGGCTTTAATATTCCGTTGCGAGCTCTGCGAGCCGCGGAATTTCATTGCCGCCGTTCCGGACCGTCCCGGCGCCAGCCGGGACGGTGCAACTGCTGCTAAACCTCTTCTACTGAGCTCGGCTCTGCGCGGGACAGATCGATACCCAGTTCTTCCGCGGCCCGGAAGACTTCTTCATCCGAGTCACGCATTTCAATCGTGTTGCCCTCGGTGGAGAGGACTTCCACATTCAGGCAGAGCGACTGCATTTCCTTGATCAGGACCTTGAACGATTCCGGAACACCGGGCTCCGGGATGTTCTCGCCCTTGACGATGGCTTCGTAGACCTTCACGCGGCCGTGGATGTCATCGGACTTGATCGTGAGCAGTTCCTGCAGCGTGTAGGCCGCGCCGTACGCTTCCAGGGCCCAGACTTCCATTTCACCGAAGCGCTGTCCGCCGAACTGTGCCTTACCACCCAGCGGCTGCTGCGTGATCATGGAGTACGGTCCGGTGGAACGGGCGTGGATCTTGTCATCCACCAGGTGGTGGAGCTTCAGGATGTACATGTAGCCCACGGAGATCGGGTCCGGGAACGGCTGGCCGGAGCGGCCGTCGAACATCCGGGCCTTGCCCGAGGCACCGATCAGGCGGTTGCCGTCACGGGTCACGTTGGTGGAATCGAGCAGGCCGGTGATTTCGTCCTCACTGGCACCGTCGAACACCGGGGTGGCAACCGTGGTGGGGCCGGTCTCGCGCGGCAGGTTCGGCAGGTCCTTGACCCAGTCCGGCTCGCCCTCGATCTTCCAGCCCTGCTTGGCAGCCCAGCCCAGGTGGATTTCCAGAACCTGGCCGACGTTCATACGGCCCGGAACACCCAGCGGGTTCAGGATGATGTCGACGGGGGTTCCGTCTTCCATGAACGGCATATCTTCGATCGGGAGGATCTTGGAGATGACGCCCTTGTTGCCGTGGCGGCCGGCCAGCTTGTCGCCGTCCGTGATCTTGCGCTTGTGTGCCACGTACACGCGGACCAGCTGGTTCACGCCCGGGGGCAGCTCGTCGTCATTGTCGCGGTCGAAGATGCGCACGCCGATGACGGTTCCGGACTCGCCGTGGGGAACCTTCAGGGAGGTGTCGCGGACTTCACGGCTCTTCTCGCCGAAGATGGCGCGCAGCAGGCGCTCCTCGGGGGTCAGTTCCGTTTCACCCTTCGGGGTGACACGGCCAACCAGGATGTCGCCGGCTTCAACCTCGGCGCCGATGTGGATGATGCCGCGCTCGTCGAGCTGCGACAGCACTTCCTCGGAGACGTTCGGGATGTCGCGGGTGATTTCCTCGGCACCAAGCTTGGTGTCGCGGGCGTCAACCTCGTGCTCCTCAATGTGGATCGAGGTCAGGACATCGTCGGAGACCATGCGCTGGGACAGGATGATGGCATCTTCGTAGTTGTGGCCTTCCCATGACATGAATGCCACGAGCAGGTTCTTACCAAGGGCCAGTTCACCCTGGTCCGTTGCGGGACCGTCGGCGATGATGCTGTTGACCTCAACGCGGGCACCTTCGGAGACCAGCACGCGCTGGTTGTAGGCGTTGCCCTGGTTGGAGCGCTCGAACTTCATGATCGGGTAGCTGGTCTCGGTGCCGTCGTCGTTCATAACGGTGACGAGGTCAGCGGAAACCTCGGTGACTACACCGGGCTTCTTCGCGGTCACGGAGTCGCCGGCGTCAACTGCGGTGTACTTCTCCATGCCGGTGCCCACTACGGGGCGCTCGGAACGGAGCAGCGGCACAGCCTGGCGCTGCATGTTCGCACCCATGAGGGCGCGGTTGGCGTCGTCGTGCTCGAGGAACGGAATCAGGGCGGTAGCCACCGACACCATCTGGCGCGGGGAGACGTCCATGTACTCGACCTCGTCCGGCTCGACGAGAACGGGCTCGCCGGAACCGCCGCGGGCACGAACGAGGACCAGGTCCTCTTCGAAGTGCTGGTCGGCGCGCAGCGGAGCGTTTGCCTGGGCAATGGTGCGCTCTACTTCGTCATCGGCGGTCAGGTAATCGACCTTGTCGGTGACGACGCCGTTTTCGACCTTGCGGTACGGGGTTTCGATGAAGCCGAAGGCGTTGATGCGGCCGTAGGAAGCCAGCGAACCGATCAGGCCGATGTTCGGGCCTTCAGGGGTTTCGATGGGGCACATGCGGCCGTAGTGGGACGGGTGAACGTCTCGGACTTCCATGCCTGCACGGTCACGGGACAGACCGCCCGGGCCCAGTGCGGACAGGCGGCGCTTGTGCGTCAGGCCGGCCAGCGGGTTGTTCTGGTCCATGAACTGCGAGAGCTGGGACGTTCCGAAGAACTCCTTGATGGCAGCCACAACGGGACGGATGTTGATCAGGGTCTGCGGCGTGATGGCCTCGACGTCCTGGGTGGTCATCCGTTCGCGGACCACACGCTCCATGCGGGACAGGCCCGTGCGGATCTGGTTTTCGATCAGTTCGCCGACGGCGCGGATACGGCGGTTGCCGAAGTGGTCGATGTCATCGACCTCCACGCGGATCTCGACGTCTTCGCCGTCGCGCTTGCCCGGAACCGTCTTCTCACCGGCGTGCAGTGCCACCAGGAACTTGATCATGGCGACAATGTCGTCATTGTTCAGTACCGAAGCATCGGAATCCGTCAGCGGCTTGTCGATGCCCAGCTTGCGGTTGATCTTGTAACGGCCAACCTTGGCGAGATCGTAGCGCTTCGGGTTGAAGTACAGGTTCTCCAGCAGGGTCTTGGCGGCTTCCACCGTGGGCGGCTCGCCCGGTCGCAGCTTGCGGTAGATGTCCAGCAGGGCATCTTCCTGCGTTTCCGTGGGGTCCTTTTCCAGGGTGGCACGGATGGAGTCGTATTCGCCGAAGGTCTCGAGGATCTGGCCTTCAGTCCAGCCCAGTGCCTTCAGCAGGACGGTGACCGACTGCTTGCGCTTGCGGTCAAGGCGGACGCCGACCTGGTCGCGCTTGTCGATTTCCAGTTCGAACCAGGCACCGCGGGAAGGAATGATCTTCGCGGTGTAGATGTCCTTGTCACTGGTCTTGTCCGCGGTGCGCTCGAAGTAGGCGCCCGGGGAACGGACCAGCTGGGAAACAACAACACGCTCGGTGCCGTTGATGACGAACGTTCCCTTGTCTGTCATCAGGGGGAAGTCGCCCATGAACACGGTCTGCTGCTTGATTTCGCCCGTGTTGTTGTTCATGAACTCGGCCTTAACGTACAGCGGAGCCGAGTACGTTGCGTCCCGGTCCTTGCACTCAGCCATGGTGTACTTCGGGTCGGCAAACTCCGGCTCCGAGAAGCTCAGGGACATGGTGCCCTGGAAGTCTTCGATCGGGGAGATTTCCTCGAAGATGTCGGCCAGGCCGGACGTGGTTGCAATACCCTGCTCGCCGGTTTCCCGCGCCTTTTCGACCCGGGCCTTCCAGCGCTCGTTGCCGACGAGCCAGTCAAAGCTGTCCGTCTGCAGGGCAAGAAGATTGGGAACGTCAAGCGGTTCGTGAATCTTTGCGAATGAAATCCGGGAAGCTGCGTTCTCCGGATTAGTAGCGGTTTCGTTATTAGAGGTGCTCGAGGCGACCAAGAGGGATCCTTCCACAGACCTTCAGGCGTGTTTCGCGCTTCCTCCCCTGCACTGCACGGACCGAGTCCGTGTGCGTCCCGACGTCCGGCAACAGGTGCACCCGCATACTACGGATACCGCCCGGCACGGAACATAGCCCACCGCTATATGAAGGCTGAAGGTTAACAGGAGGAAGCAAATATCCACTATAGGGCATTATGGGCACACAAGTCTACCCGATTTTATAACCCTGCGTCGCTCAACCCCTCAGAATCCCACAAGAATCCGGCTTACGAGGGAGCAGCAGGCAACATGTAACGGCTGATAAACAGCCGGTAAGCGGCTGGTGCAACACCGGATAGTAACCCGGTACTGGACCTGGTACTAACCCGGTAGTAACCCTTACCCGAGACCCCTTCCGGAGCATCGGATACAGATACCTTACCGCAAGATCGGCGGAATGTGGGTGTGGAGGGTGTCGGAGACAGCGCAGGCATGTGACTGCGATCTCCCTGCCGGCTGTGAGGTGGCGTAGCCTTATCCCAGCGTTGGATCCATCCCTGCCATGTCTTTAAGGACGAAACAGCCTTTAAGGACGAAACAGTCTTCAATGACGAACACAGCAACGAAAGTGAACTCATCCGCTATGAGCAACTCCGCAGCCCCCGCGGCAGCAGTCCCTACCGAAGTGGTAATTGTCGGCGGCGCACGCACTCCCCAGGGCCGGCTCAACGGGCAGCTGGCCCCCTTTACCGCCGTTGACCTCGGAGCGTTCGCCATCAGCGGCGCCTTGGAGAAGTCCGGGGTTCCGGCGGCCGATGTCGACACCGTCATCATGGGCCATGTGGTCCAGGCCGGGTGCGGGCAGAACCCGGCCCGCCAGTCCTCCATTAAGGCGGGCATCGGCTGGGATGTCCCCACGGTCACCATCAACAAGGTCTGCCTCTCCGGCCTGGCCGCTGTTATTGATGCAGCCCGCCTGATCCGCGGCGGCGAGGCCACCGTGGTGGTGGCCGGCGGCCAGGAATCCATGACCCGCGGGCCGCACCTGCTGCCCGGCTCCCGCCAGGGCTGGAACTACGGGAACATTTCCGCAGTGGACTCAGTGGCACATGACGGCCTCACGGACGCCTTCGACAACGATTCGATGGGAATCTCCACCGAGCGCGGCAACACCAAGCTGGCCATCAAGCGGCTGGAACAGGACGAAGTGGCTGCGGCCTCCCACCAGCGGGCAGCGGCCGCCATGGCTGCCGGCATCTTCGACGCCGAGATCGTTCCGGTGACCGTGCCGCAGCGCAAGGGCGAGCCGCTGGTACTCACCAGCGACGAAGGCGTGCGGCCCGCGACCACCACGGAGTCCCTGGCCGGGCTGCGGCCGGCCTTCGATCCGGAGGGCACCATCACGGCCGGCAACTCCTCCCCGCTGTCGGACGGAGCTGCGGCCCTGGTACTCACCACGCGTGCCTACGCCACCGAGCACGGCTTGGAAGTCCTCGCGTCCGTCGGTATGCCGGGCCAGGTGGCCGGGCCGGACAACACCTTGCATTCCCAGCCTTCCAACGCCCTGTTCGCGGCACTGGAACGCGCCGGCTGGAATGTCCCGGATCTGGACTTCATCGAGATCAACGAGGCCTTCGGAGCCGTTGCCGTCCAGTCCCTGAACGAACTGGGCATGGACCTGGAGCAGTGCAACCTGCATGGCGGGGCCATTGCCCTGGGCCACCCGATCGGCGCTTCCGGTGCCCGGCTCGCCCTGACCGCTGCGCACGAGCTGCTCCGGCGGGGCTCGGGGCGTGCCGGGGTTGCCCTCTGCGGCGGCGGCGGGCAGGGTGAAGCCCTGCTGCTCTTCCGCGAAGAGTCCTAGCGCCGGGCCCGGCCGCCGTCGTTCCCGACGACGGCGGCCGTCACCGCAACTGCACTGCGCCCCTGACCGGGAACACAAACTGCGCGCCTGACCGGGAACACAAAAAGACCCCGCCCAAAGGACGGGGTCTTTTTGTGTTCTACAGCCGGAGCTGCAAAAGGAAAACTACTTGACGGTGACGGTGGCGCCGGCAGCTTCGAGAGCTTCCTTGGCCTTGTCAGCGGCTTCCTTGTTGGCGCCTTCGAGGACGGCCTTCGGAGCGCTGTCAACCAGGTCCTTGGCTTCCTTCAGACCCAGGGAAGTCAGGGCACGGACTTCCTTGATCACTGCGATCTTCTTGTCGCCGGCAGCTTCGAGGATGACGTCGAATTCGGTCTTCTCTTCAGCAGCGTCAGCAGCGCCGCCGGCGGCGGGGCCTGCAACTGCAACAGCAGCAGCGGTGACGTCGAAGGTCTCTTCGAAGAGCTTCACGAAGTCGGAGAGCTCGATGATGGACAGTTCCTTGAAAGCTTCAATGAGCTCTTCGTTGGTGAGCTTCGCCATGGTGTGGCGTCCTTCCTATAGTTGGTGCACGCAGGCACCGGAGATTGGATGAGAAGAGGTTCTACTCTTCGGTGGCTGCTTCTGCGGCCGGAGCTTCTTCTGCGGCGGCCGGAGCCTCTTCCGCAGCGGGGGCAGCGGGAGCGCCGCTTTCCTCTTCGAGCTTCATGCGCAGTGCATCTGCCGTGCGGGCCAGCATGGACATCGGTGCCTTGAGGACACCGGCGACGCGTGCAAGCTGGAACTCACGGGATTCAAGAGCAGCCAGGGCTGCAACACCGGATGCATCCAGGGCGTTGCCCTCGAAAACACCGGTCTTGATGACGAGCTGCGGGTTGGTCTTGGCAAAATCCGTCAGGCTCTTTGCAGCTGCAACTGCGTCACCCTTGATGAAGGCAATTGCAGTAGGTCCGGAAAGCTGGCCATCGAACGCGTCGATGCCGGCTTCCTTGGCTGCAATGCCAGTCAGGGTGTTCTTGACGACCGAGTACTTGGTGTCCTGGCCGAGCGAACGACGCAGCTCCTTGAGCTGTGCAACGGTGAGCCCGCGGTATTCGGTTAGGACAGCAGCGGTCGACTCCTTGAAATCACTGGTGATTTCCTCGACTGCTGACACCTTTGTTGGCGTTGCCATAACCCTCCTTCCGGGGAAATAGTGCCGGTGGATCGGGTCCCGAACATAAAAAACGCCCCGGGCAGATGCACGGGGCTTCACTCAACGGACGCTAGTCCGGAGTGCAGTTCGTTCACCTGCGCAGGCCGCCCTTTAGGCAAGGGACTTTCGGATGTTTCTCCAACCGGGTTCCACGCGCGGAGAGCTGAAGGTTCAGCCTTACGGTGGGATTGAATGCACATCGACCGACGGTCTTTGGTAGTTCCAGAGTACGGGAGAAACAGGTGAAGGCCAAATCGCCCGCACAGGCCGCCGCCTATCCGGCGGAAAGATCCGCCTGCCACTCCCCCGAGTACCCCACAGCGGCAAAGCCCAGCTGCTCATTGATGGCGAGCATGTAGCGGTTTTCCTCGGCGTTCCAGGTGTAGACCCGGCGGGCTTCGGGAATGATGCTCCGCAGCTTCGCCAGATTGGCTGCCTTGAGCAGCATGCCCAGCCGGTTGCCCCGGTGGGCATCCAGTACCAGGGTGTCATCCTGGAAAACCACGGCCGGGTTGTTGCGGAAGACCTCAAGGACCGTATGGCCAACAAGTTCGCCGGTGGCCCGGTGCCGTACTGCCGTGACCAGCACCTCGGCATCCATCCCCCGGGCCTTAGCCTCCGCCTCCCGGACACGCGCCGCATCCCAGGCCTCCTCCGCAAGCTCCAAGCCGCCCAGCGGAGCGTCCGTACTCATCTTCTGCCGTAGAAGCGCATAGGCATCCACCAGGTCATCCGGGCAGGCGCCGCGCCAGAACACCAGTTCGTAGCCGGGCCCCGAGCCCGCCGCCGCCTCTTCCAGCAGCGCCGTCCCGCCGTCGTCGTTCCCTGTCAGGTCCAGGACGCTGACGCGGTCCACCAGTTCGAGCCGGAAGCCGAGCCCCTCAGCGAAGGCCGCTGCGGCGTCATGCGGGATGAAGGACGCCGTGTTTTCAGAACCGGCGGGTCCGCTGCCCAGATGGTCGGTTTCGGCCATCAGCTTGCTCCGGCCCGCTGACGGCAGCCAGATTCGCCGCTGCACGGAACAACTCGGTTCCCACGCCCTGCCGGCGGGCTCCGGGGGCCACCACAACATTGACGGTTCCCGTATGAAGATTATCTGTCAGTGGAAGGTTCAACTGGGCAACGCCCACAATAGCCGCGTCCGGGTCCGCGCCCATCCGGGCTGCCAGCAGCTCACGCCGCCGGGTAGCCGTGCTGCCCCTGCCCGCCAACTGCGCCCGGGCGGGGGCATGGAAGTCATCATTTCCCCAAAACTCCTGCTGCTGGGCATTGAGCAGTTCCGCTACGGCCAGGAAGTCCGCGGCGTCGGGTCCGGCAAGGGCGGCCGGAACCCGGACGGGCGTGATGGAAACATGCGTCATGGATCACATCCTGCCGGACACCGCCCCGGACGCCAAACGGTGCAGCGTCCGTGCCCGGCCCAGCCGGCCACGGCGGGACGGCGGCGCCCGGCATCCGTCCCCGCCGGGAATGCAAAAAAGCGGCCACAGCGTAAGCTGCGGCCGCTTCCTGCCCAGGGAATCCCCGGAAGTGCTCAGAGACTATGCGTCTGCGAGAACCTTGGTGACGTTGGGGTCAACGCTGATGCTCGGTCCGAAGGTGGTGGACACGGTGGCCTTGGAGATGTAGCGGCCCTTGGCTGCCGACGGCTTCAGGCGAAGAACCTCTTCCAGGGCGGCTGCGTAGTTCTCAGCCAGCTTCTGGGCGTCGAAGGACACCTTGCCAATGATGAAGTGCAGGTTGGAGTGCTTGTCGACGCGGAAGTCGATCTTGCCGCCCTTGATGTCCGAAACAGCCTTGGCGACGTTCGGGGTAACCGTACCGGTCTTCGGGTTCGGCATCAGGTTACGCGGGCCAAGCACGCGGCCCAGGCGGCCGACCTTGCCCATCATGTCCGGGGTAGCCACTGCGGCGTCGAAGTCGGTCCAGCCTGCTGCAACCTTTTCGATCATGTCGTCGGAACCAACGAAGTCGGCGCCGGCAGCGATTGCTGCTTCTGCCTTCTCGCCGGTTGCGAAAACGAGGACGCGGGCCGTCTTGCCGGTGCCGTTGGGCAGGTTGACCGTGCCGCGGACCATCTGGTCAGCCTTGCGGGGGTCAACGCCCAGGCGGAAAGCCACCTCAACGGTTGCGTCGAACTTGGAAGGATTGGTTTCCTTCGCCAGCTCTACAGCCTCGACCGGTGCGTACAGCTTGTCCGCATCGATCTTGGCTGCAGCTGCTTCATATGCTTTGCTGCGCTTTGCCATCTGCTTTTTCTCCTTGTGCAGTTGTGGTCTGTCGGACCGCGCCCGGCCCTGCCACGCGCCGTTCCCCCTCAGGGGTTCCGGCATTTATGTGAAATTGAAGTGCAGGGGGCTTTAGCCCTCTACGGTGATACCCATCGAACGGGCGGTGCCGGCGATGATCTTGGCAGCTGCCTGGACATCGTTGGCGTTGAGGTCTTCCATCTTCATGGTGGCGATCTCTTCGACCTGTGCCTGGGTCAGGTTGGCAACCTTGGCGGTGTGCGGGGTTGCGGAACCCTTGGCAACACCGGCAGCCTTCTTGATCAGCTGTGCGGCCGGAGGAGTCTTCGTGATGAAGGTGAAGGAACGGTCTTCGTAAACGGTGATTTCAACCGGGATAACGTTGCCGCGCTGGGATTCCGTTGCAGCGTTGTACGCCTTGCAGAATTCCATGATGTTGACACCGTGCTGGCCAAGTGCCGGACCGATCGGAGGAGCCGGGTTGGCGGCACCTGCGTTGATCTGCAGCTTGATGAGGCCGGTGACCTTTTTCTTGGGGGCCATGAAAGGGTCCTTCTCTAAATTATGTTTCCGAAGAACAGGAGCGTCCATCCGGGTTGGTGGCCGCCATGGCTTGGTGGCCGGACGCTGCCTGCAGGTTAAAGCGGACCTGCGGACAGCGAAGTCTAAAAGCTACTGGAGCTTGGTGACCTGGCCGAAGCCGAGGGTCACCGGAGTCTCGCGCTCGAAGATGGTCACGAGGACCACCAGCTGCTGGGACTCGGGCTTGATCTCGGAGATCGTGGCCTGCAGGGTCTCGAAGGGGCCTTCGTTGACCGTGACGGGCTCGCCGATTTCGAAATCCACCGCGATGTTCGAGGACTGCTGCGCTGCAGGCTTACCGGCCTCGGCCTTCGGGGAGACGACGGTGTGCTCGAGCATCGAGAACACTTCGTTCAGGCTCAGCGGCGTCGGGTTGTGGGCGTTGCCCACGAAGCCGGTGACACCGGGGGTGTGGCGAACGACGCCCCACGATTCGTCGGTCAGGTTCATCCGGACCAGGACGTAACCGGGGATGCGTACCCGGTTGACGATCTTCCGGGTGGTGTTCTTGATCTCGACGACTTCTTCCATCGGGACCTGGATCTCGAAGATGTCCTCTTCCATATCCAGCGTCTGGATACGGGTCTCAAGGTTGGACTTCACCCGGTTTTCGTAGCCGGCGTAGGAGTGGATGACGTACCAGTCACCCTCCTGGCGGCGCAGCTTGGCCTTGAAGGCAACAACCGGGTCTTCCTCGGGTTCTTCTTCGGCCTCGGGAGTACCGGAAACGTCGGAATCAGCGTCGGCAGCCTCAACGGCGGCGTCTGCTTCGTCTGCCGATGCATCAACAGCAGCGGGCGCCTCGTCGACGTCGGCTGCGGTCATTTCATCCTCGGTATCCAGATCAGCGGCATTGTCATTGACCTGTGATTCGAGTTCTTGCTCGGACACGTAGATTCCTGCTTTCTTCTTCAGAGCACTATCGGTTGTGGCACTAGCTCATGGTCTCCGGTCCCGGGACCCGGGGCGGAACAGCGGCCCTGGGCTAGCTTTCGCCGCCGCCCTCACCGAAGATCCACAGTGCGCCGGCGCCGAAGACGAAATCGAGGGTAATCACGATCAGCATCATCACGACCACAAAGGCGAGGACCACGAGCGTGTACCTGAGCAGTTCCTTGCGGGTGGGGGTAACCACCTTTTTCAGTTCGGCAATCACCTGGCGCAGGAAGAGCGCGATCGCCGCGAAGAAGCCGCGCTTCTTGGGCCCGCTGGAGGGGTGTCCCTTGGAGCTGCTGGCAGCTGTCTCGGTCACCTTCGCCTCACTCATCTGTGTCGGTTCACAGTCGCAGCACACGCTGGGACTGCTGCTTCCATGAAAAGACTGCTGAGCTGCCGGATGACAGTTCTGCGCAGGGCAGACAGGACTCGAACCTGCAACCTGCGGTTTTGGAGACCGCTGCGCTACCAATTGCGCCACTACCCTATGGAGGAAATACACCCTACCGCGACTATTGTATCCGCACCTAACCGGAGAATTATTCCGGTCAAAGGGCACAAGTCAGCGTGGTGACTTCAACACGAAGAACCAGTCTACGCAAACTTTCCGCTTCCGTCGAACCGGGGCCGGTTCCCGCGCCGCAATGAGAATTGCCGGGACGGGATTCCGGGACAAATGACATACGACTGCGCCGGCGGCAGGGAACCGCATAAACTGGGGAACGCCGCCGTCGGCCGCGAGCATGCGGGCGCGGGGCAACGTTAGCTGCCGCCACACATCAGACGGGAATCCCATGTCTTCCACCGGCCGTATTTCACAGCGCATCGCATCCATCGCAGAGTCCGCGACTCTCGCCGTTGATGCCAAGGCCAAAGCGCTCAAGGCTGCCGGCCGCCCGGTGATCGGTTTCGGAGCCGGAGAACCCGATTTCCCCACCCCGGACTACATTGTCGACGCCGCCGTGGAGGCTGCCCGCCAGCCGCGCTTCCACCGCTACTCCCCTGCCGGCGGGCTGCCGGAGCTGAAGAAGGCCATAGCGGAGAAAACCCTGCGGGACTCCGGCTACGCCGTGGATCCGGCCCAGGTCCTGGTGACCAATGGCGGCAAGCAGGCGGTGTACGAGGCTTTTGCCACGCTGCTGAACCCCGGCGACGAAGTCCTTGTACCCACGCCCTACTGGACCACGTACCCGGAAGCCATCCGGCTGGCCGGGGGTGTGCCGGTGGAGGTCTTCGCCGGTCCCGAGCAGGGCTACCTGGTCACCGCGGAGCAGCTCGAAGCGTCCCGGACCGACTCCACCAAGGTCCTGCTGTTTGTCTCCCCCTCCAACCCCACGGGCGCCGTATACCAGCCGGAGCAGGTGGCTGAGATCGGCCGCTGGGCCGCCGCCAACGGCCTGTGGGTCATCACCGACGAAATCTACGAACACCTCACGTACGACGGCGTGCCCTTCACCTCCATCGCCACGGCCGCCCCTGAGCTGGGCGACAAGGTAGTGGTGCTCAACGGCGTGGCCAAAACCTATGCCATGACCGGCTGGCGGGTGGGCTGGATGATCGCGGCTCCGGACGTGATCAAGGCTGCGACCAATCTCCAGTCCCACCTCTCCTCGAACGTCTCCAACGTGTCCCAGATGGCCGCCCTGGCCGCCGTCTCCGGCCCGCTGACGGCCGTGGATGAAATGAAGCAGGCCTTCGACCGCCGCCGCCGGGCGATGGTTGAGGCGCTGAACTCCATTGACGGCGTCGAGTGCCCCATGCCGGAAGGCGCGTTTTACGCCTACGCGGACGTCCGCGGCCTGCTCGGCCGTGAGTTCCCGGGCAAGGAAGGCCCGGTCCGGCCGCAGACCTCCGCCCAGCTGGCAGCCCTGATCCTGGACACCGTTGAGGTGGCAGTGGTCCCGGGTGAAGCCTTCGGCCCGTCAGGCTATCTGCGCCTGTCCTACGCCCTGGGCGACGAGGATCTGGCCACGGGTATGCAGCGCCTGAAGGACTTCCTCGGCCAGGCTGTCCGCTAGGCAGGCCACGCCTGCTCCGGTTCTGCCCGCCGTCTGCTCCGGCGGCGGGCAGAACCGGGGTCACATGTCCGGACGGCCGGGGGCTTAGAGCAGGCCGGCGCTTAGAGCAGGCGGCGGTCTGCAGCCCAGCGCGTGAGTTCGTGCCGTGAGGAAAGCTGCAGTTTGCGCAGCACCGAGGACACGTGGGTTTCCACCGTCTTGACCGAGATAAAGAGCTCCCTGGCCACTTCCTTGTAGCTGTAGCCGCGGGCAATCAGCCGCATGACCTCCAGCTCACGGGCGGAGAGCCGGTCCAGTTCGTCGTCCACCGATGCCACGCTGGCCGTGCCGAAGGCATCGAGCACAAACCCCGCGAGCCGGGGCGAAAAGACGGCATCACCGCCGGCCACCCGGACCACGGCGTCGGAAATCTCGGCGCCGGAGATGGTTTTCGTGACATAGCCCCGGGCGCCGGCCCGGATCACCGTCACCACGTCTTCGGCTGCGTCGGACACGCTCAGGGCCAGGAACCTGGTTTTCCCCAGCAGTGCTGCGCAGCCGGCCAGTACCTCGGCGCCGCCTCCGCCGTTGCCTCCCGGCAGGTGAACGTCCAGCAGGACGACGGCGGGCTGCTCGCGGGTAATCGCCTCGATGGCGGTTTCCACGCTGTCCGCCTCAGCCACCACGTGGAGCCGGGTATCAAGATCCGCCCGCAGCCCCGAACGGAATATCGCATGGTCGTCCACCACGACGACGCTGATCGGCTGGTGGGAAAGGTCGGTCATGTGTGGCTTGCTCCGTCACTGGATACGCGGATGGTCGAAGGGGCTGCCCCGTCCGGCGGGGCGTTGCGGGATGCGGAGGAACCGTTGGCGGCCGGGGCGGTTTTCCTAGCTGCATGTCCCGCCGAAGCCGGTCTCGCCGCGCTCCGGGCGGCAGGACCGGATGCGGCCGGCGCCTGGTTCTCGGCACCGCCGTGCAACGGAAGCACCAACCGGACCTCGGTGCCATCTGCGGTACTGCGGATTCCGGCGCTGCCGCCGGCGCGTTCCATCCTGCCGATGATGGACCCGCGGACACCAATCCGGTCTTCGGGGACATCGGCCAGGTCAAAACCGGGACCGCGGTCACGGATAAAGACCTCGAGCTGGTCCGGCCGGCACTCAACATACACCGAAACGGTCCCCCCGGCGTGCTGGGCAGCGTTCAGCATGGCCGCCCTCGCGGCAGAGGACAGCGCCTCACTGCGCTCGTCGAGTTCCGCGTCGGAGACCGCTACCAGTTCGATGGGATGGCCGTACGCGTCCTCGATTTCCGCGGCAATCCGGCGCAGGCACTCCACCAGATGGTCTTCCGCCCGTGCCCGGTCCGTGTAGAGCCATTGGCGCAGTTCCCTCTCCTGCGCACGTGCCAGGCGGATGACATCCTGTTCGGAGCCGGCACGCTTCTGGATCAGGGCGAGGGTCTGCAGGACCGAGTCATGCAGGTGGGCAGCAATTTCGGCCCGCTCCGTTTGCCGGATGCGTCCGGCCCGCTCCGCTTCCAGGTCCCGCCAGTGCTTTACGGCCCACGGTGTGAACACCAGGGCTACACCGGCCAGGACCGCCGCGGAGGCAAGCAGCCCGGCTACCAGCACGTCCCAGCTCACGGAACCGGAAACCACCACCAGCACACCGGCTACCACCAGCAGCAGTCCCGCGGACAGCCGGATGATCCCGGAAGCACGGTCCGCCCCGGCACTGTTAACCAGACCTGCCCGTCGGCTCTCATCCAGCTGCGTCCAGGCCAGCACGGCCCCGCCGGCAATGGCTGCCACCGGGACAAAGAGGCCCCAGTTCAGGTCTGCGCCCAGGCGCTGGGCAATAAACACGGCGGCAACCAGCAGGAGCACAATTCCGGCGGCCACCTCGCGCTGGCCCGCCTTGCCCAGTCCGCGGAAAGCACTGGAGGCCGGCGCGGCAGCCTCACGGGCCTGCCGTTCATAGTTATCCGCAATGCTGAGCGGACCGGCCTGGACCTGCTCCTTCTTTTCCTGCTCTTCCTGGGTGGGAACCATGATCCAGAGCCAGCCGTAGAGCAGGAGCCCGGTCCCGCCGGCAAGGATCATGGCGCCCATGGCGGCACGCGTCAGCTTGACCGGCCAGCCCAGGTGCGCAGCCAACCCGCTGCACACACCGGCCACAATCCGGTCCCGGGGACGCACCAACGGTTCTCTCATGATGCTATCCAAGCACGATCGGAGCGGTGTTCACCGGCTCCTGAGCCAAGATCCGGGTTCCTGGCCGCACTCTTCAGGGGTATCTCAGGGTAGTCCCTGATGCGGCGGGGCTCCGACGGCGGAAGACTGGATACATGAATCCTTCACCATCATCCGATCCCGGGGCCGAGCGCCCGGACCCTGCCCCGCAGGCACATCCTGCGGCCGGGAGCACCGCTTCCGGCACTCCGGTGTCCCGCGGAGGACACAACGGGTTCTTCGACTGGATCCGTTCACTTGGAATCATCCGCGGCCACGAGCGCTGGTTTGGCGGCGTGGCCTCGGGAATTGCTGCCCGGACCGGACTGGACCCGGTGCTGATCCGCGGATTATTTATTGTCCTGGGGATTTTCGGTGTCGGGTTCCTCATCTACGGGGTGGGCTGGGCGCTGCTGCCCGAACCGGACGGCCGTATCCATGCCGAGGATGCAATCCGCGGCAACTGGTCCGCCGGCATGACCGGGGCCGTGGTTTTTGCCGTTCTTGGCACAGGCGGTCCCAGCATTTCCTTCCTCGGCATGGACAGCTGGTTCGGAGCCACAGTGTGGACACTGTTCTGGATCGCCGCCGGAATTGGCGCCCTGTACTGGGCGTCCACCCCGAAGGGCAAAGCACAGCTGCAGCACTTTATGTCCGGCGCTGCCGGCCGCGGCGGGTCAGGGACCGGGTCAGGGACCGGGACCGGGTCCGCCGATGCACCCGCTGCATCCCCGGCCGGTACTCCCGTGACGCTGGCCAAGACCGGCATGCCTCCCGCCGGGACCAATGCGGGGGCGGCCACGCCGTCCGGTGAAACAGTCCCGCCTTCGGCTGCAGCAACCGGTCCGGCCGCGACGCCGGGGACCTCCGCGGCGCCGTCGCCGTCGGCGTCGGCGACATCCAGGCCATCCGTGCCGTCCAAGCAAAAGGACGGCTCCGGTCCCGCCAAGGTTCCCGGTGCACCCGGCGCCTATCTGGCCGCCCTGTTCGGTGCGGCACTGCTGACCGGCGGGAGCGTGCTGGCGCTGGACTACGTCAATGTCCTGGATCTGGCGGCCCCGCTGTCCGTGGCGTTGGCAGCCACGGCGGCAGTTCTCGGTATCGGCGTCGTGATCCTTGGCTTGGTGGGCCGGCACTCGGGCGGGGTTGGATCTGCCGCCGCGGCTGCCCTCGTTATCGCCTTCCTGGCCCAGCCCGGCATGACCCACTCCAACCTGGCCGTTATGAGCAACGGCGATTGGTCGCCCCGGGATGCAGCCCAGGCATCCGGCGGCTATACCGCCATTGCCGGCAACGGCACGGTGGATCTGCGCGACACGCAGGTGTCGGGAGACTACGAGGTTCCGGTAAGCCTTGCGGCAGGGAACATCAGTGTCCTGGTGCCTGAGGATTCACCGGTCACCGTTCGGTTTTCCACGGTCGCCGGAAACGTGAAAACACATGACGGCACGGACAGCCGGGATTACAGCGGACTGTGGCAGGCCTCCACCGAACACACCCTCAACAACGATGCCGCCGGCGAACGGATCACCATCGATATCCGCAGCGTTGCCGGCAACGTACTTGTCACCACTGAAGAAAGCGATCTGTAGCCATGGAGCAGGACAGTGAAAGGGACTACCTCGGCCGGCAGTACGCCACCGGCGGTTCGGATGCGTCGGCGAACCAGTATCAGTCCCCCACCCTTCCCGACGACGGCGGTACTGCCGGGGACCCGGCCCCAACCCCTCCGGGCGCGGATACCCGGGCTCCGGCACCCGAAACGGACACCGCAGCGGAAACGGACACAGCAGCGGGGACTGCACCCCGCCAGCTGCAGGTCGGTACCGTGGTCTGGGGCCTGGTACTGGTGACCCTCGCGGTTCTTCTGCTGCTGGCCACCACCGTGAACCTTTCGGTGGATCCGGTGCTGGTTATCCTCGGGGTTGCCCTCGGAGCAGGCTTCGCCCTGTTGGCGGGCGGTTTCCTGGCAGCAATGGCGAAAAACCGCGGCCGCTAGTTACCCCTCCCCCCCCCGCCGCCCCCACCCCGCAGCATGGAACCCGCCCGGTTCCGTTTCCCTATTCCGGCACTGGTTTCCCTATTCCGCCACTATCAGATAAGGCTTGATCCATGGAAAAGTTCTTCTCGGTCCTCCGTTCCTCCCCCGTCAAACGGAGCAAAGGCTGGCTCGGCGGCGTCTGCGCCGGCATCGCAGCGACCTACGGCTGGGATGTCTCGCTGGTCCGGATTGCTGTTCTCCTGAGCTTCCTGCTGCCTTTTGTGGGCATCGGCACCTACGTGGTGGCCTGGCTGCTGCTGCCGAAACAGGACGGAAGCATCCTCCTGCAGCGTCTGGTGAGCCCCTGAACTTAGCGCAGCTCACATCGCTGGCTAGAATCATAGACAGCACCCAACAGCCGCAACCAGATCCAGGGGTATTCACATGAAGATCGGTATTCTCACCAGCGGAGGCGACTGCCCCGGCCTTAATGCGGTGATCCGCGGTGCTGTCCTCAAAGGCATCAAGGAATACGAGGACATTGAGTTTGTCGGATTCCGTGACGGCTGGCGTGGAGTGGTTGATGGCGACATCATGGATCTGCCCCGCTCCAGGGTCCGCGGAATCTCCAAGCAGGGCGGCACCATTCTCGGGACCTCCCGGACCAACCCGTTCGAAGGCCCCAACGGCGGTCCGGAGAATATCAAGGCAACGCTGAAGCGGCTGGGCATCGACGCCGTGATAGCGATCGGCGGCGAGGGCACCCTGGCTGCGGCACAGCGGCTGACCGACGCCGGGCTGCAGATTGTTGGCGTGCCGAAGACGGTGGACAACGATCTCGATGCCACCGACTACACCTTCGGTTTCGATACCGCAGTCGAAATTGCCACCGAGGCCTGCGACCGTCTGCGCACCACCGGCGAATCCCACCACCGCTGCATGGTGGCTGAGGTGATGGGCCGGCACGTGGGCTGGATTGCCCTGCACTCCGGCATGGCTGCCGGGGCCCACGCCATCCTGATTCCCGAACACCCGGTCAGCCTGGACCAGATTGCCCAGTGGGTGAACGAGGCCCATGAGCGCGGACGTGCGCCGTTGGTAGTGGTGGCGGAAGGCTTTGTCACCACCGATATGGAATCCCCCCACTCCGAGCGCGGGCTGGACAGTTTCGGCCGGCCCCGTCTGGGCGGTATCGGTGAACTCCTTGCTCCCGAGATTGAGGCGCGGACAGGCATTGAAACCCGGGCCACTGTTCTGGGCCATATCCAGCGCGGCGGTGTTCCCACCGCCTATGACCGGGTTCTTGCCACGCGGCTGGGCATGGCTGCCGTTGACTCGGTGGTGGACGGACTCTGGGGAACCATGGTGTCGCTGCACGGTACGGATATTGTGCATGTCGGTTTTGAAAAGGCACTGGGCAATTTGAAGACCGTTCCTGAAAGCCGTTACGACGAAGCAGCTATTCTTTTCGGCTAGCCATACGGCCGTTTCGCACCGCAACCAGGCCTTCACAGGCTCTTTCCGGTGCGGACCGGCGTTTGCCTTGGGCTCCCTACCCGGGTGTAGGTTGAAAAAATGAATCTGGACCCGGGAACCATCGCGATCATCCAGCTGGCCTTCTCACGGCACCTGGGCCTTGCCGATGACGCCCTCGCGGCGACCGACGCCGACGAGCGTATCTACAGCGTGCGCGAGCAGTCGGAAACCGTCTGTTTCCTGCGGCTTTTCGGCACGGAGGTTTTCAGCGGCCCCGAATGGGCAGCCGCACGGGCACGGACCAAATCAGCCGTGGAACTGACCCGCCATTCCGGCCTGATGCAGATGTCCATGGAATTCGGCGGCCGGGCACTTGGCGCCGAACAGCTCTTTTTTGCCGATGCCTTCCCTGCACTTGCCCCGCTCGAGGACCTCGCGGTGGCCAATGACCCGGACCTTGCCGTGGCACTGGAGCGGCTGTGCCCGCCGGACGACGTCGCGGAGGCCGGACTCGCCGGCAAGGAAGACGTATTTGTCCTTGTTGACGATTCCGAGGACGATCCCCGGCCCGTCGCCGGGGCCGGCTACAGCATCACCGACGGCATTCTGGCCGACATGAGCGTGCTGACCGCACCCGGCCACCGGCTGCGCGGCCTGGGCAGCTACATCAGCTCCGTAGCCCTTGAGGATGCCATGGCCGGCGGACTCATTCCCCAGTGGCGTGCGCCTCTGGACAATGTCGGCGCGGCCAGGACCGCCATGGGCTCCGGTTTCATCCCTGCCGGCGTCCGTACCTCGGTGTCCCTCTCCGCCTGACGCCGGGCCGGGAACGGGTTCTGCGGCCCGCTTTTTCGGCGGCGGATCAGCCCAGCAGGTCCAGCATTTCCTGGCGTTTGAAGAAGCCCGCAGTTTCGCGGGCCGTGGGGGAACCCGAGTCCGGATCTGCTCCGGCATCGAGCAGGATGCGGAAAATCTCCTGATAGCCCTTGAACACTGCTCCGGCCAGCGGGGTCTGGCCGCGGTCATTGCGGGTATTCACATCTGCACCGCGCTCCACCAACAGTCCGGTAAGTTCCGCATGCCCGTGGTAGGACGCGAGCATAATCAGGGTGTCACCGGAGCCGTTGGTCAGGTTGACCGGCACACCGGCATCCAGATAGCCGCGGATCCCGGCGGTATCTCCGGCCCGCGCGGCATCGAACACCAGCCCGGCGAGCTCAATGATGTCGTTGTCGATCTCTGGGCGGGATTCCGGGGTGCTCATTACATCTCCTCTAAAAGGCAGGTTTGTCTATACGTCGTGCCGCTGTGCCGGACACGGCAGCGGCTAGGGGCGGGGCGCCTTCAGGAAACCGGTGGCGCGTCCAACCACGGCTCCGGCGTCGGGGGCCACGATGGGTTCCTGCGCGGCGGCGTACAGTTCGCCGTCGTCGTTCACCACCAGCGTGGCCGCCGGATCAACGGAACGCTTGATCACAGCCAGGCCCACCGGACCCATTTCATAGTGTCCGCCCACCGAGGTGAGTGTTCCCACCGTCCGCTCCCCCAGCATCACAGGGCTGCCGGCCGCCGGCAGCGTGTGCTGGGAGCCGTCCAGCTGCAGGAATACCAGCCTCCGCGGCGGGTGGCCCAGGTTATGCACCCGGGCCACGGTTTCCTGGCCCTTGTAGCAGCCCTTGGCCAGGTGCACAGCAGTGCGGATCAGATCCAGCTCGTGCGGAATGGTCTTCTCATCGGTTTCCGCGCCGAGCCGGGGCCGCCAGGCAGCGATGCGCAGCGCCTCGGCCGCCATGGAGCCCGCCAGCGTCCGTCCGGAAGCGGCAATGGCTGCTTCGAATTCACCGCGCGGGATGAGGTATTCGAACCACGGACGCTCAAGGCCCGGGTGGGTTTCCTCCGGCACTGCCGTATAGGCGAATCCGCCGGGGGCGATGTGCGGCCACGGGTCGGTCCAGCGCAGGTACTGCTCCCACTGGGGAACCTCGGCGGTGGTGCCGGCCACTGCCCACTGGTCGGAGACATCGGTGACCTCGACCCGGAGCATGAATTTCATCCGCTGCAGCCACTCCGTCAGGCCCGGCGCTTCGGCAGCCTCAACCAGCAGCCAGGCGGTGGTGCCGTCATCGATGATCCGGGCATCGTAGTCAATCCGGCCCTGCACAGTGAGCAGCAGAAGCTCGGAGCTGACGCCGGGCTGCAGGTTGCCCACCTGCTGGGAGGAGAGGGTGTTCAGCCAGCTGAGCCGGTCCTCGCCGCTGACCGTCACCACGCCGCGGTAGGAAAGATCAACGACGGCGGTGCCGCGGGCCAGGGCGCGCTGTTCGCGCAGCGGGTCGCCGTAGTGGGCCGCTGTTCCGGCGTCGAGTCCGGCGGCTTCAACGGCACCGTGGCGGGAAAGCAGGGGGCTGGAGTACGTCATAAAGGGTGCAACGTCCTTTCCATGCCGGCCTATTCCGGGAAGGGTCTAGGCCGTCTTCTTCAGGATGGCCGAAGCGTGGGCCTTGAGTGTTTCACCGGAGGAGGCCACGTCCCAGCGCCAGTAGAGATCGCCGTTGACCAGCCCGTAGATCCGGGTGGCGGCGGTGTATTCCTTGGAGTTGACGCCGCGCATCACCAGATCAGTGGCCAGCTGGATCTGCGGGCCCTTGATGGAGCCGTAATAGAGTTCGGAGATACCGCCGGGGTGCACGATGGTGGCGGTGATGTCGAAGCCGCCGGCATCGTTGCGCAGCTCTTCGACCTCGTCAGCACTGCGCAGGGCCGGCACAATGTCCGCGGGAACCAGCCCGGGCCCGCCGTCGGCGTCGTTCAGGGGCCGGTCCAGGGCCCAGAATCCGGTCTCCACGGCGAGCGGGCGCAGCACTGTGCCCTGTTCATCGGTGAGCCAGCTTTCGGCCGTGTACTGCAGGTACGGCAGGCCGTTCTGGGTGAAGGTGACCTTCTGGGTGAAGTGCTCCGAGTCGGCTTCGCCTTCACCCAGCCGGCCGGAACCTTCCCAGGTGCCGATCAGCCAGGACAGGGGAACCAGTTCGGGGGTCAGATCTGTGGGGATCTCCATGGGCATGGCGCAACCTGTCCTTCGGTATTGCGGGCGGGGGCCGGTACTACGCAGTTCCTACGCGTGACAGGGAGTTACTTCTGGCCCTTGTACAGGCGGGAGACAACCAGTGCAGCGAAGGCAGCCATACCAAGGCCGGTGACACCCAGCAGGGCGATGAAGAAGATTTCGAGTGCAAGCATGGCTACATCCTAACGCGCGGGAGGAACAGTTTCCTTCCTGCCATTCGATCACGGCAGGCGTCCCCGGGCAAAAACCGGACCCGGGTTGACGGGGTATGTCAGGAGAGCAGGAGGCTGCCCAGGAAATACACTACTGATCCCAGCACGAGCACCGGCGCCAGGCCCAGGGCCAGCTGCCCGGCCGCGTTGGTCTGCCCGTCGCGTGACAGGACCAGGCGGCGGAAGGCCATCACCACGGCGGCGACCACCAGGCCGGAGAACGCAGCTACCGGCCACGCCACGCCGGAAACCACCAGTGCTGCCAGCGCCGCAGTCAGCGCTCCGGCCACCACGCCCAGGGGTGCAGCCATCCGGTCCGGGACGGGTATCAGGGACACGGCCACTGCGGCCAGTGCGGCGCTGCCGGTGACGGTGAGCAGGGCAGGATTACCTGCGGTTCCGGCCAGCCGGTCCGCTGCGACCCAGCCGGAGGCCAGGGCGGTTACCAGGACACCGGACATGATGCCGACGATTGATTCCAGACGGTGCGCCTGTCCGGTGCCGCGGAGGAGCTGGATAAGGAAAACAGCCCCCACCCCCACGGCCACGGCTGCCGGCAGCCAGGTCAGCATGGCGGCGGCGGGCGCGAAGTATGCCCCGGCCACGGCGCCGGCACCGACCAGCGCCAGCACAGCGCCCTGGGTCTTGCGCGCCGGTACGCCGATCAGATGCGGCCAGCAGATTCCCGTGAGGGCCGCGGCCAGCCCGCAGAAGACCGCCACCACCGGCACGGACAGGTAGGAAGCACCCACGATACCGATAATGGCGAGCGCCGCCGGCACCGCTAAGCTCCATAGTTTCACCCTAGTTATCCTGCCTTATTACGGAGCACAGGTGAAAAGCGACAGGCCCGCGAACACCCGATGGGTATACTTTCGATCACTTCCTGCCACGCGGATCGGCGAAGATTGTGCCCAATGATGTGCGCCCAACATTCGGAGGACCTATGTCGCACATTTTGCTCCTGACCAACAGTTCCGGTTCGTCAGTGAACGTCCTGCCTGCCCTGGAACTCCTGAACCATAAGGTGCACGTTGTTCCCGCCGAGCCTACGGCCCTGCTGGACACCGACCCCTGCGACGTCATCCTGGTGGATGCCCGCCGGGACCTGGTGGGGGCCCGTTCGCTGACCCAGCTGCTCAAGGCTACCGGTCTGGGCACACCGCTCATCCTGATCCTGACCGAGGGCGGGATGGCCGCCGTCGCGCCGAACTGGCTCTCCGACGACGTCATCCTGGACACCGCCGGCCCGGCCGAGCTTGAAGCCCGGCTCCGCCTCGCCTCGGCCCGCACCCCTTCGGAGGCAGAGGAAGCCTCCTCCGAAATCCACGCCTCCGGCGTCGTTATTGACGAGGCGAGCTACACCGCCCGGGTCAGCGGGACCGCCCTGAACCTGACGTACAAGGAATTTGAACTCCTTAAGTACCTGGCACAGCATCCCGGCCGCGTGTTTACCCGCGACCAGCTGCTCCACGAGGTGTGGGGGTACGACTACTACGGGGGTACCCGGACGGTGGATGTCCACGTGCGGAGGCTGCGGGCCAAGCTCGGCCCGGACCACGAAACCCTCATCGGCACGGTCCGCAACGTCGGGTACCGATTCACCCGCTCCCGTGCGGAAACCGCTGCCTCCGCCAGCCAGGATGCGTGATCCTGCGGGCTCCGGCCCGCGCCCGCAGGCTGCTCCCGCGCTAGGCTTTCGACATGAGTGAAGAACAGCAGACAGCCTGGCCGGTACTTGAAACCCGCGGCACCCCCGAACCCGGGGCGCTGGCAGACATCCTGGAGCTGGCGTCCGCAGCACAGGACTCGGATGGCAATCCGCCCCTGTCCGAGCAGACTCTCGTTGACCTGCGCTCCGCGGATGCCGATCCCGGCGCACTGGCCGTATTCACCACCTACGCCGACGACGGCGGTTCGGACACCGGCAGCGGCCGCTGGCTGGCCGGCGTCGCCGTCCTTGTTTCCGATACACCGGGCGGCCCGGGCGTGCTGGAAATGGTGGTGCACCCGAACTACCGCAACCAGGGGGTGGGCACGGCACTGGCAACAGCCGTGCAGGGCGCGGCCGATGCCCGGCCCGCTGCCTGGTCACACGGAAACCATGAGGCAGCTGTGGAACTCGCTGCCCGGTTCGGATACCGGCCGGTGCGCGATCTGTGGAAGATGCGCCTGAGCCGCTCGGCGCTGCAGGAATCGCTGCCGGAGCCCGTGCTTCCCGAGGGCGTCACACTGCGTGCCTTTGTGCCCGGCCAGGACGAGCAGGCGTGGCTTGCGGTCAACGCCGCCGCCTTCGCGCATCACCCTGAGCAGGGCGGCATGAGCCTGTCGGACCTGCAGGCCCGCATGCAGGAGGACTGGTTCGATCCGGACGGCTTCCTTCTGGCCGTGGACGGCGACGGCGGAATCCTGGGTTTCCACTGGACGAAGGTGCACCCGGGCACCGCCGGACACCCGGCCATCGGCGAGGTGTACGTGGTGGGGGTGAGTCCCCGCGCCCAGGGCATGGGATTGGGCAAGGCACTGACCATCGCCGGAATCGAGCACCTGCACCGGGCCGGACTTGATGCCGTGATGCTGTACGTGGACGCGGACAATACAGCCGCCGTGGCCCTGTACCAGCGGCTTGGATTTGTGCGTTGGGACCAGGACGTGATGTACGCCCCCGCCTAGCGCGCCCGCAGCTTGTAATGTTGTTGAAGCAGGGCCCGGCAGGGTTATCCGCGCCGTCGGCCCTGCCCCGCCGCCAGTACCTCAGGGAGACACTATGGATTTCGATACCGCCGCCGAGCCCCGTTCGACCTTTGGGTCTGCCGAGGCCATGTCGGCGCCGCGGGCAACCCAGGACCGCATCGACATCCCGGACTTTGGCCCTGCCCTGCTGCCCAGCGGGGACATCTCGCCGGAGCGGTTCCTGGACCGGGAAATCAGCTGGCTGCATTTCAACGCCCGCGTCCTGGAACTGGCGGAGGATCCGGAGCTGTACCTGCTGGAGCGGGTGAACTTCCTGTCCATCTTCGCCTCGAACCTGGACGAGTTCTTTATGGTCCGCGTTGCCGGCCTCAAGCGCCGCATCGCCACCGGACTCGCGGTCCCCTCCGCGGCCGGGATGAGCCCCATCGAACAGCTGGAGGAAATCGTCGCAGCCGGGTACCGGCTGCAGCAGCGCCACGCCGACGTTTTTGCCCGGCAGATCCGCCCCGCCCTGGCCGAGGAACAGATTTACCTGCTCAGCTGGGATGAACTGGATGAGGCCGCCAAGGCGAACCTGCACAAACAGTTCGCCGCCAAGGTCTTCCCCATTCTGACTCCCCTGGCCGTGGACCCGGCCCACCCCTTCCCCTACATTTCCGGCCTCTCCCTGAACCTGGCAGTGGTGGTCCGCAACCCGGTCAGCGGCAAGGAGTTCTTTGCCAGGGTCAAGGTCCCGGACCAGCTGCCGCGGCTCATCTCGGTCGACGGCCCGCGCGCGGGCAACGTGGCAGGGCGCACCGCCCGCTTCATTACGCTCGAAGACATCATCGCCCAGCACCTGGACCAGCTGTTCCCCGGCATGGACGTCATTGAGCACTACACCTTCCGCGTCACCCGCAACGAAGACCTCGAGGTGGAAGAGGACGACGCCGAGAACCTCCTGCAGGCGTTGGAGAAGGAACTGCTGCGCCGCCGGTTCGGTCCGCCCGTGCGCCTCGAAGTCACCCCGGACATCAACCCGAACATCCGCGAACTGCTCGAGCGCGAGCTGGGCGTGGAATCGGACGAGGTGTACGTCCTGCCGGCGCCCCTGGATCTGCGCGGCCTCTCCGGCATCAGCCGGATTGACCGGACGGACCTGCACTACCCCAAGCAGGTCCCGCACACCAACCGGCACCTGAAGGAGTCCGAGACCTCCAAGCCGGCCAACGTGTTCGCCGCGATGCGCCGCCGGGACATCCTGCTGCACCACCCGTACGATTCCTTCTCCACCTCGGTGCAGGCCTTCCTGGAGCAGGCTGCGGCCGATCCGCGTGTGCAGGCCATCAAACAGACCCTGTACCGCACCTCCGGCGACTCCCCCATTGTGGACGCCCTGATTGATGCCGCCGAGGCCGGCAAACAGGTCCTGGCACTGGTGGAAATCAAGGCGCGCTTCGACGAACAGGCGAACATCTCCTGGGCACGCAAGCTGGAGCAGGCCGGGGTGCACGTGGTGTACGGCATCGTGGGCCTCAAAACGCACTGCAAGCTCTCCCTGGTGGTTCGGCAGGAGGTGGACGGCCTGCGGCGCTACTGCCACATCGGTACCGGCAACTACCACCCCCGTACGGCCCGCTACTACGAGGACCTGGGACTGCTCACCGCCAACGAACAGGTGGGCGAGGACCTCACCAAACTGTTCAACCAGCTCTCCGGATACGCTCCGAAGTCCACCTTCAAGCGCCTGCTCGTTGCTCCGCGCTCGGTCCGCTCGGGCCTGATCGACCGGATTGAACGGGAAATCGCGAACAAAAAGGCCGGCCTCAACGCCCGGGTCATCATCAAGGTCAACTCCATGGTGGACGAAGCGATCATCGACTCGCTCTACCGGGCATCGCAGGCCGGAGTGCAGGTGGACGTGATTGTCCGTGGCATCTGCTCGGTACGGCCCGGCGTGCCGGGTCTGAGCGAAAACATCACAGTGCGCTCGATCCTGGGCCGTTTCCTTGAACACTCCCGGGTGTTCGCCTTCGCCAACGGCGGCGACCCGGTGGTGTTCATCGGTTCCGCTGACATGATGCACCGCAACCTTGACCGCAGGGTTGAGGCACTGGTCCAGCTGGCGTCCAAGGAGGATGTTGCGGATCTGGTGGCACTGATGGACCGGTACATGGATCCCGGCACCGCCAGCTGGCATCTGGACCCGGAGGGCATCTGGACCCGTTACCACAAGGACGCGGAAGGCAACCCGCTGCAGGATGTGCAGTCCTGGCTGCTCGCGTCGCGGTCCCGCCAGCGCTCGGTGGCCCGCCGCTGATGGAAGCAACCGAACCCGGGACCGTGTCGGCGGCGCAGGAAGACATCCCCGTCAAGGTGGTGGCAGCGGGCGCCCTGTGCTGGCGTGTGCGGGACGGAAAGCTGCAGGTCCTGATGATCCACCGTCCCCGCTATGACGACTGGTCCTGGCCCAAGGGCAAGCTTGACGCCGGTGAAACCACCCCGGAATGCGCCGTGCGGGAAGTCCGCGAAGAGGTAGGCATCAACATCACCCTGGGCATTCCGCTGCCGGCGACCGTGTACCCGGTGGCCTCCGGGATGAAGATCGTGCATTACTGGGCCTCACGGGTTGACTCAGACAAGCCCACCCCGGACGGCAGGGAGGTGGACGGGGTCCGCTGGTGCAGCCCGGAGGAAGCCGGGGAGTCGCTGACCAACCCCACGGACCGGCTGCCGCTGCAGGAACTGGTGCTCGCCTATGACGAGCAGCGCCTGCACAGCTGGCCGCTGATCATCGTCCGGCATGCCAAGGCCAAACCGCGTTCCTCCTGGACCCGTGCTGAGGGAGAACGTCCGCTGGTGGCCAGCGGGCTGCGGCAGGCACTGGCCGTCTCCCGCCTGCTGGTGGCCTGGCGGCCCAAACGCGTGGTGTCCAGCCCGTGGCTCCGCTGTGTGCAGACCGTGCGGCCCTATGTAAAAGCGCAGGGGACCAAGTTCAAGACCGTTGACGCGCTGACCGAACACAACGCACGGCGCAAGCCGGGCAAGGCCCGGAGCGCCATTGAAGCGCTGTTCGACAAGGCCAAGCCGGTGGCGGTGTGCACGCACCGCCCCGTGCTGCCGCTGGTCTTTGACACCCTGGCCGCGCACATGCCCGCGGACATGGCCTCCGGGCTTCCGGACAAGGACCCCTACCTTGCCCCCGGCGAGGCCGTGATCTGCCAGGTCAGCCACGCCGATGAAGGCCGGATTCTTTCCCTGGAAAAGTACCGGGCGTTCGACGACTGAGAGGCCGGGGCCGGGCGCCCGCGGATGCCCCGTTGTTACGCTGTCCCCTGGTGAAGGGGGAAAGCGTATGACGGGTACAACAGAGGACGGCAGGACTGCGTCAACGGTCCGATCAGGCCCTGCCTATACCTGGTATCTGGCCTATACCTGGTATCTGGCATCCGTCGCAGTGACGATTGCCACCGCCGGTATCGGCGCCTGGCTCTACCCGGGGCTGCCTCAGTCCCTGCCGGTGCACTGGAACGGTGCCGGGCAGGCGGACAGTTTCGCAGAGAAGTCCCTGCTGTCCGTTTTTGCGGTGCCGCTGATAGCCCTCGGATTGATCCTGTTCCTGCTGGGCACTGCCGCGCTCGCCCCGCGGCTGGCACAGTGGTCCGGGCAGGTGCGCGATGATGCGGCAGCGCATGCCGCCAATCTGCGGGCAACCCGGTTCTTTTTGGGCGGCACCACCTTCGCGCTCAGCCTGCTGCTCGCCTGGCTGGCGCTGCGGGGCTGGCTCCTTCCGCCGGACGGCTCCACGGCCGAATTCCTCCTTCCCACCGTGGCGTTTTTGCTCGCCATGGCGGGCCTGGGTTTCGCAGCACTGCGCCGGTACCGCCGGGACGTTGCCGCGGCAGGCCGGCCGGTTGACGGAACGGTTGACGGAACGGCGGCCGGGGCAGCCGCCGCCGGAGAACCCGCGGACGGGGATCCCGTGTACGACAGCAGCAATTACCGCGCCGGCATCTACACCAACCGCGCTGATCCCCGGGTCCTGGTCCCGAAACGGATAGGCGTGGGCGTGACACTGAATGCCGGCCGTCCCGCCGGGCTGGCTTTCTATCTGGCGATCGCCCTGATCAGCGTGGCAGGCCTTGTGGCCGGCATCGCTTTCCCCCTGTTTGCGGGCTGACCTGTTCTAGACTGGCCGAGTGAGCATTCCTACCCCGTATGAAGACCTGCTGCGTGATGTCATGGCCAACGGCACGCAGAAGTCCGACCGCACCGGTACCGGCACGCGCAGCGTGTTCGGCCGCCAAATGCGCTTTGATCTCAGCGAGTCCTTTCCGCTGATCACCACCAAGCGTGTGCACTTCAAGTCAGTGGCCCTGGAGCTGCTCTGGTTCCTGCGCGGTGACTCCAACGTCCGCTGGCTGCAGGAACGCGGCGTCAGTATCTGGGACGAATGGGCGGACGACGACGGCGAACTGGGACCGGTCTATGGTGTCCAGTGGCGCTCCTGGCCGACCCCCGACGGCGGGCACATTGACCAGATCGAGAAGCTGGTGGAGGGGATCCGGAAGAACCCTGATTCCCGCCGGCACATCGTCACTGCCTGGAACCCGGCAGAGGTGGAGAACATGGCCCTGCCGCCGTGCCACGCGATGTTCCAGTTCTACGTTGCTGACGGCCGGCTCTCCTGCCAGCTCTACCAGCGCTCCGCAGACACTTTCCTGGGCGTGCCCTTCAACATCGCTTCCTATGCCCTGCTGACCCTCATGGTCGCCCAGCAGACGGGTCTTGAACCCGGCGAGTTCATTTGGAGCGGCGGCGATGTGCACATCTATGACAACCACGTCGACCAGGTCCGGGAACAGCTGAGCCGGGAACCCTTCCCCTACCCCAAGCTGCACATCCGCCGGACCCCGGAGAGCATCTTCGATTACGCCCTGGAGGACTTCGAGGTCCTCGATTACCGGCACCACCCCGGTATCAAAGCACCCATTGCCGTCTGAAAGGACGTTTATGACTGAGTTCCCCGGCACCGCAACGCCAGAGACCGCTGCAGCCCCGGCCGGTTCCACGCTCTACTACCCCGTCGGCGGCGGCACCGACGTCCGGGGCGCGGACCTGCACCAGGTCCTCCGGGCCCGCGGCAGTGCTCCCGGCAACGGACCGGTTATTGGCCTGGTGTGGGCGCAGACAGCCGACGGTGTGATCGGGCGGGACGGCGGGATGCCCTGGCACCTGCCTGAGGATATGGCGCACTTCAAGAAGACCACTGCCGGCCATCCCGTCATCATGGGCCGGCGCACGTGGGAATCCTTCCCGGCCGCGTACCGTCCGCTGCCCGGGCGGACCAACATCATCGTCTCCTCCCACTCCGGCCTGGCGGATACCGCCGAAAACACCGTTGTGGTCCGCTCGCTGCAGGAGGGGCTCGAGGTTGCCCGGACCAGCCCCGGCAGTGAGGAAATCTGGATCATCGGAGGCGCCCAGCTGTATGAGGCAGCGGTCCCGGTGGCGCATACGGCGGTGGTAACCGTGATTGACACCGCTGCCGAAGGCGACACCTATGCCCCGCATCTGGGCGCAGACTGGACCTTCGCAGGTGTCAGCCCGGCTGCCGGCTGGTACACGGCTGCAAACGGCACCAACTACCGGATTGCGTTGTGGACCCGCGACCCGGCCAGGAGTGACGTAACCGACCACGACGCCGGGGCACCGCTGACCTAAACTGGAACGCATGACTTCTTCCTCCGTTCCCACTGCAGGCTTCGTCGGCTGGCGCGGCATGGTTGGCTCCGTCCTGATGCAGCGCATGCAGGACGAGGGCGACTTTGACCTGATCAACCCGGTGTTCTTCTCCACCTCCAACGCCGGAGGTGCCGCCCCGTCCTTCGCTGCCGGCGCGGGACCGCTGCAGGACGCCTACGACGTCGATGCACTGGCAAAGCTGCCCATCATCGTCACGGCGCAGGGCGGGGATTACACCGCCGAGGTGTTCCCGAAGCTGCGTGCAGCCGGCTGGGACGGGATCTGGATCGATGCCGCCTCGACACTGCGGATGGAAGACGACGCCATCATCGTGCTGGATCCGGTCAACCGCGACGTGATTGACGCAGGGCTGGCCCGGGGCGTGAAGAACTTCGTGGGCGGCAACTGCACGGTTTCCTGCATGCTGATGGGCCTGGGCGGACTGTTCCGCAACGGCCTGGTGGAGTGGGGCACGTCCATGACCTATCAGGCGGCCTCCGGCGGTGGTGCCCGTCACATGCGGGAGCTGCTGAACCAGTTCGGTGCGCTCAACGGTGCCGTGGCCTCGGAACTGGCGGACCCGGCGTCGGCCATCCTGGAGATTGACCGTGCCGTCCTGGCCCAGCAAAAGAACCCGGAGATGGATTCGTCCCGCTTCGGCGTGCCGCTGGCCGGCTCCGTCATTCCCTGGATTGATGCGGACCTGGGCAACGGTATGTCCAAGGAGGAATGGAAGGGCGGGGCTGAGACCAACAAGATCCTCGGCCGCGATTCCTCCGGACGTATTCCGTTCGACGGGCTGTGCGTGCGCATCGGTGCCATGCGGTCCCACTCCCAGGCCCTGACGCTGAAGCTGACGGAGGACCTGTCCGTGGAGGAGATCGAAAAGATCATCGACGCTGACAACGAGTGGGCCACGGTAGTGCCCAACACGAAGGAAGCCACCATGGCCGGGCTGACGCCGGTGGCCGTGACGGGAACGCTGCAGATCCCGGTGGGACGCATCCGCAAGCTGGAAATGGGTCCGGAGTACATCAGCGCCTTCACCATTGGTGATCAGCTGCTGTGGGGCGCTGCCGAACCGCTGCGCCGGATGCTGCGCATCGCCACCGGAAACCTGTAGGCGCCCGACCGCCGCCTGCGCCCTGCCACCGCGGCGCGCAGGCGTGCCGTGCCTAGAGTGAGCAGTTCACCAGAACCGGTTCAGGATGCAGCCGGATACCAAAGGACTTCTCCACGCCGTCGGCCACGGCCCGGGCAACGGCCAGCAGGTCCCCCGCGGAGGCTGTGCCCCGGTTGGTGACGGCCAGTGTGTGCTTGGTGGACAGTGAGGCGCGTCCTCCGGTGCCGTCTTCCGGTGCCAGGCCAAAGCCTTTCCGGAAACCGGCGTGGCTGATCAGCCAGGCCGCGCTGAGCTTCACCCGGCCGGGTTCCTCCACCGGGTACCGCGGCGCGTCCTCTGGCAGCCGGTCAGCCGTTTCCGCGTCGACAATCGGGTTGGTGAAGAAGGAACCGGTGCTGTAGGTATCCGGGTCGGAGGCATCCAGCACCATGCCCTTGCCCGCCCGCAGCCGCAGCACCTCCCGGCGCACGTCCACGGCGTCGGCGGATTCACCTATTCCGACGCCCAGTGCCCGGGCCAGCTCGGCGTACCGCACCGGAGCGCTGGTGTGGCCTTCGGTCAGGACAAACTCCACACTGAGCACCACATAGCGCGGCGAGCCGTTGACGGTGCTGCGCTTGAGCAGCGAGTCCCGGTACCCGAACTCCAGTGCGGCGTTGCTGAACTCCACCACGGTGCGTTCGGTCCGGTCCCAGGCACGCACCAATCGGATGGACTGGGACACATCGGCGCCGTAGGCACCCACGTTCTGCACCGGCGTCGCGCCGGCGAGCCCGGGAATTCCGGAAAGGGCCTCGAGACCGGAGCAGCCCTCAGCCAGGGTGTACGCCACCAGTTCGTCCCACGGCTGTCCGGCTTCGGCCCGCAGGACGGCCTGGCCGCCGCCGGTGCGGGTGATCTGCAGGCCGCGGGTGGCAATACGGATCACGGCGCCGTCGAAGCCCTCATCAGAGATCAGCAGGTTGGAGCCGCCGCCGATGATCAGCAGGGGCTCGCGGGCCTCGTCCGCAGCGCGGATGGCGATGATCAGTTCGTCTTCGGTCTCCGCTTCGAGGTAGCGGCTGGCGGGTCCGCCCACGCGGGCGGTCGTCAGGGACGCCAGCGGCATCCGGGTCAGTGCAGTCACCAGATCCGCACCACTGCCTGGGCCTTGACCAGCACTTTCTGGCCGTTGAAGGTCACCGTCAGGTCTACCCGGGCGGTGGAATTGTCCAGGTCAATGGCACCAATGACGCCGGTGACGTTCACTGCGGCACCGGGGGCGCCGTCGGTGTCCTCCACCGTAACGGGGCGCGTGAAGCGGGTCTGGTAATCAATCACGGCTCCCGGATCGCCGATCCAGTCACTGACCATCTGCACGGCGGCACCCATGGTGAACATGCCGTGGGCGATCACGCCGGGCAGCTCCACCTGGCGGGCAAACCGCTCATTCCAGTGGATGGGGTTGAAGTCACCGGACGCACCGGCGTAGCGGACAAGGTCGGCGCGGGAAATCTCCAGCACTGCCGATCCGATTTCGGTGCCGGTGGAAAGCTCACTCAAGGCAATCGACATGTGGGTTACTTGCCCTCTCCGCGGACGAGGATGGATGAAAGGGTCGTGGCGACGCGTTCCCCGTCAGGTGTGGAAATCTCGGCACGGGTGCTGATCAGGGCGCCGTCGCCCATCGCCCGGACCGAATCGACGTGCAACTCTGCCACCAGTTCGTCTCCGGCCACGATGGGACGGTGGTGGGTGAACCGCTGGTCGGCATGCACCACGCGGGAGAAGTCGATGCCCGCGTCGGGATCGGCCACCAGCCGGGCGTCTGCCCGCTGGGCCACAATGACGGCGAAGGTAGGCGGTGCCACGACGTCGGTGTACCCCAGTTCACGGGCACGGGCGACGTCGAAGTGCGCGGGATTGGTGGCTTTGACGGCAGCGGCGAACTCACGGATCTTCTCGCGGCCCACCTGGTATACCTCCCCTGCCGGGTAGGTGCGGCCCTGCAGGTCCGGGTTGATGCTCATTTGGTTCCCTTGATTCGGCGGCGGGCGTCCCTGGCCCGCACCACCATACCGCTCAGGTGCGTGCTCAGTCCCACAACTATCAGCGGCAGGGCGATGTACATCATCACCTGGTTGTCCATGACGGCGCCCAGCAGCACCAGGAGCACCCCGGCACCGCTGATCGCCAGCGCGCTTACTACCAGTTTCCGATACAGGGGCGAGCCGGTTTCCCAGGGGGTATTTAGCATGTCTTCAGAATACAGGGACGGGCGCCGCGGGCCGGAACGGGGCACCGGCTCCTGAGGCAGCCCCGCCCGGCGTCCGGCAGTGCGGCCCTGACGCAGGCCGCCCTGTTTTGCTTCCTGCCGGCTAAAACAGTGCCGTCTGCAACGCGGGCATGCGGGTGCGGTAGGCGCCCGTCTCCAGACGCCGGCCCTTCAGCCGGGACAGGTCCGCTGCGAAGAACCCGCTTTCGCCGTCCACCCGGACCAGGGCCGTGGACCCCAGGACCGCTTCAATGATCATGCCGTGCTCCCCGGCGCCGGGATCGGTGGGATAGGGCTCGCAGGGCGTCTCCAGCACGGTGGCGAACTGTGCAGGCGGCACCCACTGCTCCTCCACGGCGGAGAACCCGTCCATTCCGGTGCTGTCGAGCGCCGCGCGCGCTGATTCGGAGGCCTCTGCATTGACGGCTTCCAGCGCGGTGACCGCCAGCGGCCGGGTCAGGGCTGCGGTTTTGGCGCCTGCACGGACGGCTTGGGGAAGCCCGGCCAGCGAGGTGACAGTGTCTTCGAGCACCCGCACGGTCAGTCCGTTAGCGGCGCGGGCCACATAGGACGCACGGACGGCGCCCTGCTCAATGAGGCGCAGCTGCTTGCGCGGGTTCGCGGCTGTACCAACCTTCGTGGCCCCGTCAGCGAAAGTGGCCACATAAAGCCAGTGCGGCTGGTCGAGATAGCGGCGCAGTGGTTCAGGCAAGGTGGGCGAGCGGTGGCTGTTGTGGATGCCGCGGACCTCGTCGCGTGCAAAGCAGGGACCGCACTGGTAACCGCGCCCGGCCGCTGCCTGTGCCGGGCACGGAGTGTGGACCTGGACGCCGTCGCCGGTGACCTGCCAGAACCCGAGACAAAAACGCCCTGGGCTGTCCGGTCCGTTCAGGATCCGAAACCGCAGTTCGGTGCCCGGGTCCAGCCGCAGTGCGCGGGCTTCCCCGGCGGGGGTGTGCAGCGTCAGCCTGGCCCCGGAGGTGTCCCAGGCAGTGCCGGAGCAGAGGAACCTCCCTGCCGCGGAATCCTCCGCTGCCGGTTCTGCGTCAGTCACGGGAAGAAGCCTCCGAAACGCCAAGGGGTGGGGTAACGATTTTCACGTTACCCCACCCTTGGCGGCGAACCGGCAGGCCGTTAGGCGTGCTGGCCCTCGTGCTCACCTTCGGCAATTTCCTCAACGAGCTTGTCGTTGAAGGCCGGGAGGTCGTCCGGGTTACGGCTGGTGACCAGACCCTGGTCCACCACCACTTCCTCGTCGCTCCAGTTGGCGCCTGCGTTCTTCAGGTCCGTGGCGAGCGTGTGGTAGGAGGTCATGTCGCGACCCTTGACCACATCCGCCTCGATCAGCAGCCAGGGACCGTGGCAGATGGAGGCCACCGGCTTGTGCGCTTCGAAGAAGGCTCGCGCAAACTTCTGGGCATCCTTGTCAACGCGCAGGAAGTCTGCGTTCACGACGCCGCCGGGAAGCACCAGTGCATCGAATTCCTCGGCCTTGGCATCGGCAACGTTGAGGTCAACCGTAAAGGTTTCGCCCTTGTCCACGCCGTCGAAGCCCTGGACCGTGTCCTGCTTGGGCGAGACGAGGACCGGCTGCCCGCCGGCGTCCTTCACGGCTTCCCACGGGCTGGTCAGCTCAATCTGCTCCACCCCGTCGGTGAGGAGGAAGGCGACCTTCTTGCCGGAAATATCGTGCTGTGCCATGGTGTGTCTCCGTTCATTCAGCCGCGCACCGTAGTGATCCGGTGGCAGCGGCGGTGCTTTACGGTTTCGGAAGCCCTGCGGCTTCCGCTGTCCCCACCCTATGAAAGGTTGCTGATAATCAGCAACCTTATTTAGCTCTGGGAGAACTCTGCTGCTGCCGAATCTGTCCGAAACGGCTGTTTACAACCCCTCGGCAACAGCAGCAGCTGCCGCCAGCCAGGCACGCTGGGCCGCCGGTTTCAGGGAATCGTAGCGGATCTGCCCCTTGCGCAGGGCCGGGTCATACGGGATGGTGACGGCGGCGCGGGCCAGCTCGCCAAACCCGTCAGCCACGCGCCGGGCCTGGCTGTCCGTCCCGTTCCGGTCCGACTGACTGACGATGACGACGGCGTTCCGCGCCAGTTCCGCATAGCGGCCGCCACGGGCTGCCAGGGCTTCAAGCAACAGTGCACCGGCCTCGGCATGCTCCTCGACGGTGGTGGTTGCGATGACCAGTTGGTGCGTATGGTCGATCATTCGCAGCCACCGCTCGGCGCTTTCATCATTGCCGGAATCCACAATGTTCAGGCGGAAGTACTTGGAAGCGACTTCGTGCAAGGCATCGAAGTCCTCGGCAGTGATCTTTTGCTCCGAGGCCAGGACGTCCGGCTTGGACCGCAGGACGTCGAACTTGTCCTCCACCTGATGATGGACAAAGCGTGCCAGGAGGGCGGACTGGGCCGACGGCGAGAGCAGATCGGCGGTTTGCGGCAGCAGGTCCATGACCGTTGCTTCATGCGGGCCCTGCTCGGTACGCCAGCCCAGGGTGCCCCTGGTTTCATTGTTGTCCCAGGCCAGCACCGGGCCGCCGCCGTTGCGGGCGAATACGGCAGCGAGCATAACCGTGCTGGGTGTTTTATTGGCCCCGCCCTTGCCGTTGACCACGGAGACGGTCCGGGGGCCGGGCCAGTGCTGGCTGACCGCCCGCATGTCCCGGCGTTCTGCGAGCTCGTCAGCCGAGGGGGCCACCCGCATGCCCAGGCCGGCCAGCAGACCGCGGAAACCCTTGGTCGCCGGGATGGCAGCGGGCTGCAGGTCCAGGAAGGACGCCCGGCGTCCCTCCCGGTGGCTGCGTTCAGTGCGCGCCTCCGCACGGCTGACCGGCTGGTGCGTTGTCTCCGCCGTTTCATCCGTCCAATCACCGGAGGCTGGCGGCTCTGCTTCACCCGCGGGGTAGGCGTCCCGCAGCGGATCGGGACTACGCCCTGCTTCGGGCAGACGCGCCGGTTCCGGCATGCCCGCCGGCAGGGGAGGCAGCACGGGCACCGATTCGACCGGGCTGACGCCTGCGCCCGCAAATCCCCCGGCATCCTTGCCGCCACCAACGCCGTACGCCCCCACGCCGGCCAGGTTTCCACCCTCGAAATCGTCCACGCCGTCCCCCGCCGCCGCGTCTCGGCCTTCGAATGCTTCGCCGTCCCCGCCCTGGGGCGGTTGGTTCCACCACTCCGCACTGCTGTCCGTGACCGTCCGGGCACGCAGGCCGCGCCGGGTGGGCAGGTCATTCCCGTCGGCGGGATGGGGATAATTCTCAGTCATGGATGGTCTTCGTCTTTCGTTCCGTGGGGGTGGCGATTGATCTGGACGGGCCCGGCCCTGTGATCCATTGTTTCCAATGTTTCGGATGTTTCCAATGTATTGAGATGTGAGCACGGTGGTGGTGCTACAGGGCACGGGCCACCCGCACCGCAGGAAGCAGGCGTAATCCGGGCAAACAAAAAGGGCAGGCATGGAAGTTACAACTTCCATGCCTGCCCTGATGTGTAGCGGTGGGGAGGCTCGATCTCCCGACCTCACGATTATGAGTCGTGCGCTCTAACCAACTGAGCTACACCGCCATAAATGAGTGAAGCCCGCGTCATCTAAAATGGCCTCTGCAAAACAAACAGCCTTAGCAACGCGGGCCCTCCCATTGAGAGCCCCGACCGGGAATCGATCCCGGGACCTCCATCTTACCAAGATGGCGCTCTACCACTGAGCTATCGGGGCAACGACATAAAACTCTACCAGCACTTTTCTGGAAGAAGAAATCGAAAACGACCAACGTGACAAGAGCCACTTCGGAGGCTGCTGCACCACCATTTCAAGCCTCTTGGAGGTAAACTGCAGGTCCGTTTTCTAAGTATGCTTATGCTACGAGAAAGCGAGGGCACGTGAACACAGTGCCGAACCACGGTTCAAAGGGCCTCTTCCTGGGCGGAAGATACCGACTCCTGAACCAGATCGGGGCCGGTGCCATGGGCACCGTCCACCGCGCCCGGGACGAATTCCTTGGCCGCGACGTAGCGGTAAAGATCATCCGCCCCAAGGCAACCAGCGAATTGGATCTGCGGCGCAGCGATGCCGAGGCCAAAATCCTGGCGCGCCTGAACCACCACAGCCTTGTAACCCTGCTGGATGCAGGCTCCGACACCGCGGACCCCCGCCACCCGCTGATCTATCTGGTCATGGAACTCGTCCAGGGCCTGGATCTGCGGGACCGGCTTCGGCAGGGTCCCCTTCCGCGCCGCCAGGCAGCACTGATCGGCTATGACCTGGCACTGGGCCTGGGCTACATCCACGGCAACAACGTGGTGCACCGGGATGTAAAGCCAGCGAACGTCATGCTGTTCGATTACGGCAGCGACGATGCCCGGATCCGTGCCAAGCTCACCGACTTCGGAGTTGCCCTGGTGGCAAACGAGCCGCAGCCCCAACACGGAACCTTCTCCGGCACAGCCGGGTTCATGAGCCCCGAGCAGGCCCGCGGCGAGGAAGCTGTCCCTGCCAGTGACGTGTATTCGCTGGGCCTCGTCCTGCTCCAGTGCCTGACTGGAAAGCCGGCCTTCCCCGGACCGGCCCTGGAAAGTGCCCTGGCACGGCTTCTGCGCGACCCGGAGATCCCCGCCGATCTCGGGGGCGACTGGGAGGGCCTGCTGCGTGCCATGACCGCGCAGGACGCCACACAGCGGCCCAGCGCCCACGACGTCTCCCAGGTCCTGTATGACATGATCATCGCCGCGCGGGGACGGCACCGTGTTGCCCCGGAGCTGCTGCCGGCCAACGAGGCGCAGCGGATGGACGCGGTCCGCCGCTACGAGCTGCTGGACACTCCCCCGGATGGCGCCTTCGACCGGGTCACCGCGTTGGCCGCCAGGATATTCAACGTTCCGGTGGCGATTGTCAGTGTGGTGGACACGGACCGGATCTGGTTCAAGTCCCACCACGGCACGGAGGTCACCGAAATCGGCAGGGACCCGGGGCTGTGTGCCTCCGCGATCCTCCAGGACGGTGTTTATGTGGTCGGCGATGCCCGGCAGGATCCCCGGACCCTGTCCAACCCCCTGGTTGCCGGCGAGTTCGGCCTGCAGTTTTACGCTGGCGTACCGCTGGAAACCAGTGACGGGTACAACCTGGGCACGTTCTGCATCCTGGACACCGAACCCCGCCGGTTCTCCGCCGAGGAGGCCGGTACGCTCGCGGACCTGGCGGCCATTGTCATGAATGATCTGGAACTGCGACTCGAGAGCCGCCGGGCGGTCCACCCCGTGGAGCCCGCAGCCGGCTAGCCGTACAACGGGTAGCCACGCAGCGGGCACCGGCCGCACCCTGCACGGAAGCAGATACGCAGGAAGGGCGCCTCCCGAAGCGGGAGGCGCCCTTCCTTGTTTGTCCGGCCTACTGTCCGGACCGGCGCCGGAGTCCCGGCGCCGGGTGTTTCCTAGTCGCGGAAACGGGGCTTGCGGGCACCGGTACCGGCGCTGTCGCGGAATCCGCCTTCACGCTTCTTGTACGGGCGGTCGCTGCCGCGGTCACCGAAGGACCGCTCGCCGTCGCGCTTCTTGAAGTCCTTCTTGAACCCGCGGTCGGCACGGTCGTTGAAGCTTCCACCTTCGCGTTCACGCGAGGGCTTGCGTCCCTTGTCCAGTTCCAAGTGGATCAGCTCGCCGCCGATCCGGGTGCGGGACAGGGCACGCAGCTGGTCCTTGGACAGGTCCGCGGGCAGTTCCACCAGGGTGTGGTCGGCACGGATATCAATGCCGCCGATCTGGGCCGAGGACAGGCCGCCCTCATTGGCGATGGCACCCACGATCGAGCCGGGCAGCACACGCTGGCGGCGTCCGACGGCGATCCGGTAAGTGGCGTTGCCTTCGGTCAGCGGGCGCGTCGGGCCGCGTGAGCCGAAGCCGTCGCCCCGGCCTTCGGACCGTTCGCGCTGGCGGGCCGGAGCCTGCGGGATTTCCTGCAGCAGCAGCGGACGCCCACCCTGGGCCATAACGGCCAGGGCTGCGGCAACCTTTTCCGCGGGAACATCGTGCTCGGCGATGTACTTGGTGACCAGGTCGCTGAAGATGGAAACGTCCTCGGAGGCGAGGGTTTCGGTGATCTTCTCAGAGAACTTCGCCAGGCGCTTCTCGTTGACCACGTCAACGCTGGGCAGCTGCATGTGCTCTACCGGCTGGCGGGTGGCCTTTTCAATGGCACGCAGCAGGTACTTCTCGCGCGGGGTCATGAACAGGATCGCGTCGCCGGTGCGGCCGGCGCGGCCGGTACGGCCGATGCGGTGCACGTAGGACTCGGTGTCATGCGGGATGTCGTAGTTGACGACGTGGCTGATGCGCTCCACGTCGAGGCCGCGGGCGGCAACATCCGTGGCAACCAGGATGTCGATCTTGCCGTCACGCAGTGCCTCGACCGTACGTTCGCGCTGCTGCTGCGGGATGTCGCCGTTGATGGCGGCGGCGCTGTAGCCGCGGTCCTTCAGCTTGTCGGCCAGGTCCTCGGTGGCAGCCTTGGTCCGGACGAATGCAATGACACCGTCAAAGTCTTCGGTCTCCAGGATGCGGGTCATGGCATCGAGCTTGTGCGGGCCCATGACCTGCACGTAGCGCTGACGCGTGTTGGCACCGGTGGTGGTCTTGGACTTGACCGTGATTTCCGCAGCGTTGTTCAGGTACTTCTTGGCAATCTTGCGGATGGCCGGGGGCATGGTGGCGGAGAAGAGGGCAACCTGCTTCTCGGCCGGAGTGGAGGACAGGATCTGCTCCACGTCTTCGGCGAAGCCCATGCGCAGCATCTCGTCGGCCTCGTCCAGCACCAGGTACTCGAGGTTGGACAGGTCAAGGGAACCCTTGGCAATGTGGTCGATCACGCGGCCGGGGGTACCCACTACAACCTGGGCGCCGCGGCGCAGGCCGGCGAGCTGGGGGCCGTAGGCGGAACCGCCGTAAACAGGCAGCACGGTGATGCCGTCCATGTGCGTGGCGTAGGAAGTGAAGGCTTCCGCGGACTGCAGGGCAAGCTCACGGGTCGGTGCGAGCACCAGGACCTGGGTGTCCTTGGTCGCCGGCCGGCCGGCCAGCAGGGACAGTGCGGGAACCGCGAAGGCGGCGGTCTTGCCGGTACCGGTCTGTGCCAGGCCCACGACGTCGCGGCCTTCGAGCAGCAGGGGAAGGGTAGCTGCCTGGATGGGGGACGGCTTGACGTAGCCGACATCCTTCAGGGCTGCCAGGACGCGCTCGTCCAGTCCGAAGTCGCTGAACAGAACGGTGTTCTCTTCGGCTTCGGGGGCGACAGCGGTGCTCTCGGCGTTTTGGGTGTTTTCCAGCGTGGCTTCAGACAAGAGGTAATCCTCATTCAATCGGGGACCGGGCAACCATGCGGCTGCGGGACGTAAGTCCGGCGCTGTTGCAATCCCAGGCAGGACTTTCCGTCACAGCTGTGGGCCGATTTCACTGGATTGTGCCTACGACCGGTGTGACGATTTCTTTGCCGGCGCTCCCCAAAAGATGAATCTGCCCGCATAGGATGCAGGCCCCAACACAACGTACCGTACGGTTTCAGCGATTATTCGATGACCCGTAGGAAAATAAGGGAATACCGGAGTGGGGGATGCGTTCCACTGTACGGCATCGGGGCAACAGGTGGCCATTCGGGGGCGGTGAGCTTGGGCACAGCGGCCGGTTCACGGGCCTCAGACGGCTGCCGCCCTCGCGGACAGGGTGCGCAGGACTTTGCGGATTTCCGGGGAAAGGGTGATCTCCCCTGCTTTGGCGGACGCCTGCAGTGCAGCGGCCTGGTCCTGGTCCGGTCCGCGGAAAACGTCCAGGATGCGGACCCCGTGGGCGGGCCGGCTCAGGATCTCCACCGGATCTCCGGCGGAGATGCTGCCGCGGCGGCGGACCCGAAGGTATGCCCCCACCCGGCCTTCCTCTGCGAAACGGCGCGTCCAGTTGGGCACACCCATACGGCGTTGGAAATTGCGGCAGGGGGTGCGCGGGCATGTCACTTCCATCTCAACGTCGGTCCCGATCCGCCAGCGTTCCCCGATCAGTGCCTCGGTGGCATCAATGCCGGCCAGGCGCAGGTTCTCTCCGAAGAGACCGGGCGGAATGTCCCGGCCCAGTTCCCTCGCCCAGAAGTCGGCATCGGCCTTGGAATAGGCATAAACCGCTTTGGACTCCCCGCCGTGATGCCTGCGGCTGGCTTGCAGATCCCCGGTCAGCCCCAGCGGATGCACCTGCACGGCTCCGGCCACCGGACGCTTGTCGATGGCGGTGACACCGGTGGCGTCCTTGGTAGGCAGCAGTCCGTGCACAAGGCACACTGCCAGCAGCGAACCGGTTCTCATGCCAGCAGTCTAGGACTGCGGTTCGGTTGTCCGCATCAGCCCCGGCGGGGTGTTGCGCCACCAGTTCCGCGGCCGGCTCCGCCAGCAGGCAGCGAGCCACCAGGCCAGCAGCCCCATCCCCCAAAAGACACCAATGCTGGATGCCATCAGCCACGGTTCAGGGATCTGTGAGTCCAGGTTCGGTGAATTGAACAGTTCACCGATGCTCTTCGGCGAATAAATGAAAATGACCAGCGAGGACACCAGCAGGACCTGGCCGGTGATCTTCAGATTCCGCTGTCCGCTGCCCAGGTCCAGCAGGTTCCGGGCCAGGACGGGAATGAAGAGTGCCACCCACACCCAGTGGTGGGACCAGGAAACGGGCGAGATCAGCAGCATCAGCAGTGCAGTGACGGCAAGGGCGGTGAAGGTCTGCCCGCGGTTTCCGGCAATGCGGATGACCACGGCGGCGGCCGCCACACACAGCAGCGACAGGATGAGCCAGGGGATATCAACCGGAAAGTCGGGGCCGCCGAAATGAAGAATGGCACCCTTGATGGAGAGGTTGTCCACGTACCCCGCGCCGCCGATGCGGGAGGTATCCGGCAGCAGATCCGTCCAGTAGGTCCGCGACTCGCGGGGAAGGATAAGGAACCCCAGGCCAAAGGTCGCCAGGAAGCCGTAGGCCATGTTGCGCAGCCCGCGCCAGTCCCCCCGTACCAGGAAATACAGTCCGAACACCAGCGGCGTCAGCTTCAGGCCGGCCGCAACCCCGGTCAGCAGTCCGGTTGGCCAGCCTTCCCGCTTGTTCACAAAGTCCGCCATGATCAGGCCAAAGAGCAGGATATTGATCTGCCCGAAAGCCAGCGTCTCGCGCCAGGGGCCCAGCACAATGATGAATCCGGTTCCGGCGATGGCCAGGGCGCGAAGCCAGGGCTGGCGCAGCACGTCCCGGACACTCTCACGGCGGAAGACGTACCGAACGGCCCAGACCGATGTGGCAGCGGCAATGGCCAGGGAGATGCCCGTGAAAATGTTGATGCCCAGGCTCTGGCCGAAGGGGGCAAGCACGGCAAAAACCAGCGCGGCAAAGGGCGGATAGGTAAAAAGCAGGCTGCTGTCGGCGTCGTACTGGACCGACTTGGTGTACAGCTCACCGGTGGCGTCCAGAATGCTCTGCCCGCCGGAAAGGTACACGCGGAAATCCAGCCCGTGGCGCGGCGATAAATCAAAAGCTGTCCATACGAGCAGCCCGGCAACCGCCAGCGCTCCCAGGGTCGCAGCGGTCCGCACGATGGCGGATCGGTGGATCTGGCCCATTGTTCTCCCTGTTAGCACCGCAGGCCGCGCGTGTGGCGCCACACAGCGTGTATTTGTGCGATCTTGATGTGGCCTTAGTCTACCGGCCGGCTGTCCCGGACCGCTCCCCGCGTGGGCAGGCGATAGGCTGGCCGAAGACGAACAATGCAGCGAAAGGTACGCCATGTCCCCCGCGCTTTTGGCCCTCACCAATGCCCATGTGGTTCCCGTCACGCATCCGCCCTTCGAGGGCACACTGCTGATCGAGGACGGGCGCATCAGGGACCTTGGTCCGGATGTGGCGGTGCCGGCAGATGCGGAGGTCATCGATGCCGGCGGGAAGTGGCTGCTGCCGGGCCTCGTGGATGCCCACACCCACCTTGGCGTCCATGAAGAAGGGGAAGGCTGGGCCGGAAACGATTCCAATGAGATGACGGACCCGGTGATGGCAGGTGTGCGAGCGCTGGACGCTGTGAATCCCTTCGACACGGGATTCGACGACGCCCTTGCCGGCGGGGTGACCACAGCCAATATCAATCCCGGCTCCGGCAATCCGATCGGCGGGCAGGCCGTGGCCCTGCATACGCACGGCCGCTATCTGGAGGAAATGGTTCTGCGGGCACCCAGCGGACTGAAATCCGCTCTGGGCGAGAACCCCAAACGCATCTACAGCGAAAAGAAGCAGACACCGTCCACCCGGCTGGGTACTGCTCTGGTGATCCGACAGGCGTTTATGGATGCGCAGAATTATGTTGCCAAGGCGGACCCGGACACCCGGGACCCGCATTTGGAAGCGCTGGCCATGGTGCTCCGACGCGAAATCCCGTGGCGGCAGCACGCCCACCGTGCCGATGACATCGCTACGGCGCTGCGGCTCGCGGACGAGTTCGGTTATGACCTGGTGCTGGACCACGGAACCGAGGCGCATCTGCTCGCTGACGTCCTGGCCGCGCGCGGCATTCCGGTGCTGATCGGTCCGCTGTTCACCACCCGCTCCAAGGTGGAGCTGCGCGGCCGCAGCATGGCCAATCCCGGCAGGCTGGCAGCTGCGGGGGTGGAGATTTCCATCATTACCGACCATCCGGTGGTACCGATCAACTTCCTGATCTATCAGGCAGCCCTGGCAGTGAAGGAAGGCCTGGACCGGGATGAGGCGTTGCGGGCGGTCACCATTAATCCGGCCCGGGTACTCGGCCTCGCGGACCGTCTCGGTTCACTGGAACAGGGCAAGGATGCCGATCTGGTGCTGTGGAGTGGAGATCCCCTCGACGTCATGCAGCGCGCCTTGAAGGTATGGATCGGCGGCCGGGAGGTCTACCGCTATGACGAGGACGCCCGCGAGCAGATGGTGGCGCCCCGCTGATGCGTACAGGCAACACCTCTCCGGCCTCCGGGACCCCCGTGCGCACTCCCCCGCCCCCGATCCTGCGGATCGCTGCCGCTACGTGGCTGGTTGCCGCCGCCCTGCTGGGCACTGCCGGCGTCTCGTTTATCGTGTCCGCCCGTACCCAGCACCAGGACAGTACCGCGCTGATCCTGCTCGGCGCGCTGGTCCTGGTCCTGTCCGCAGTCAGCGTGTACAGCGTTTTGCGGCTGCGGGCGGGTAAGCGGAGTGCACGGGAAACACTGACGTCCATCGCCCTGATCGCGGGGTTCCCGCTGCTGTTCCGCGGACCTACGCTGATTGCCGTGGGAGTGATACTCCTGGCTTCCGCGGCGCTGCTGTGGATGCCGGCGAGCAACCGCTTCTTTCAGCAGCGTGATCCCAGGAAGCGTCCGGCCGGGACGCGCATTCCGCGCCGGGCCCTTCCCCCCGGCGGGGGCAAGCGCTAGAGCTGCCCCAGCGCGGAGTCCAGGTCCGCGATGAGGTCTTCGATGTCCTCAATGCCCACGGAAAGGCGCAGCAGGTTCTCCGGAACGGCCAGGTCCGTGCCCTTGACCGAGGCATGCGTCATTTCCGAGGGGTAGTTCATCAGCGACTCCACGCCGCCCAGGGATTCAGCCAGCAGGAACAGCCGCGTGGACTCTGCCACCTTGCGCGCCGCGGCTTCGCCACCCTTGAAGGACACGGACACCATGCCGCCGAAATCCTTCATCTGTGCCTTGGCCAGTTCGTGTCCCGGGTGATCCTCCAGCCCCGGATACAGCACGTTCTCCACCGCCGGCTGGTCGCGCAGCCAGCGGGCCACGGCCATGGCGTTGGAAGAGTGCCGGTCCATCCGCACCGCAAGGGTCTTCAGCCCGCGTGTGGTCAGCCAGGCCTCCATCGGGGCGGACACCGCGCCGACGGCGAACTGGATGAAGCCGATCTTTTCCGCCATGGCATCGTCGTTCAGGATCACCGCGCCGCCCACGGCATCAGAGTGCCCGCCGATGTATTTGGTGGTGGAGTGCACCACAATGTCCGCGCCGAGCGACAGCGGCTGCTGCAGGTAGGGGGACGCGAAGGTGTTGTCGACGACGAGCAGCGCGCCGGCATCATGCGCCGCCCGGGCAGTGGCGGCAATGTCGGAGATTTTCATCATCGGGTTCGATGGTGTTTCCAGCCAGACCAGCTTGGTGTTCGATGCCGCGATGGCCGAGGCCACGGCCTGCGCATCCGACATGTCCACGGCGGCATTGGTGATCCCCCACGCGCCCAGCACCTTGTTGATCAGGCGGTAGGTACCGCCATAGGCGTCATTGCCCAGCACAATGTGGTCCCCCGGTGCCAGCAGGCCCCGGATCAGGGCGTCCTCCGCAGCGAGCCCGGAGCTGAACGAGAACGCATGCCTGCCGCCCTCCAGGGCAGCGAGCTGCTCCTGCAGGGAGTCACGGGTGGGGTTGGTGCCGCGGCCGTATTCATAGCCGTTGCGCAGTCCGCCGATTCCGTCCTGGGCATAGGTGGTGCTCTGGTAGAGCGGCGGAATCACTGCGCCGGTGGTGGGATCGGGTGCCTGCCCCGCATGGATGGCGCGGGTGCTGAAGCTCGTCATGGTTACTCCTTGGAGCCGGCGGCGCGGCCGGCGGTCGGTGCGTAGGCGCAGCCTTCCGGCACGCCGGAACGTAGCGGCTGTGCCCGGTTAAAGGCTTAGGTACGAAAGTAGGTCGTGCCGGGTGAGCATGCCAACGGCAGCGCCATCGGACGTAACCATCACGGCGTCGTCGTCCTGCAGTTTCGCCCGGGCTGCCTCCACGGAGTCACCGGCGCCTATGAGGGCGGGCCGGGGACCCATATGTTCGGTGATCCGGTCAGTGGGCTTGGCCTCGCCGCGGAAGAGCTTCTCCGTCAGCGAGCGCTCATCCACCGAGCCCAGGACTTCGCCGAGGACGACGGGCGGCTCCTGGGAAAGGACGGGCAGATAGGAGACGCCGTATTCATTAAGGATGGCAATGACATCCCGCACCGTTTCATTGGGGTGGGTGTGCACCAGGTCAGGCAGCGAACCATCCTTGGTGGCCAGGACGTCCCGGACGCAGGCCTGTCCGTCACCGTCCTGCAGGAACCCGTAGGAGCGCATCCAGTCGTCATTGAAGATCTTGCCCATGTAGCCCCGGCCGCTGTCCGGCAGCAGGACCACCACGACGTCGTCCGGCCCCAGGCCGCGGGCCACCTCCAGCGCGGCCACCACAGCCATGCCGGAGGAACCGCCTACCAGGAGACCTTCCTCCCGTGCCAGGCGCCTGGTCATGGTGAAGGAGTCCGCGTCCTTCACGGCAACCACCTGATCGGGGACGGACGGATCATAGTTGTCCGGCCACATGTCCTCGCCGACGCCCTCCACAAAGTAGGGGCGTCCGGTGCCGCCGGAATAGACGGAGCCGTCCGGATCAGCGGCAATCACGCGCACCGGCCCGGAGGCACGGTCCGCAGAGATTTCCTTAAGGTAGCGCCCGGTGCCCGTGACTGTGCCACCGGTACCTGCACCGGCCACAAAGTGCGTGACCCGGCCTTCCGTATCCGCCCAGATCTCGGGCCCGGTGGATTCGTAGTGGCTTGCGGGCGCGGACGGGTTGGAGAACTGGTCCGGTTTATAGGCACCGTCAATCTCCCGTACCAGCCGGTCCGAAACACCGTAGTAGGAATCCGGGCTGTCCGGAGCAACCGCGGTGGGGGTGACCACTACTTCGGCGCCGTAGGCCCGCAGCACGTCACGCTTTTCCACGCCCACCTTGTCCGGGGTGACGAAGATGCATTTGTAGCCCTTCTGCTGGGCCACCAGGGCCAGGCCGACGCCGGTGTTGCCGCTGGTGGGCTCCACTACCGTGCCGCCGGGCTTCAGCTTGCCTTCGCGTTCCGCCGTATCAATCATCTTTACGGCAATGCGGTCCTTCACGGAGCCGCCCGGGTTCAGGTACTCGAGTTTCACCAGGACCGTGGCGCTGATTCCCTCGGTTACGTTGTGCAGCTTCACCAGGGGCGTGTTGCCGATCAGGTCCAGGACGGTGTTCGCATACTTCATGTGCCCCACGTTACTTCTTATCCCGAATCAGGACAGCCGGGGCGGAACGCAGCGTAGCAAATCCCACACCCGGTCCGGCCCTCCGGGAGGCCCGGACCGGGGGCCGCGCGTGCAACCATAGGTGCATGTCCTTCACCGCAGCTGTTCCCGTGGTGCCGGCTGCACTCCGGCCGCTGCCTTCGGGCCCGTCCGGCGCCGCGGCTGCTTATTGGGAGTCACCGGCACCGTACTGCCTGCAGACCTCGCTGCGCATCCTGGTCCGCGGCAAACAGGATCCCACCATCCGGCTCGGTGACGGCGTTGCGTGGCTGGCCTTCCTTACTCCCGAGGGCCCGGCAACTCTGAATCTGCGGGAAGAACCCGTGCCCGCTCCCGGTGCCCGGATACAGGCCCGGGCATGGGGTCCCGGCGCACGCTGCGCGCTCGCGTCGGTGCCTGACCTGCTGGGTGAAAAGGATGACTGGTCCGGCTTCGACGACGAGGATTTCCGTGCCGGCCTGCCGCGCATGGTGCGCGAAACCCGCCGGCGGAACCTCTCGCTCCGCCTGCCCAGCACGGGCCGCATCATGGATTCCCTGATTCCCGTGGTCCTGGAGCAGAAGGTCACGGTGCTGGAGGCGTACTACGCGTGGCGCTATCTGGTGACCCGTTACGGAACGGACGCCCCGGGACCGGCGCCCGCCGGCATGAAGGCGGCACCGGCGCCGCAGACGTGGCGGCGGATCCCGAGCTGGGACTGGCACAAGGCCCGCGTTGACCATTCCCGTTCCACCACCATCCTCCGGGCCTGCTCACTGGCATCCGGTCTGGAGCGCCTGGCGGGTGTCCCGCTTGGGGAGAACCTGACCTCGAAACTCTGCTCGGTCCCCGGCATCGGAGCCTGGAGTGCTGCGGAAATCACCCAGCGCACGCACGGCGCACCGGACTCGGTATCCGTGGGCGATTATCATCTCGCCGCCTACGTGGGAGCCGCCCTGACCGGCCGCCGAACCGATGACGCAGGCATGCTGAAACTGCTTGAACCCTGGCGCGGGCACCGTCAGCGGGTAGTACGGATGATCATGCTCAGCGGGTACCGCAAGCCCGTTTACGGGCCGAAGCTGGCGCCGATGGACCACCGCCGCCGCTAAGTCCGGTTCGTGCACCCACCCCGGCCGGGACACTGCCGGGTGCGACAGGAGAGCCCGCTCGCTAGGGCATTGCCGGCCCGGTGCCGGCCAGCCTGCCGACGGCTTCCTCCCGCATGGCGACCTTCCGGATTTTCCCTGACACCGTCATTGGGAAACTGCCCCGGATCTGCACGTATTTGGGAATCTTGTAGTGCGCCAGCGCTCCGCTGCAGAACTCCGCAATAGAGGCGGTGTCCGGTGCCGGTGCGCCCGGAACGGGGATGATGCAGGCCATGAGTTCCTCGCCGTAGCGCTCATCCGGAATGCCGATGACCTGCACGTCCTGGATGTCCGGATGGGTATAGAGGAACTCCTCGATCTCGCGCGGATAGATGTTTTCTCCACCGCGGATCACCATGTCCTTGATCCGGCCCTCGATGCTGACATAGCCTTCCTCATCCATCCGGGCCAGATCGCCCGTGTGCATCCAGCCGTCGGCGTCAATGGCCTCAGCCGTGGCGTCGGGCTGGTTCCAGTACCCGGTCATCACGCTGTAGCCGCGGGTGCACAGTTCACCGATCGCTCCGAACGGAACCTGTTCCCCGGTCCCCGGGTCCACCACCTGGCTTTCCAGATGCGGCATGGTACGCCCCACTGTCCGGGTGCGGCGGGCCAGTGAATCCCCGCCCCGTGTCATCGTCGAAACCGGGGAGGTTTCAGTCATCCCGTAGCAAATGGCCACTTCGTTCATGTTCATTTCCGCAATGACGCGCTTCATGATCTCCTCCGGGCAGGGCGAGCCCGCCATCACGCCGGTGCGCAGCGTGGAGAGGTCATACCGGTCGAAGTCCGGCAGGCCCAGCTCGGCAATGAACATCGTCGGCACCCCGTACAGGGAGGTGCCTCCGTGCGCCTGGACCGCGGCAAGGGCAGCGCCGGCGTCGAACGTGCGGGAGGGAATCACGGTGGCCGCTCCGTGCGAGAGGGCTGCCAGATTCCCGATCACCATGCCGAAACAGTGATAGAAGGGCACCGGCAGGACCACCCGGTCCGCTTCCGTGTAGTCCAATAGTTCGCCGATGAAGTATCCGTTGTTCAGGATGTTTGCGTGCGTCAGGGTGGCACCTTTGGGGAAGCCAGTGGTCCCGGAGGTGTACTGGATGTTGATGGGGTCCCCGGGCCGGAGCCCGGCCATCCGTTCGGCCACGGCGGCCTCCCCTGCCGCTCCGGCGGCCCTCCCCGCGCGCGCCAGGGCGTTGAAGCTCCCGGCCCCATCACCGGCCAGGTGCACAAGTGCGGTCAGGGACCCGCCGCTTTCAAGCGCGGTCTGCGCCATGGCCGCATAGTCGCTGCGCTTCTCGCTCGGGGCGGTGAGCAGCATACGCATCCCGCTCTGCCGCACCACAAAGTCCAGCTCGCTTTGCCGGTATGCCGGATCCACGTTCACCAGGATTGCCCCGGCCTTGGCGGTGGCGTATTGCGCCACGGTCCATTCGGCACAGTTCGGTGACCAGATGCCCACCCGGTCCCCCGCCCCGATCCCCCGCGCCAGCAGCCCCGCGGCTACTGCATTGACCTCCGCGTTGAATTCGGCATACGTCCACGTCCGGCCGGTGGGGACGTCGATCACGGCAGTGGCCTGCGGAAAGCGCTGCGCGGTGCGTTCCAGGTTGGCACCGATGGTCTCGTCCAACAGCGGGGTATCGGAAGCGGAAGCGGCATATGAGGGCAAGGCAGACTCCTTCGGCTGCGGAACGTAGTGCCGTCACGCTACCAAGAGTTCCGCTTCCTGCGAAGAGACGGCGTGGGGGCAGCCGCACGGCAGCAGGCGGGGTCCTAAGGTAGGGACATGACTGATGCCACCAACCCCATTGAACTCCGTGCCACCCTGGTCCCGAACCCCGGCGAGCGCACCCGGGTCCGGCTTGCCCTGGACATTGCCGTGGAACAGGTGCTCGCCGAGCCCGGCTGCCTGCGCTACGAAGTTGTCGAGGATTCAGAGCAGGAGATAGTCCTTGCCGAACGGTGGGCCTCCAAAGAGGACCTGGACCGCCATGCCCGCGGTCCTGCCTTCCAGGACCTGCAGGAATCGCTGAGCGCCCTGCTCGCCGAACCGTTGAAGGTGGAGCAGGTCCGCTGACTCAGTACGGCGTGATGGCCACGCGGTAGATCGAGTCGGGTTCTGCGCCGAAGCGCTTGAGCACCGCGACGACGGCCTCCTCGTGGTCGTCATCCACGGCTACCTGCACGCGCAGCCAGTCATCGAAGTCCATCCGCCGCTTTTCGCTGCGGAAGGCTTCGGTGCGGATTTTGCCGGTGTATACGGACGCCTCCGCCAGCTCCAGGGAACGCGCTCCTGCCATCAGCAGTGCGTCACGGAGCCCGTCGAGGCGTTCGGTATTAACCACGGCACTGACCAAATGGTTGGGCCGGGGATGCTTCCGCGCCTCGTCGGAGCTACCTCCGCTTGCTGCCCTGCCCGCCGCGGTGGGCCGTGAGGTGATGCCGTTGAGCGAGTAGGCCGAGGCGCCCTGCTGGACGTGGTCCAGGTCCTCCTGCTCCGGCCCCGGCTCGCGCAGCCCCATAGTGCGGGAGATGATGGCCGCGATGATCCAGCTCAGCACGAACGAGAACAGCACAACGCAGACAATGGCAACCACCTGGTGCCACAGCAGCGATCCGCCGCCGCCGGAGAATACGCCGTCAGCGCTGACCGGGTTCACCGTGCTGTCCGCGAAAAACCCCAGAAGGAACGAGCCGAGGACGCCGCCCACAAAGTGCACGGCAATCACGTCCAGGGCGTCGTCGTAACGGAAAACCTGCTTGAGCCGTACGGCCAGCACGCACACACACCCGGCGATCAGCCCGATCAGCAGGGCCGCCCCGGTGCCGACAAAACCGGCGCAGGGGGTGATTGTTGCCAGCCCGGCCACTGCCCCGGAAACAGCGCCCACGAGGGTGCTGTGACCGCTGGTGAGGCGTTCCACCAGCAGCCAGGTCAGCATGGCCGCGGCGCCGGCTATATGGGTGTTGATCAGTGCCTGGGCGGCAATCCCGTCCGCCTGCAGGCCGTCCCCCGCGTTGAATCCGAACCAGCCGAACCACAGAATGCCGCCGCCCACCAGCATCAGCGGGAGGTTGTTCGGCGAGGTTTTCAGGTTGGGCCAGCCCCGGCGGCGGCCCACCACCAGCAGCACCGCAACCGTGGCGGCACCGGCTGAGGCGTGGACCACCATGCCGCCTGCCCAGTCCTGGGCACCGAGTTGGCCCAGCCAGCCCTTCGGATGCCACAGCCAGCGGGCCACCTGGGGATAGACCAAGATGGACCAGGCCGCCAGGAACACCACCCAGCCGGCGAATCGCAGCCGTCCCGCCGTGGCGCCGGTGATCAATGCAGGGGTGATGATGGCGAACATCATCTGGTACGCCACGAAGGCGAGCGCCGGAATGGTCACGCCGGTGGCCACGGTATGGAACTGCGGCGTATCGACGCCGATGAGGGCGAACGCGTCAAACTCGCCGAGCACGGAGTTGCCCTCGTTGCTGAAGGCAAGCGTGTACCCCACCAGGACCCAGGTAACCGAGATGACCCCTAGCGGAATGATGTTCTGCATCATCATGGTCAGCACGTTGCGCACAGGCACCATGCCGCCGTAGAAAAGTGCCAGTCCCGGTGTCATAAAAAGAACGAGTCCGGCACAGACCAGCACCCAGGCGGTATCCGCTCCGTTCATGAGGAGCCTCCCGCCATAATCCGGTTCTTTCCGCTGCTACGGCACATGCTGTCCCCGCTTCCGACTCGTTCATCAGCTGTGAGTATTCAGGTGGCCGGGGCCGCGGAATCCGGCTCCGATGGCCAGATGAGCGTACCGCCGGGCAGATGGGCATCAGAAGAGTGCAGGCGCAGACAACGGCCGGAAGGACCGATTTAGTGTGGTCCCGCCGGCCGTTGCAGGTCGGTCAGCGTCCGCCAGCGGCCGCCCCTCAGCGTCCGTCAGCGGCCGTCCGTCAGTGTCCGGAGAGCATGCCGTTCGGATCAATCACATACTTTCGGGCCACTCCCGAGTCGAACTCGCGGTAGGACTCCGGTGCCTGGTCCAGGCTGATGGGGGTTGCGTTCACTGCCTTGGCTATCTGGACGCGGTCATGCAGGATCGCCATCATCAGTTCCCGGTTGTATTTCATCACCGGACACTGCCCGGTGGTGAAGGACAGGGACTTTGCCCAGCCCGTCCCCAGGTCCAGGCTCAGTGATCCCTTGCGGGCCGCCTCGTCGATTCCGCCCGGATCCCCTGTCACATAGAGGCCCGGAATCCCCAGCGCGCCGCCGGCCGCCGTGACGTCCATCAGCGCATTCAGGACCGTGGCCGGCGCCTCGGTGCTGGAACCGGAACCGTGCCCGCGGGCTTCGAAGCCCACGGCGTCCACTGCGCAATCCACTTCCGGAACGCCCAGGATCGATTCGATCTGGTCCTTCGGGTCCCCCAGTGACACATCCACCGTTTCGCAGCCGAAGCTGCGGGCCTGCTCCAGCCGCTCCTGGTTCAGGTCACCAACGATCACGGCTGCGGCGCCCAGCAGCTGGGCCGAAGCCGCGGCCGCGAGCCCCACCGGGCCGGCGCCGGCAATGTAGACGGTGGAACCGACGCCCACTCCTGCCGTGACCGCTCCGTGGTAACCGGTGGGGAAAATGTCCGAGAGCATGGTCAGGTCCAGGATCTTTTCCATGGCCTGGTCCTTGTCCGGAAAACGCAGCAGATTCCAGTCCGCATAGGGAACCAGGGCGTACTCCGCCTGCCCGCCTACCCAGCCGCCCATATCCACGTATCCGTAGGCGCTGCCGGGCCGGTCCGGGTTCACGTTCAGGCAGATGCCGGTTTTGCGTTCCTTGCAGTTGCGGCACCGGCCGCAGGAAATGTTGAACGGGACCGAAACCAGGTCCCCCACGTTGATGAATTCCACATCCGGTCCGGTTTCCACCACTTCACCGGTGATTTCGTGCCCCAGGATCAGGTTCGGCGGCGCCGTCGTCCGGCCGCGCACCATGTGCTGGTCCGATCCGCAGATGTTGGTGGTGACCACCTTCAGGATCGCTGCGTGGGGAAGCTTCCGTCCGATGTTGGCGGGATTCACTCCCGGCCCGTCCCGTAGTTCGAAGGTGGGGTAGTCGATGTCCTGCACTTCCACTACACCGGGTTCGATGTAGGCAACTCCTCGATTGGAACTCATGGCGGCCTCGCTGTCTCTTGTCGTCGTTGACTGCATGCAGGCGTTCCTCCCCCGGGCAGATCGCCCTTGCGAGTGAGGTTACAACCGGCACGGCGGCGGCGGTAGACAGTAGCGGAAGGCAGCGGCCCTCTCAGCCCGCGGCTACCTGATTAAACGACGGAAGGCAGGCACCCTGTGCGGTGCCTGCCTTCCGGGGAAAACTGCGGGAGCTAGCTCTGGGTGGGCTGTCCGTTGGAGCCTGCGGCACCCTCGCGTTCCTGCGCTGCGATCTGCTCGTGCACGGCCTTCATGTCCAGGCCCTTCACTGCGTCCACCAGTTCACTGAACTGGCTGGCATTGAGGGCGCCGGGCTGGGAGAAGACAAGTACCTTTTCGCGGAACGCCATCAGCGTGGGGATGGAGGTGATGCCTGCGGCGGCTGCGAGCCCCTGCTCGGCCTCGGTGTCCACCTTGGCGAAGGTGATGTCCTCGTGCTGCTGCGAAACGGAGTCGTAGACCGGCGCGAACTGTTTGCAGGGTCCGCACCAATCCGCCCAGAAGTCCACGAAGACGATGTCGTTTTCCTCGATGGTTTCGGGGAAGGTTGCTTCGGTGATGTCGATAGTAGCCATCCTCCAACGCTAACGGGGCTGAAGGGCAATGTCTCTAGCTGTTCGCTGACCGGTGAAGCGGGCCCTGGGCCGGAGGCAGCTCCGTCAGACGGCGGATCACCGGCAATGCAGCCGCCAGCGCGGTCCGGTCCTCCGGACTCAGCTGCCGAAGCAGGTCTGCCATCAGGGCGGTCCGGTTACGGTCTCCTTCTGCCAGCGCCTTGGCGCCTTCGGGGGTCAGGGTGACCCGGACGCCGCGGGAATCAGCGGGATCGGGACTGCGCAGCAGCAGTCCGGCGGCTTCGAGCCGGATGATCTGCTCGGTGGCACTGGGCACCTTCACCCCGAGGTTCCGGGCTATTCCGGTAACCCGCATGCCGTCACCGGCGGCCATTCTCAGGACGCTGATCTGACTGGAGCTCAGGTCTGTATCCGCATCCATGTTGCGGGCAATGTACAGTGCCAGCCGGAGCGATTCGCGAAACCCCTCCGCGAGTTCATCCAGTGCGGGATCGGTCTTCATATTTAGGGACCCTAATGTCTTCGGGGTGGCGGGCGCAAGCACCCGGGATACGGAAAAACCCGCCCTCACCGGTTAGGCGAGGACGGGTTAGCCGGTGGCAGATGAGGGATTCGAACCCCCGTAGGCGTTGCCAGCTGATTTACAGTCAGCCCCCTTTGGCCGCTCGGGTAATCTGCCGAACGTCTTCAAGTGAAGACTTTGTCCGCAGTAACTGCGGGCAAGACAACTTTACCGAAGATTCTCCGAAGTTACGAATCGGGGATTCCACACCGCCTGCAGACCCGCAAAACTGCCTACAGCCCGCGCTCAATCCGGGCCTGGACCTGGGCATAAAAGCGGTCCGCCTGCAGTTGCGTCACGGATCCCCATTCCACCGCGTTCGCCAGATCCGTGCGGACACCTCCGAGCCGTTCGGCAGCGCTCTCGGCGCGTTCGACGTCGGGCTCCGGCAGGGCCGAGGGGCACGGCGCAGGGGCGGACACGGGGCTGCTTTCGGCCGCCCGAGCCGGTGCGGCAGCCGCGGCCCCCAGTCCGGCCGCAGAGGCTGCCGCAAGGAATGACCCGGCGGCGGCTGTGCGGAACCGCAGCGCGGCGGGACGGCGGGGTGAAGGGCGGGGAGTTGGTAACTGCTGGTTTTCCACCCCCTCAGCCTGTCCCATGTCCATGTGACATCACCGGGCGTTTACTGGATACAGGCTGGGAACCGGGCACATCCAGGCGGAGAACCTACTACGCTAAGTACCAGGAAAAGCCACCAACCCGAGGAGTCCAGAGATGGCCAGCGAGTCCACGTTCGACGTAGTCAGCAAGATCGACAAACAGGAAGTAGCCAACGCCCTGAACCAGGCGCAGAAGGAAATTGCCCAGCGGTATGACTTCAAGGGCGTTGGAGCCGAGGTGGACTTCAGCGGCGAGAAGATCCTGATGAAGGCCAACTCCGAGGACCGGGTCAAGGCGGTCCTGGACGTGCTGCAGTCCAAGCTGGTCAAGCGCGGAATCTCGCTGAAGTCCCTGGATGCGGGCGAGCCTTTCGCTTCCGGCAAGGAATACCGGATCGAAGCCTCCATGAAGGAGGGCATCGCGCAGGACCAGGCGAAGAAGATCAACAAGCTGATCCGCGACGAAGGCCCCAAGGGCGTCAAGTCCCAGATCCAGGGCGATGAGCTGCGCGTCAGCTCCAAGTCCCGCGATGATCTGCAGGCCACCATGGCACTGCTGAAGGGTGCAGACCTGGAAGTGGACCTGCAGTTCATCAACTTCCGCTAAAGCGGGTTTTCCGGGGCGTTCCCACTCCCGGGTCAACGACGACGGCGCCGCCTCCGGTTCACTGGAGACGGCGCCGTTCGAGTGTGAAGACCTGTGGTTTTACAGGGCGACGTTGTCCGCCGCCGGGCCGTCCTCACCGAAGTCCTGCAGTGCCTCCCCGCCCACGGGCTCGCCCATCCAGGTAAGCAGCTGCCACGGGCCCAGTCCCCCGCCGGGCAGCTCCGGAGCCTCCATGACAGCCACCCCGGTGTTGCTCAGTGCGTTCTGCACAATAAAGTCCGCCCCCACGTTCTCCGCACGGGCGGTGGCCCAGGCCCGGATGATGGCGCCGTGGCTGAAGATCGCCGGCGTCTTCAGGCCGGCTCCGGCCAGTTCCCGGACCACCGCGTCGAAGCGGGCCAGCGTGGCAGCCCCGTCGGGACCGCCGGGCATCCTCGCGCCGGTATCGCCCTGCACCCACCGGTACACCGTTTTCAGGTAGGTGATGATCGAGTCGCGGTCATTGCGCATTTCCAGCGTCCCGGCCGAGACTTCGCGCAGGCCGTCCCGGATCTGCACCGGCAGGCCCAGGGCAGCCGCCAGGGGCGCGGCGGTCAGCTGCGTGCGGGTCAGGTTGGAGGCGAAGATCCCGTCGATGGGTTCGGCGCCCAGGGCGTCAGGCAGGGCGGCTGCCTGCTCCAGTCCCAGTTCGGTCAGCCCGGGTCCCGGGACACCGGTGTCCAGGAAGTGCCCGATGTTTGACGGGGTCTGGCCGTGCCGGATGAGTAAAAGGCGCATTCCCGAAGCCTACTTCCTCCCCTGCATTCCGGCAGGCCGGCCTAGGAGCCCAGCGCCCGGCCGGCCATCCGCTCCAGCCGCTGGATGCGGTCAGCCATCGGCGGGTGGGTGGCCAGGAGGCCGCGCACGCCGGAGCGGAACGGGTTGGCAATCATCAGGTGGGCGGCATTGGCAAGCTTCTGGTCAGTGTCCGGCAGCGGTGCACGCTGGGTTCCGCTTTCCAGCTTCCGCAGGGCAGAAGCCAGCGCCAGCGGATCGTCGGTGAGCCTGGCACCGTCTTCATCGGCGTCGTACTCACGCGTGCGGCCGATGGCCATCTGGATCAGCGACGCTGCCAGCGGGGCCAGGAGGGCCATGGCGATAGTGGCCAGCGGGTTGGAGTTCCGCCGGTCACCGCCGCCGAAGAACAGCAGGAACTGGCCCAGCGAGGTGATGACGCCGGCAATAGCAGCAGCCACCGACGAGGTCAGGATGTCACGGTTGTACACGTGCATCAGCTCATGGCCGAGCACGCCGCGCAGTTCCCGCTCATTGAGCAGGGCAAGGATTCCCTGGGTGCAGCACACCGCTGCATGCTGCGGGTTGCGCCCGGTGGCGAAGGCATTGGGAGCCATGGTGGGAGAGACATACAGCCGCGGCATGGGCTGGCCGGCCTTGGCAGAGAGTTCCCGGACAATCCGGTACATTTCCGGAGCCTGCGCTTCCGTGACAGGCACCGCACGCATGGCGCGGATGGCGAGCTTGTCGCTGTTCCAGTAGCTGTACGCCGTGGTGGCCAGGCCGATGAGCAGGAAAATCCAGATATATGCGGGGCTGCCCGTTCCGCTGGAAAGGAGGGCGCCAATACCCAGCAGCACGGCGAAGAGCACACCGAACAGCGCCGCAGTCTTGAGGCCGTTGTAATGGTGATGCACGAGGGTCCTTTCAGGCAGGCCACACTGGGCCTGCATCAGTATGGTGAGTCCATACACTTCAACGTTCAACCCGGCCGGGGTGTTCCTGATGCGCCCGGGCCTCATTCCCTCAAGGTTCGGGACCTCTCAGGGCTCGGGATGCAGTGCGTCGTAGCGGGCGAACCGCGGCTGGGTGCGGGCCAGCACGGCCACAAGTGCCAGGCAGATCAGCCCGCCGAGGATTGCGGCCCATCCCTCGCCCGCGAAGGAGGCATTCACGCCGGCAACCAAGTCTCCCAGCCGCGGTCCCCCTGCAACCACCACCACAAAAACGCCCTGCAGCCTGCCGCGCATGGCGTCCGGCGTAGCCGACTGCAAAATAGTGGAGCGGAACACCCCGCTGATCGAATCGGCAATCCCCGCGCATGCCATCGCCACCGCCGCCGGAACCAGCCAGACCGAGGGGACCTCGCCGTCGTTGTGCCCGGCCAGCACCACAACCACACCGAACGCCGTGACGGAAAGCGCCCAGGCCGCCACGGACCAGAGCACCGCCAGCCCCTGCCGGCGGACCAGGCCAAGGGGGCCGGAAAAGAGGCCCGCGAGGAACGCCCCCACAGCGGTGGCTGCCAGCAGCACCCCTACCGTGGTGGCGCCGCCTCCCAGCATCAACGCACCGATGGCCGGCAGCAGTGCCCGCGGCTGGGAAAACACCATGGCGCACAGGTCCACCACAAACGTCATGCGGATATTCGGCCGGGTGCCCAGGAAGCGGAACCCCTCCAGCACCGAGCCCAGCCCCGCCTTCTGCACCTGGCCCACCGGGGGCATCGGGGGAAGCCGGTACAGCGCCCACATAGCGGCCGTGAACGTGACGACGTCGATCGTGTAGGTCCAGCCGTACCCCACGCGGGCCACCAGCACGCCTGCCAGCAGCGGGCCCGCGGTCATGGCCAGCCCGAAGGTCATCATGTTCAGCGCATTGGCGGCGGGCAGGAGCTCCGGGCGGACCAGCCGCGGAATGATGGCGCTGCGGGCCGGCTGGTTGAGGCCGCCCGCACCGGCATTCACCGCTACCAGCACGTAGAGCAGCCAGACGTTGCCCACGCCCGCCCACGCCTGCGCGGCAATACCAATGGTGCTGGCCCACAGCAGCACGGAGGACAGCAGTGCCACCTTGCGCCGGTCATAGGCATCCACAACGGAACCGCCATAGAGCCCTGCGAGCACCAGCGGCACCAGGCCCACCAGTCCGAGCAGCCCCACATAGAGGCTGGACTGCGTCAGTTCGTAAACCTCCAGGCTCACAGCCACGAGGGTGAGCTGGGTGCCGACTGCAGAGAGTGCCGTTCCCGTCCATAACCGGCGATAGTCCGGGCTTTCGCGCAGCGGCGTGAGGTCGGCGAGCAGTCTTGGCACCCGAGCAGTCTAGGGCCGCGGACTGCCGGATTCGGGGCACCACGCGCGCAACGCAATTGGAAGCATGCTTAGGATGGGATGAACGGCCGGCTCTTCGCTGCCGTCCCGATCCGCACGCCGTTCCGCCTCAAGGAGTGATCACCGTGTTTACCCGCAACGTAGCCGATGGAATCCACCGCATTGAGCACGCCTACGTCAACGTCTATCTGGTGGAGGACGGCGACGGCGTGGCGGTGATCGATGCCGGCCTCCCCGGCATGTGGCCGCATTTGACCGGCGCCCTGGATGAACTGGGGTATGGCCCCGGGGATATCCGGGCGCTTGTGCTCACTCATGCCCACTTTGACCATGTGGGCACTGCTGCCCGGCTGCGCCATGAGTACCGCACGCCCATCCTCGTCCACGATGCGGACCGCTACATTGCCGCGCATCCCTACCGCTACGAGCATGAGAACAACCGCTTCCTGTATCCGCTGCGGTACCCCAAGTCGATTCCGGTCCTGGGCACCATGACCGGGGCCGGGGCCCTGAACGTCCGCGGCGTGACGGACGTCCACAGCCTGACCACTGATTCCGGGGACGCCCTTCCCGGCAGGCCCCGGATCCTGCACACCCCCGGACACACTGCCGGGCATGTGGCCCTGCACTTCCCGGACCGGGGAGTGCTGATCTGCGGCGATTCACTGGTGACACTGAACCCCTACACCGGCACCACCGGGCCCCAGATCGTCTCCGGGGCAGCAACGGCCAACAGCCCCGAGGCGCTCGACTCGCTCTCTCTGTTGGCTGAAACAGCCGCGCCGCTGGTCCTCACCGGGCACGGCGAGCCGTGGCGGGACGGCGCAGCCGCCGCCGTGGAACAGGCACTGGCACGCGGAGCCTCCTGACCAGGCCCTCCCGACAAAAGCCTCCTCTGATGCCGGACAGCTACCCGTCGGCGTCCAGCAGCTCCTGTTCGAGTACCGCCAGCAGCCGGGAGTCGCCGATGGGCCGGAAGTGTCCCATGGTTTCCAACTGGATGTTCCGTGCGCCGGCAAGGTGGCTGCCGGCGGGAATATGCGGATCAAAACTGCTGTAGACCGAGGTGATCCGGGCGTTGACGCCCTCATTGCGCAACAGCTGCTGCAGGAACACATTCCGGGGCGAGAACGCCCGGATGCTGGCCAGCGGAAACAGGTTGGCGTAGACGGAACCGGAAAACGGGGTGTTGACGGCGATCATCCGATCCACCCGGCTGCCGCCATCCGGCAGGGTCATCAGCTGCTTGCCAATCAGCCCTCCCTTGCTGTGCGCCACCACCACTACTCCGTGGAGATCCTTCTCCACCAGGTAGCGCTCCACCAGCACGGCTGCGTCGCCGATGCCGCCGCGGTTGTAGCCCAGCGGGGCCACGGTGTGGACCGGATGCCCGCGTTCAAACAGATAATCGGCCAGCGGGCGCAGGAACTGCCAGTTCTCATAAACACCGGGGATCAGTACCACCGGGGCCCGCTCCGGTTCCCCGGGATGCAGATAGACAGACGGGTCGCGGCGGAGGAAAAAGTTGCGCAGCTGCCAGTAGGCCACGTAGGCATAGTCCGAGGCCCAGGCGCCGGCTTCCCGGGCCCATCGGGACATCCGGCCGCTCCGCCGCGGGCGGACACCGGGCGGCGTTTCACGGACCCGGCTCTCCGGTTTCCGCGTCACCGTGCCGGAACCGCCGAGCGCAGCACGGCGGCGGTTTCCACGGGACGGGTATACATCATGACGTGCGGCTGGCCGGGCAGCTCCACCGTTTGGGTGCCCGGCCGGGCCGCTGCCAGACGGGTTACCCAGTCTGCACGGACCACCGGATCCCTGCCGCCGCGCACCAGCAGCACCGGGGCCTGCACGTCCCGGATTCGCTCCTCGATCGGGTGCCGGATCATGGTCGGAAGGGTGGAGAGATACCAGCGCGGCCCGGCCCGCAGGTAGTCCCTGACCAGCATGGCGTTAACCGCGGCCGGCTCGCCCAGGGAGTCCTGCAGCAGCCGCAAAGCCTGCAGCGGTGCTGAGCGTTCGGCATTGTTGATGGTGGGGGCCAGCAGCACCACGGAGGACACTGCCCCGGGAGCGGCGAGCGCCATTTCCACCACCACCTGGCAGCCCATGGAATGCCCTACCCATTGGGCGCCCTGGATGCCGGCCGACTCCAGGGCGCGCACGGCGATCCGTCCGAAATCCTGCATCTGCAGCTGCCTTGCCGGTTTCGGGGCGCTGCCGAAACCGGGCAGCTCAAGGGTGTGGACTGTGGAAGTGTGCACCAGTTCGCGGATCAGCCGGCCAAAGTACCGCTCCGATGCCCCGATTCCGTGCACCAGAACCACCTCTGATCCCGCATCGGGCCGCTCCGGCGTCCCGGCGTCGTCGTAGGTGCGCAGGTCCACCTGTGTATCCCCCACCGCCACGCGCTGGAATTGAGTTTGTGTAACTGCCGGCACTGCTTCCCTGCCTTCCCTGTGTTGCTTCATCGCTGTGCTGCTTCAACACCGTGCTGCCCTGCTGTCTCCCCGCGGCGGATCTTTCCCGGGACCAACGCCCAGCGTACCGGCACGGCAGGTAAGGCGAGACTTATTATGAGTAACTCAGATTAAGCATGTATGGTGGATGCCATGACCGGGACAACAGCAGCAACTGAGGAAACCACCGCCAGGTGGTCCGCTGAGCTGCGCACGCACGGCCGCCGGGTCACCAAGCAGCGCCTGGCCGTGCTTCGCGCCGTCGATACCGCACCGCACACGGTGGCGGACGACGTCGTGGCGGCCGTCCGGACGGACCTGCCGGACATCACCCTGCAGTCTGTCTACGTCATCCTCGCGGACCTGGTGGAAACCGGATTGGTGCGGAAGATTGAACCGCCCAACTCCCCTGCCCGGTATGAAACCCGCGTGAATGACAATCACCACCACGCGGTGTGCACCGGCTGCGGGCGGATCGAGGACGTGGACTGCGCCGTCGGCCACGCCCCGTGCCTCACCCCGGGCAACACCCACGGCATGACAATCCAGATTGCCGATGTGCTCTACCGCGGGCTCTGCACCGACTGCGCCGAAGCAGCAGCCTCCTAGCCCGCCCGAAGACTTTCCTCCACCCTTTTGTCAGCACCAGAGAAAGAACAAGTATGTCCAACTTCACCACCACGCAGACCGGCACCCCGGTTGCCAGCGACGCACACTCGCTGAGCGCCGGCGCCGACGGCGCCATTGCCCTTCACGACCGTTACCTGGTCGAGAAGCTGGCCCAGTTCAACCGGGAGCGGATTCCGGAGCGCATCGTGCACGCCAAGGGCGGCGGCGCATTCGGTGAGTTCGTAGTCACCGAGGATGTCTCCAAGTACACCCGTGCAGCCGTCTTCCAGCCCGGCGCCGTCACCGAGACCGTCCAGCGGTTCTCCTCCGTGGCCGGTGAAATGGGTTCCCCCGACACCTGGCGCGATGTCCGCGGTTTCGCTCTGCGTTTCTACACCACCGAGGGCAACTACGACATCGTCGGCAACAACACCCCGGTGTTCTTCATCCGCGACGGCATCAAGTTCCCGGACTTCATCCACTCGCAGAAGCGCCTGCCGGGCTCCGGCCTGCGCGATGCGGACATGCAGTGGGACTTCTGGACCAACTCCCCCGAGTCCGCCCACCAGGTCACCTACCTCATGGGCGACCGCGGCATCCCGCGCTCCTGGCGTGAAATGCCCGGCTTCGGCTCGCACACCTACCAGTGGATCAACGCCGCGGGCGAGCGCTTCTGGGTGAAGTACCACTTCACGTCCAACCAGGGCAACCACGAAATCACCGGTGCCGAGGCCGAACGCATTGCCGGTGCGGATGCGGACTACTACCGCCGCGACCTGTACGAGAACATTGCCGAGGGCAACTTCCCGTCCTGGGACCTGCACGTTCAGGTCATGCCGTACGAAGATGCCAAGACCTACCGGTTCAACCCGTTTGACCTGACCAAGGTCTGGCCGCACGCGGACTACCCGCTGATCAAGGTGGGTACCCACACCCTGAACCGCAACCCGGAGAACTTCTTCGCGCAGATCGAGCAGGTTGCCCTCTCCCCCGCGAACCTGGTTCCCGGCATTGATGCCAGCCCGGACAAGATGCTGATGGCCCGTATCTTCTCCTACCCGGACGCCCAGCGTTACCGCGTAGGCGCCAACTACAACCAGCTGCCGGTCAACGCACCGAAGGCTCCGGTGAACAACTACTCCCAGGACGGCGCCATGCGCTTCTCCTACAACTCCCCGGAGACCCCGGTCTACGCTCCGAACACGCTCGGCGGCCCGGTGGCCGACGCCGCGCTGGCCGGCGCAGGCAGCTGGGAGAGCGACGGCGCCCTGGTGCGTTCCGCGCAGACCCTGCACTCCGAGGACAGCGACTTCGTCCAGGCCGGTACCCTGTACCGCGAGGTCTACGACGACGCCGCCAAGGAGCGTTTCCTGGAGACCATCACCGGTGCCATCTCCGGTGTGCAGCGCCCGCACATCCGCGAAGCGGCGATCCAGTACTGGACCAACGTTGACGCGACCCTCGGCGAGAAGCTGCGCCTCTCCCTGGCCCAGGGCGAGACCACGGCCAACGAAAAGGCCGAGTTCGTGGGCGTTGTGGAGTAATTTCTCCGTTTACGCTGACGCCGGTTTCCGGTAGTTCCGTATGAAACAGCAGCGGCCGGCCCCTTCGGGGGTCGGCCGCTGCTGTTTTATTCACGCTGCTGTTTATGCACGCTGGCGTTTATGCTCGCTGCTGTTTATTCTCCCGCGGCCCGCTGCGGCTATCGGTTGGGCCAGTAGGCAATGATCAGCAGCGTCACCAGGAAACCGGTGAGGAAGTTCAGTTTCAGGAAGCGTTTCCAGCCGGCATTCGCAGCTCCCGACCCCGCGTCGGTAATCCGAAGGAACGGTACGAGGTTGAGGATGTAGGGCAGGGCCAGCAGCCCGCCCAGTGTTGCCGGCCACGGGGTCAGCAGCATCAGCAGGCCGCCGGCCAGGTACGCGGCTGCGGCCACCCACACCACCGTCCGGGCGCCGAGCACCGTAGCGATGGACCCGATGCCGCCCTCCCGGTCCGGCACCACGTCCTGCACCGCGCCGAAGGCCTGGCTTGCCATGCCCCACAGGAAGAACGCCCCCAGCACGGCCCACAGGCCCGGGGTGAACTCCGCGCCGGCGAGAACCAGCCCGTAAACGGCGGGACTGACAAAGTGCGTGCTGGACGTCATCGAATCCAGGAACGGACGCTCCTTGAACCGCAGTTTGGGTGCACTGTAGGCAATCACCGCAAAAACGCTCACGGCCAGCACCAGCACGGACAGAGCATTGCCCAGCGCCACTAGGACCACCAGGAAGGGAACGTTTGTCGCCAGCGCTGCCCACAGCGTGGTGCGGTGGAAGCTGCGGTCCAGGACGGCACCTTCCACACCACCCTTGCGCGGGTTGTGCAGGTCCGACTCATAGTCGAAGACGTCGTTGATGCCGTACATCGCCAGGTTGTAGGGAATCAGGAAGAACAGCGTTCCGATGACCCATGCGGCGTCGATCCGGCCGGCGGTCAGCAGGTACGCCGCTGCGAAGGGATAGGCGGTGTTGACCCAGGACAACGGACGGGATGAAACCAGCAGCATCCGCAGGGTGGTGCCGGCCGTACGGGTGGCGGTGCCGCTCACTGGTTCTCCTTGGTATTCGGTGTACTTTGTGCAGCCCGCCTGGCAGCAGCTGGTTCAGGCGCCCGACCGGGCAACAGCACCCAGAGCGCCGGCAGCAGCAGCACGGCGGCGACGGGATAGGCGAAATCCTCCAGCGGAGCCGTTCCGATGAAGGCTCCCGAAATGCGGTCCTCGTTGTACCAGAACAGGCCAACCCGGATCATCAGGTTGTCAAAAACGGCGGTGAGTCCGAGCAGGACCGCCGCGGTGACGGCGGCTGCGGATCGGAAGAACACGGGCGTGCGGCGCCGGGCCAGCAGCGCCGCTCCAAACACCAGCGCGGCCGGGACCAGGAAAAAGGCGTTGAGGGTCCAATAGGTCACTGCTTCACCCTGTCCCTTGCTGCAGCTTTCCCGGCCGCCAGGCGCACTAGCCCGAAGACCACCATCGTCAGATAGCAGAGGAAAGCAAGGAAGAAGATTTCCTCCACGGGCAGGTGCGGAGCCAGGGTCAGGCCGAGCATAAACGGGGTCTCACCTCGGTAGAAGATGTCCGCGCCGATCCCGCCGAGGTCCCAGCCGGTGAAGAACAGCACGCCGATCAGCAACACCAGGGCAGCCCGGCGGGCATCTGCGAAAAAGAACAGCCGAAACCTGTGGTCCAACAGGGCCATGCACCCCAGCGAGAGCAGCAGGAAAAGCAGATACAGCACGCCCATCAGGCGCCGTCCCCGGAGGAAGGCTCTGCGGGCAGGGGCTTCGCATCCCCGCCCGCGGCGCGGCCGGCACTTTCCGGCCGACTGTCCGCCGTGGCGGACCACGGGGCGGGTTCTGGCAGCGCCTCGGTGCCGGTGTCACCGCGCAGCCGCTTGAGTATCAGTTCGGCACTGATCAGGCACATGGGCAGGCCGAT